>JAOAAG010000129.1 GCA_026418995.1 Anaerolineae bacterium
TGCTCCTTCCTTTGGGACACCTGGTATGACGGCTTGACAGGAACTCAGGGTAGGCTTGTTCCTCAGTGTTGGTGGCTCGAGCGCGAACGCTGAAATGTTCGGCCTCTCCGGGCGGGCGACGGCTTCGCTGGGTGGGCGACGGCATTGCCGTCGCCCACCGGCATTGCCGTCGCCCACCGGTATAGCCGAAGTCCACTACCCCCGACTCTCCCCAAAACGCCTGGAAGCGTTAAGTATGCTCCGGCTTTGTGCGCTTCCGCGCGGGCACCGTCAAGAGCCCGTGGTAACCCGGCCGTAAGTGCGAGTATCTCCTTGCGTGCATATCGGTGTGCGCAGAGCCTGGGTATCTTGCGCAGGTCGGACGCCCAGTGAGGTCCGGCCCGGCTTACGGCACCCCTGCCCCATTTCGCGTGGCGCTTATCCCCCCTGGCTGCTATTTTGCTGTGGAATGCCCTCTCCGTACAGCCGCCGTCCCAACGCAAAAGCCACGTTTACCAGCCCGATCATCACTGGCACCTCGATCAATGGCCCGATGACAGCGGCGAAAGCCTGCCCCGACCCGATGCCAAAGACCGCCACAGCCACGGCGATCGCCAGTTCAAAGTTATTGCTGGCCGCAGTGAAGGCCAGCGTTGTCGCCTGGGCGTAACCAGCGCCGATCTGATGCCCCATCCAGAAGCTGATCAGAAACATCAGCACGAAATAGAGCACCAGTGGGATAGCGATGCGCACCACGTCCAGTGGCAGAGTCACGATCAGGTTGCCCTTCAGGCTGAACATCACCACTATGGTGAACAGGAGCGCAGCCAAGGTCAGTGGGCTGATACGTGGGACGAAACGGGTCTCGTACCACTCCCCTCCCTTTAGCCGTCTCAGCACCAGGCGGGTTAGAAAACCGGCGATGAAGGGAATGCCCAGGTAAATGAAGACACTCTGGGCGATCTCACCGATGGTCACGTGCACGGCAGTTCCCTGCAGTCCGAACCAGGTGGGCAGGATGGTGATGAAGACGTAGGCGTAGATGCTGTAGAAGAAGACCTGGAATAGGCTGTTGAGGGCCACCAGCCCGGCCGCGTACTCCTTGTCGCCCCGTGCCAGCGCGTTCCAGACGATGACCATAGCGATGCAGCGAGCCAGGCCGATCATAATCAGCCCGGCCATGTACTCCGGATAATGCCGCAGGAAGAGGATGGCCAGGATGAACATCAGAATTGGCCCTATGATCCAGTTCTGCAGCAGTGAGAACCCCAGAATCTTCCAGTTGCGGAAGACGTCCCCCATATCCTCATAGCGCACCTTTGCCAGTGGCGGGTACATCATCAGGATCAGGCCCACCGCGATGGGAATATTGGTGGTGCCCACCGAGACGGCCTGATTGAACGATTGGACGAGGGCAGGGAAAAGGTATCCCAGTCCTACCCCTACCGCCATCGCCAGAAAGATCCACAGCGTCAGATAACGGTCGAGAAACGAAAGCTGCTTGCTCAGGCTGATTTCCTTCGTCATCATTCCTCCAAATTTTGTTCGGAAAGCAATTTGACGATCTCGCGCGCAATTTCGTCGCGCACTTTGCGAAAGTCATCCATGTCATTGGTCAATGCGGGATCGGGGAAACCCTGGTGAACGCGCTTTCCCTTTCCGAGCCAGATGGGACATTCCTCCGCCGCCGAATCGCAGACTGTGACAACGAGGTCAAAATCCACCTCCCGAAATTCATCTACCCGCTTCGACCGGCCCTCGTGCTGGATGCCGATTTCTCGAAGCGCTTCCAACGCCTTGGGGTGGACATAGCCCGCCGGTTTCGTCCCCGCGCTGACCGCCTGCCATTCATTGCCCAACCGCGCATTGACGATTGCCTCTGCCATCTGCGAGCGGCAGGAATTGCCCGTGCATAAAAACAGGACTCTCTTCAAAGTGCGCTCCTTGCGTCTCCGCGAACGATTTTACCGAAAGCAGGAAGGATACATTGTTATCGTCTTGTTAAGACTGCACCGTTTCGATGGAAGTCATCACCCAGCCGGTCACTTCGGCGGGGGTGGGGGTGCGCCCCGCA
>JAOAAG010000199.1 GCA_026418995.1 Anaerolineae bacterium
AACATCGCCTCCGCCATCCGCCGGATCATCTCCAGGCCGGTGATATCGCGCTCAAACTCCGGGATGTAGGCCAGTACCTGGTTGCCGAAGCGCTGGCGAATCTCCTCCAGGTACTTCCGCTGCATCTGGATGCGGTGGCGCAGATACTCTGGAATCTGCTGCTCTTCCAGTTCCGTCGGGATGACCCGGTTGACGATGTAGCCGGAAATGGGGACCTGGAATTTGGCAAAGAGCCCAGCCGCCTTGACCGTATCCAGGATAATCATCTCCTCGGGCACCAGAACGAAGAAGAAGGCGGTCTTTTCCTTGTCGGTCAGGATGCTGGAGGAGGTATTGATGCGGTAGCGGATGTCCTGCAATTCGGCCAGGATTTTATCCTCTTCCAGTTCCTCGTCCCGCCGCATCAGTGCGGCCACCTGGGCGTACTCCTGCATCTCCTCCCGGAGTTTGGTGATTTTGCTGATCCACTGGTCATAGACGCTGGCCATGCTCAGGTAATAGAGCGCGTGGCCCAGGGGAACCAGGTCGTAAATGTAATAGTCGTAGTCGCCGCTGACGATGATGTCCACCACCTGGTCGAAGATGGCGCTCTCTTCCATAGCCGGCTCGGCAGCAGCAGCCTGGATGTAGTCCTCAATCTCGTCCGGTACTTTCTCCAGGCCGTACATGTTCAGGATTTTCTGCCGGATTTCGTCCTGGTACTCGCGGATGCGCCGGTCGGCGTCTATCTCCTGGGCGAAGAGCCCGGGGATGATCTCCACGGCCCCCTTGCCGAAGATGTCCTGCTGGAAGATGTCGGAGAGGGAGGCCAGAGGATCTACGGGGAAGACCAGGACTTTGTAGCCCTGTTGGGCGAGCCAGTAGGCGGTGGCGGCGGAGAAGGTAGTTTTGCCCAGGCCGCCCTTGCCACCAAACATGATATAGCGGCGTTCGGGGTGTTGCTTGAAGACTGCTGCGAGGGACAAGGTGACCTCCTGTGTTGGGAAAAAGTAGATAAGGAAACCAAGGAAGGGTCAGGCCAGGGCGTCGGTCAGGTCGCGCTCCCGGAGCATACGGCGCTTCCAGGTAGCGATCTGCGGGACGACGTAAGGGAGCAGGCGCAGGGAGTAATAGGGCGGGAGAATGGGGACCCCCAGCAGGTCGCCCATGGTGACCAGGATGAAGAGGTGCTCCATGCTCCCGCGTGTCTTGAGGGCGAAGCGGGCCATGTCGTGCCCGGCCATGCCGTAGAGGACGCTTTTGACGCCGTCCAGGAAGTTTTGCCATTTGCTTTTCCGCTCGGCCATTCTGATACGACCTCCTCAAGGATGGTTAAGAAAGGCAATCCCCGATCTCAGGTATTCAACGAATGAAGGACTTTTGTTCGATGGTTTCAAACCAAGTGCTTCCTGCTGGTCGTACTGCAGCAAACCGTGGCCAGATAGAGAGCGGGGTTCGCCGCTTCCGTTGCCCAGACGTAAATATCCGAGCTCAGAGAGCGAAGCCCTTGGGCTTTCTGAGGCCCACCCAGGCGGGTACGTCGCTGAGCAAGGGGCGCTTCAGCCCCGGAGGGAGCTTTGCCTCTAAGCCTGACGGTTTACCATAGGGTGCAACCGGCGGCGGCAACGATTTCCTGCAGTCTATACTATTCTGTGGTACGGCCGACTTCACGAAGTCCGCCATTAACAATGGTGACTATCTCTCTTTACCCAGGTTCCCTTAGCAGTGTGCTGAATTAACCCAAGGTTCCGTAACTGCTGAAGCACTTGCCGGATTTTGGCTCTGATATGCTTGTTCCCTGGGTAGTATTTTTTAAACTCTTCCTCAAACCGATAGATGTCGGAAGTTCTAAACTGGCCTTCAGGAAGTCTTGTGTACACCAACTTTTGCCAGCCCCAGAGGTCTCTTTCCGTAGGAACAGGGCGATGCAAAGAAGCCACCTTTTCATAAAACCGTGATCTCAATTGGTGGATGCGCGTATTTGCCGGCAAAGACTGCTCGTATTTCCTTCTCACAGAACACATTTCTTCGTACAAACCCAGAAATTCCTCATCAGGTTGAATACGTCCCGGATGAAATTTCAGCGAGTTATAGACTGCATAACTGTCTGAAACGATTTCCTCGTCTATCCCCGCTCTAATCAAAACATTGACTTCAATATTATTTTTAAGCCCGCCTTCCGTGAGATTGGATGACCCAAGCAGGATAGTTGCTGTGTCTCTTTCTTTAAATAGATAAAGTTTAGGGTGATACACTGCGGGCGGGTCGAGTTCTGCCAGACAATATAGCGCAACCCGGGATTTGTCTCGTGATAATTGATACAAAGTCCAAAGTGCTTGTGGGTCCGTTGCCGATGGGTCTAAACCAACCAAGAACTCCAGGTATCCACCCCTTTCTAGACATTGGTGGAAGGCGGGCTCTAACATCTTGAGCCCCCGGATAGAAACATAAGCCACAGCAATCCGAGACTCTGCTGACTGTGCAATTACCGGCTCGATAGCATCACACAATTTACGGGATTGGTTATCAACTAATTCAATTTCCATGAGCTTTTGCTCGGAATTTAGAGGATCTGAGGGGGCTACTGATTTCCAAAATGGTGGCGGGAATCCTTTCCTCTACTGTGCCTCATTCGGCTTGAAACTTACACTCCATGCCCAATCGCTTCCCGGTCTTTTCGTCAGTGACCACGACATCAATACGTCGCTGGCTTCCCCAAAGCCTTCTCGCCGCTTTCACCTCAGTTTGTACTTTGAGCCCGAGACGCTCAGCGAGATCCACAACTTGTCGTTTCAGTTCATTGCCGCTTTTCGGAGCCGTCCCTTTTCCCGGCATGTCGCCTCCTTGCCTGCTGCCGCGTCGCCCTGGAAAGGGCCAGGAAAGTGTGGGGTCTCTGCTAGAGATTATACTCCTACCCAATTTCCTGGTCAAACAGCTCACAGACATCCCGCTCCCGGAGCATACACCGTCGCCAGGTTTCAATGCTGGGAACAATATACGGGAGCAGACGCAGGGCATAGTATGGGGTCAGGATGGGGATGCCCAGCAGATCGCCGAAAACCAGGAGGGTGAAGGCGCGCTCCACTTCCCCGCGCGCTTTCCGCAGTTCCAGCACCCAGTCGTGGAGGGTCATCCCGTAGAGGATGTCCCGCAGGATGTGACATGCCGCCCGCAAGCGGCATTCCAATTGCTCCAGGAGTTGCCGGTATGTCTCTTTCCGCTGGCTCATGGTGAACTCCCGGTGATTTCCCGCAGGGCCCCCTCCAGCGCGTCCCATTCCCAGCCCACCACTTTGCGGCCATCGGGCAGGATGAAGGCCGGGTAGCGACGGACGCCGTATCGCAGGCACGTCCAGAGTCCCTCCAGGGACTGAGGGTCCACCACCCGTACCTGGAGCGCCGGGCCGAAGCGGAGGGTCAGTTCGTTAATCCAGCGCATCAGACGGTCAAACTCTTCCAGAAACTCTGTCGGGTACTCCCCAATCATCTCCTGACGGACAAAATCGCCCACCAGGCCTGCCGATAGCGCCTCACAGGCCAGGCAGTGGCGGAAGGTGGTCGGGATGGGCATCAGGACCTGGAGTTGCATCACTTCTTTAAGAGAACGTGGAGAACGCAGAGGCTTATCGTTTTCTGTGTTGCGCTCTCTGTGGTTGATTGTGCAAAAGCAGGGCGGGTGGGGAGCCCGCCCTGCTCCAATCTCGCGATGATGCAAGACCTGGCAGCCAGCTCTACTGGCGGGCCTTCGCCAGCTCGGCCCGGTAGCGGCGGATGGAGCCGATGCCGTCCACTACCAGGATCACCGCTAGCACAACCAGAATGAGGGCCAGCACCCCCATGGTGATGAACGCCACCACCCCGTCCCACGCCTTCTGCGCCGGCAGTTTGACGAAGAAGGAATCATAGGCCTGCCAGAGCAGCGCGCCCACCGTGGTGACGAACATGAAGGCGAAAGGCCAGAAGGTCCACTGGTAGTTCTTGGCCTTGGACATCAGCCAGAGGGGGACCAGCAGCAGGGCCAGGGAGGCCATCAACTGGTTGGCCGCGCCGAAGATGCCCCAGATGCGCAGGAAGGGTGCGAACCAGATCAGGAGGACGGTGAAGAGCAGGGCGATGATGGTGCCCACATGGACGTTGCGCAGGATGGGGAACCGGTCGCCCAGCGCCTCGGCGCTCGCCACCCGCATGAAGCGGACGACCAGGTGCATAATGGTCAGCGCCATCAGGGTGAGGAAGACGGAGCCGTAGGCGACGCCGAAGCCCTGGCCCAGCGCGGCGTCCAGCCCCCAGTAGTTCAGGAAGGCGGAGAGGCCCTGGGAGAAGATACCTGCTGGGACAGTCCAGCCCTTCAGTTCGGTATATTTGGCGAAGCCAACGCCAGCCGTAGCGGCCAGGAAGGCAATGGCGGCAAAGAACATCTCCAGGAACATCGCCCCGCCGCCCACATAGAGGGCGTCCGTCTCCTTCTCCAACTGGCGGGCAGTGCCGGAAGAGGAGACCAGGCTATGCCAGCCGGAGATGGCGCCACAGGCGATGGTTACGAAGAGCATGGGCCAGAGCGGCCCCGCAGGCGCCATAAACGTCTGGAAGGCCGGGAAGTCCCCCAGGCTGGGACGCCCGATGAGCAGGCCCAGGACGCCGCCCACGATGCCGAGCAGAACAATCCAGAAAGAGACATAGTTAATCGGCTGAGCCCAGCGCCAGATAGGAAGGACGGCACCCAGATAGCAGAAGATCAACACCAGCAGGCTCCCAATAAAGCCAGCCCGGGTCACCTGGAGGAAGAGGGTCGGCGAGACAGCCTTCCCTTCCACCATCTGGAGGCCGTACAGGGCACTGAAGAAGTCCTTCACCGGCTTGAGAGTCCCCACCCAGATGCCGACCAGGGCAATGACGACGGTGACCACCGTGGTCAGGATGATGTCCTGCTTCCACTTGTAGGTCATCTGGCCGGCCAGAACCCCCGCCAGAGTCACGATGATGACCCCTAAAGGCACGGCCGGGTTGGCGAAGAGGGTGAAGCCCACCTGGATACCGAAGGCGCCCATAATCATCAGCAGGTAAACGTAAATGAAGGCCAGGAGGATGTTGCGGGCGCGGGGGGAGATGAGGCGGTAACTGAGGGCGCCGAAGGACTGGCCTTCCTCCCGGACGCCAATAATGATACTGGAGTAATCCTGAACCCACCCGATGAAGAAGGTGCCCAGGATAACCCAGGCCAGCGCCGGGAGCCATCCCCACTGGAGGGCGATGATGGGACCCAGAATGGGGCCAAGGGCGGCAATGGATTTGAACTGGTAGCCGAAAAGGACATTACGATTGGCGGGGATGAAGTCCACGCCGTCCATATACATCTTGGCGGGCGTGGCTTTGGACGGATCAGGCTGGATGACTTTGCGGTCAATACTCCTGGCATAGACGCCGTAACCCACGGCGATGGCGATGGCCGCCAGTATCAGTATGAGAATGGCATTCATCGGTTACCTCCTTTTCTGAGAACACTCATGGCCAGAGTCTGAAAACACCGAGCACATCCGCTTATTCCCCGCCCACCTCCTTTCTTTCACGGACCATGCACATCGCTGGCCATTCCACCAACCTTACGGTCGGTAGGTACCTGCGTCGGACACCGCCTCCTTGACCGCTATCTGGAGTGCGGTCAGAAACGCCTCGCTGGAAGTCGTAAGCAAGTCGGTCACCTTCATCTGCAGTTGGACATGCGGATCGTCCTTACGCCAGGAGAAACGTTGCAGGGACATCCCGTAGGTACTCACCCATGGTACCAATCTCGCTAAGCGTCGCTGTGCCCCTGAACCACGATGACCAATCAGAAGATGGTGAGGTCCCGCTTGCCAGCTCCATGGCTGCTCCTGCTCACGACGCAGCAGGCGCGCGGTCCGCCCCCGGGCAGGTACAATCTCCACTTCGCCATGGACTGGCGAGCGTAACGTAGCCTTTATTATAAGTCTGTCCCGCCTCCCGCGCAAACGCTCAAACAGCCACAGGGGCAAAATCTCGCGGTTCTCCAATTGCAGGGCGATCTCTAGTCGCCGGAAAGGCGGGGCTGCATGCGTGATATTAATGTAAACGCCATTAGCAGGGGAACCAAGCCAACTGGCTTGCTTCTCGCCGCCCAGCACGTCCAGTCCGGCTCTCAGCCAGCGAAACAACTGCTCTCCTTGGCGACGGTTGTACAGGTAGCCGCCAGCGTACCACAGCGTCAGCACCACGCACAACCCGATTACGGCAACGGTTTCCGGGTCCATGATGGCTCTATAATCTAAAACACGCTGCGTGCCCCAGGGGTACGTTCTTCATCTTGTCTGTAACACAACTGCCTGCAGTAGCATTGCGGCAGAGACCGCTCTCCGGGGGCCGACGTTCCTGTCAGCCACAATCCTGGTGACGGCCGGGAGCACAAGCCGCGACACTATTACTGCGATTCATGGGTGCTGGATCCTTACACCTTGAGCAATCTGCTGCAGACAGGGGTGTATTGCTGGGTGGGCGACGGCAGTGCCGTCGCCCACCCGCATATACCGATGGCGCCTGCATACCCGTGGGCAGGGGAACGAAACGAGAGAGGAGGAGCGGGGAATATCCAGAACCAGGTCCCTAATCCAGCACAACGACCCGCTCCACCCGGGCTTTGTCGGCGCTGATCAGCCGTTTGCCCAGCGCATCGCGGGCCCCTTCGGGAATCTCTTTCATATCGAAACGCTGCCTGCGGCCGTCCGAGAGGTAGACATCCACCGTCCCCTCCCGTCCGATCGCGATCCCCCCTACGTGACCGCCGCTCTTCGAGGGACGCAGACAGCGTACACCCATCGCACCCCGTCCCTGAACTGGAAACTCCGCCAGAGGCACACGGTGCGCGTAGCCTGTCTCGGAAAAGACGATCACCTGCCATGTGTTCTCAGCTTGCGCGGCCTGGGCCACCACCGCCCCACCTAGCAGGCGGTCTTCAGGTCTGACTTTGATGCCCACCACGCCGGTCGCTGTGCCGGTCTGCTGAGGATTGACCTCGTCGCCGTCCAGCCGGAGCAACTGCCCTTCGGCGGTGTAAAACAGGATGTGCGCTCCCGCACCGGCCACCGCGCCGAACAGCAGCTCATCCCCTTCGCTCAATCCCATCAATGTCTCCCAGGTACGCTCCGCCAGGGAAAGATCGGATACCAGGGTGCGTTTGACCCGGCCAAGGCGGGTACCCATCACCACGTATGCGTCGGGGCGGAGGACGGACACAGCGACGAGCCTTTCGTCACGCTCCAATCCCAGCTCCTTGGGACCTCCCTGCGTGGGAATGTACCCCACGTTGCCCCGCCAGCCCCGCCCACGGTTTGTCAGAAGCAGCACCTCATCGCCCGGCTCGGCCACGACATGGGCCAGGTGTACATCCCGGACCGCCTGTTTGGTCAGGCCTCTGGTGGCCCGATAGGAGAATCCGGCAGCATCGGTGCGCAGGATTCCTTCGGGCGTGAGCACAAGCATCTGGGTGGACGCAGGCATGACCAGGTCGGCCTCGGTGGTGACTACAGCCGCAGTAGCCTCCTCGCGCTCCAGAATAATCGTGCGGCGCGGCGCGGCAAAGCGGCGTTTCAGATCCTCCATCTCCTCGGCCACCGCTTCCAGCCGCCTGGCCTCCGAGGCGAGCAGCTCCTCCAGGTACTTGATGCGTGCCTTCAGTTCCTTCTCCTCGTCGGCCAGTTTCTTGCGCTCCAGCGCTGCCAGGCGGCGCAGTTGCATATCGAGGATAGCGGTGGCTTGCGCTTCAGTGAAGCCGAACTTTTTCATCAGGTTGGTGCGGGCTGTGTCTGCCGTCTGAGAGCGGCGGATGGTCTCGATGACCTGATCCAGCACATCGAGGGCTTTCAGCAGCCCCTCCACGATATGCAATCTGGCACGCCGCTTCTCCAGCTCGAAACGGCTGCGTCGGACAATCACTTCCAGCCTGTGAGTGACAAAGTGGACGATCAGATCACGGAGGGAAAGGTAGGCCGGCCGGGTCATGCCGTTGCCAGTGGGAATCAGCGCCAGGTTGATCACGCCGAAGGTTTCGCGGAGCTGACTGTATTTGAGGACCTGCCTCAGCACTTCCTGCGGACTGGCCTGGCGGGAGACCTCGATGACCACGCGCATACCGGTATGGTCTGACTCGTCCCGCAGATCAGTAACGCCGGCAATACGCCCTTCGCGCACCTCTTTGGCAATCTTCTCCAGGACGGTGGACTTAAGCACACCGTAGGGGAGTTCAGTGACAATGATATTGGCCTTCCCCCCGCCGATATCCTCGATGCTGACCCGCGATTGCATCACGATGCGGCCCCGGCCGGTCTCGTAGGCCTGCCGGATCGCGTCCACCACGCCCTCACCCTCGTCGCGGTAACGGTAGAGGATACCGCCCGTGGGGAAATCGGGGCCGGGGATGAATTTCATCAGCTCGTCTACGGTGATCTGGTCACGCCGGCTCCAGTTGCGGGCCGTGTACATGATCGCATCGCAGACCTCGCCCAGATTGTGGGGAGGCATGCGGGTGGCCATACCAACGGCGATGCCATCGGTGCCATTGACCAGCAGGTTGGGCAGGACAGTGGGCAGGACAGTCGGTTCGCGGAGCGAGCCGTCGAAGTTATCAGTCCAGTCCACCGTCTCCATCTCCAGGTCCTGTAACATCGTCTCGGCAGCGGCGGTGAGGCGAGCCTCGGTATACCTCATAGCGGCCGGGCTGTCGCCGTCAATGGAACCGAAGTTGCCCTGTCCATCTACCAGCGGCACCCGCATCACCCATGGCTGTGCCAGACGCACCATGGAAAGGTACACGGACTGGTCGCCGTGAGGGTGATACTTTCCCAGACAGTCGCCGACCACGCGGGCGGATTTTTTGTACGGCTGGTCGTGGAAGAGCCGCAACTCGTGCATGGTGTAGAGGATACGGCGCTGTACCGGCTTGAGGCCGTCGCGTACATCCGGAAGAGCCCGGTCGGTAATCGTTTCGCGGGCATAGCCGATGTAGGCACGCGTCATATCGTCGGCCAGTTCGACCGTCTCTATTTCAATTGTGGTAAGGTCTCTGGTTATGGAAGCGCCGTTACCGTTGCTCATTCCTCGCCTTCCTCATCCACCAGCTCATCCAGTAACTCGTCCTCTTCATCATATGAGCCATTGCCGTTTTCGTCCACCAGGCCGGTGCCATCCCAGTGACGCATCAGCCGCTGGCGACGACGCCCGGGGCTACCCCCCATCCAGAGGGCGACGGTGGCGTTGGCGGCATGCACCTCGTCCACAGTGACCTGGACGATGTGTTCGTTCAGGGCGGGGTTGTCCCCATCGCCCAGCTTGAAGATGGTCTGCCGCAACTGCTCCGGGTTCATCTCGCCCAGACCTTTGTAGCGCTGGATGATCACTCCTTTGGGGCGGCCCCACTCCTCCAGTATCCGATCCCGCTCTGCGTCGCTGTAAGCATAACGGCTCTCGCGGGCGTTGCGCAGCAGGTAGAGCGGGGCGCGGGCCACGTAGAGGCGTCCAGCTTCCACCATCGGACGCATCAGCCTCCAGAAAAGCGTGTAGAGCAACGTCTTGATATGGTCACCATCCACGTCAGCGTCCACCAGGATAGCCACGCGGCCGTAGCGCATCTGTTCCACGTCAAAGTCGGCCCCCACGCCGGCCCCTATGGCAGCCACGATGGACTTGATCTCCTTGTTGCTCAGTGCTTTAGTCAACCGCGCTCTCTCAACGTTGAGAATTTTGCCACGCAACGGCAGGATGGCGTGGTAACGCCGGTCGCGTGCCTGCTTGCAGGAACCGCCAGCGCTGTCTCCCTCGACGATGAAGAGGGTAGTCTGCTCGGTCGGGCTGCCCTTGGCCACATCGGCCAGCTTGCCAGGCAGTTCGTCCACCTCCAGCACCGAGCGGCGCATCACCAGCGAACGGGCCTTGGCAGCGGCGTGGCGCGCGCGGGAAGCGGCCAGGCAGCGTTCCACGATTTTCTTGCCCAGCGGGATATTCTTGCGGAAGCGGGTCAGCAATGCCTCGTAGACAATGGAGTGCACCTGTCCCTGCACCTGGTCGGAGCCCAACTGGGTCTTGGTCTGGGAGGTGAACTGGGGGTCGCGCATGCGGATGTTCACGATAGCGGTCAGGCCGGCGGTGGTATCCTTGCCGGTGATCTCATCCCCTTTCTGAAGCAACTTCTTCTCGGCAGCGAAGGCATTGACGGCCTTGGTCAGCGCGGAGCGGAAGCCGGCCACATGTTTGCCTCCGTCGGGCGTGGGGATGGTGTTGACGAAGGAGACGATCTCCTCGTCCTCATCGGTGTGGTACTGGAGCACAACCTCGACCTGGGTGCCGTCCTCGGCCTCACCGCGAATCTCGATAGGAGGGTGGAGGCCACGACGATCGCGGTTGAGGTATTCGACGTACTCGACCAGCCCACCCTTGTAGCAGTACTCGCGCTCCTGCCCCTTGCCGCGCTCGTCCACGATGCGCACGCGCAGCCCCGGCACCAGAAAGGCAACCGTCTGAAGGCGACGGGCCAGCGTGGCGAAATCAAACTCCACCACGTCGAGAAATTCAGGGTTAGGCATAAAGGCTACCGTAGTGCCGGTGCCGATGCTTTTATCCCTGTGCTCCTGAACCGCCCTGGCCTCTCCCCGGACACCGACCTGTCCGATCACTTCCTGCGTGTGTGGGTCGAGGATCAGCACCGGGGTAACTGGCAGGCCACGCTCGTGGCGCTGTCGGTACAGCACGCCATCGCGTTTTACAGTGACCTCCAGCCAGGAGGAGAGGGCATTGGTGGCCTTAACGCCCACGCCATGGAGGCCACCTGAGGTGGAATAGGTGCCCTCCTCGAACTTGGCGCCGGCGTGTAGCTCGGTGAAGGCCAGTTCGAGCGTCGGCTTATTCTTTTCCGGGTGCATACCGACCGGGATGCCATCGCCGTTGTCGGAGACCACGATGCTGCCGTCGGCGCGGATGGTGACCTCGATGTAGTCACATCGGCCGGCCAGGGCCTCATCCACGGCGTTGTCAATCACCTCGATGGCTAGGTGATGCAGGGCCGATGCGCCTCGCCCACCGACGTACATCCCTGGGCGGCGCTGGATATTTTCCGGGTACTCCAGCACCTGGATGGCAGCCTCGGTGTATTGCTGTCTCCTGGGAGCCACTTCACCCTCCTGATTTGATGCAGGATGCAGGATTTTCGCCCCCTGCCTCTGTTTGACAGGGCGCTTAATTGTACCACGCCCGGGCGGCCAGGTCAACATCAGAGCAGGCAGATTAGAACTTTTGTTCTAATTATACCACGAAAAAGCGGGTTTGCAAGTGGGGGCCGCGCCTGGCGGGTGGCAATCGCGCGTTTTTGACCCGAGAAGCGCCTACAAACCTGGGGAACGGCGAGCTGCTATTGCTGGGGGTTAGGCAGGGCCACGGCCGATTGGCCGCCTTAAAACTTGACAGCCACCCCAGGGGTGGCTGTCACGCTGTTCACCAGATCGCCTGGGGGCTTTCGCTGATGCACTCCTGTGGCTTTAGCTTAGCAGGGCCTACATCGTTCTTCAGCCACTCGCGGATCCGTTGATCAATCTGATCACGCACCTGGCGGAATTTTTCCAGCTTCTCTTCCTCTGTACCCTGAAACGCGAGCGGGTCTTCAAAAGGCCAGTGCAACCGTTGAGTCACGCCGGGGAACACAGGGCACTGCTGCTCAGCGTTCGAGCACACGGTGATCACATACCCGAAGTGCATACGTCCCAGAAATTGCTCTATCCCCTTCGAGTACAACCCCGCCGTCTCCACTCCCGCTTCACGCAGCACCTGAATGGTATAGGGGTGGATCAGCCCGGGCTCCAACCCGGCGCTATAGACCTCGAAGCGGTCGCCGGCGTATTTACGCAACAGGGCCTCCGCCATCTGGCTGCGTGCCTTGTTGCCCGTGCAGATAAACAGCACTCGTATCTTGTCCATAGTCATCCTCCGCAATGCTACTTTGTTGCCCATTATCCGAACCTTCCGGTGATTGCCCATTATCCGAACCTTCCGGTGATATAGTCCTCGGTGCGCTTATCGCTGGGGCGGGTAAACAGATCGCGCGTGGGCCCGTACTCAACCAGCAGCCCGGCCCGTTGCTCGTCCA
Organism: Anaerolineae bacterium; assembly: GCA_026418995.1. GTDB lineage: Bacteria > Chloroflexota > Anaerolineae > B4-G1 > B4-G1 > JAOAAG01. The sequence continues at coordinate 12,118 of JAOAAG010000199.1, forward strand.
TCATGAAGAAAGCCGTGAAATCCGACGCCCGTGCTGCCTGCTGCATATTGTGCGTGACGATAACGATCGTGTACCTCTGCTTGAGCGTCTGGATCAACTCCTCGATGCGCAAGGTAGCGATGGGATCCAGTGCAGACGCTGGCTCGTCCATCAAGATCACCTCCGGCTGCACAGCCAGTGCCCGCGCGATGCACAAGCGCTGTTGTTGACCACCGGAGAGTGCCAAGGCTGATTTGTTCAGGTCGTCTTTAACCTCGTCCCACAGTGCTGCATCCCGCAGGCTGCGCTCAACGATCTCATCCAATCGCCGTCGGTCGCGGATGCCGTGGGCGCGTGGCCCATAAGCAACGTTGTCGTAGATGGATTTGGGGAAGGGGTTGGGGCGCTGGAACACCATGCCTACACGCTGACGCAGCTCGACCGGATCCATAGCAAAGATGTCCTGCCCGTCCATCAGCACCTGTCCCTGCACCCGCACCCCTGGTATCAACTCATTCATACGATTGAAGGTGCGCAGGAAAGTACTTTTGCCACAGCCTGAAGGCCCGATGATGGCTGTGATCTGGTTGCGTGGGATACAAATGGTGACATCTTTCAATGCCCGGAAATTACCGTAGAACAGGTGGTAATTCCGCACTTCCAGCTTGACCGGTAACTGCATCACTTACCCCCCAGTTTTGCTCTCACACGGTGTGACAGATAGTTGATCGTAAGGTTAATCAACACAATGGCCACAATTAAGATGGCCCCGGTGCCCATCGCTTTATCGAAGGCACGCGTGTCCATCGCCAGGTAATAGACGTGCAGCGCCAGAGTACGCCCGCTGGAGAAAATGGAGGTGGGCATTTTGTAGCTGCCGCCCAGAGTGACGTAAAAGACTGCCGTTTCGCTGATGACACGCCCCACACTGAGGATAATACTGGTGATGATCCCAGGCAGGGCTGCTGGCAGGACAACTCCCCAGACCGTCTGCCACTGCGTGGTGCCCAAGGCCAGGCTGGCTTCGCGGTAGGAGCGTGGCACAGCTCGCAGTGCCTCTTCAGTCGCGCGGATGATAACCGGCAGGATCAGGCAGGCCCCAGCCAGCGCCGCCGAAATGAGCGAGAACCCCAAGTGCATCGCCGTCACGAACAGCGCATAGCCGAACAGACCGAAGATGATCGAAGGCACGCCGGCCAGCGTCTCCACCCCAAAACGGGCCACCTCCACGAGCCGGGGGAGCAGGCCGGTGCGCCCCTGCATCTCCCCGGCATACTCGACCAGGTAGATCGCCGCGCATATGCCCAGTGGCGCGGCAATACCCACGGTCAGCAACACCAGGTACACCGTCGTCACAATGGTGGTGGAAATGCCGCCCTCGCCGGAAAGCCCGCCGCGCGGGGGGCGAGTCAGGAACTCAATATTGATCACTTTAAAGCCCTGAAAGACCACATAGCCGATCACCGCCAACAATGCTGCCACCGCCAGGGTGCCCATTAACCACAGGAACGCAAACGCGATCTTCTGGGCAGCACGTCGCCAGGGCAAGTTAGACTTGCCCAGCTCGGCGACTGAGACAGCCAGTGCACCGGTGTGCGCGTGTGTGCTCAGAGAAACCGACTTGTCCATACCACCCCCATAGCCTAGCCTGTCCGCGCGCGCATCAGCAGACGCGCTGAACTGTTGACGAGCATAACCAGCACGAAAAGCACCACCCCGGTAGCGAAAAGCGCCGATTCATGCAGGCCGGTGGCATAATTGATCTCCACCGCGATATTGCCGGTCAATGTACGTGCCTGGCTGAGAAAGATAGTCAACGGATTGGCGGTTAACGGGTGGGGGAAGACCACCGAATTGCCGATCACCATAATCATAGCCATCGTCTCTCCCAGCGCACGCCCCACACCCAGGATCACAGCGGCAACGATCCCGGAGCGGGCGGCCGGCAGGATCACCCCTACGATCGCCTGCCAGTGCGTGACCCCCAGGGCCAGTGCCCCTTCTTTATACTCGCGCGGCACCGCACGGATGGCATCCTCGGCGATGTTCGTGATGGTGGGCAGGATCATCACCGCCAGCACCACTGAGGCAGAAAGCAGCCCGAAGCCGGTATTGCCCGGCACATCTATACCTCGTATCAATGGCACCAGCACCACCATGCCGAACAGGCCGTAAATCACCGACGGGATACCGGCAAGCAGCTCCACCGCCGGTCGAATCACCGCACGCACATTGTCTGGGGCTACTTCTGCCAGCAAGATGGCACAGCCCAGCGCCAACGGCAGACCCAAAGCCAGTGCACCAAAGGTGACCAGCACCGAGCCGATGATCATCGCCAGCAAACCGAAAGAGTCCTGCTCTGGCCGCCAGACCGTGCCGCCTAACAGATGCTCCAGACCGATTTGTCGGAACGCCGGCTCTCCCTCACGCAGGGTAAACAGGCCAATAAGAAATACAATCAGGATAGAGAGCAATGCGCTGAAGAGCAACACATATTTTGCTACACGATCAACGATATACCTGACTGGCATCGCCCTGCCTCACACACGCTCTGTAGAAGTTTCTACGTGCTCCGGGTTTCTGATATATTATACAATAATTTTCCCCTCCCTGCTTAGTCTCGTAGCCTCTAGCGGTGCGCAGGGAGGGGCGGCTATGGGGTGAGGGGCGGCCCCCTTGCCTGGTGGAATTGGCGTTACTTAACCGGTAGATACCCTTCGTCAGCCACGACGCGTTGTCCGTCGCTGCTGAGGATGAAGTTTATGAAGAACTTCACTAGCCCGGTCGGCTCACCCTTGGTCACCAGGTTGAACGGGCGGACCACCGGGTAGGTGCCGTTCAGAGCATTCTCAGCGGTCGGCTGGACGCCATTGATCGCGACCGCCTTAACGCTGTTATCCAGGTAGCCGAACGAGACGTAGCCGATGGAGTCGGGCGTGGAGGCGACCGTCGTGCGCACCGCACCGCTGGAGGGCTGCAGAATCGCCGTATACACAATCGGCGGCTCCTCGCCTCCCATCACCATCTCCTGGAACGCCGCGCGCGTACCGGAGCCCTCCTCGCGCGACACCACCACAATGGGCCTGTCGGCGCCGCCAACCTCTTTCCAGTTGGTGATGACACCAGCGAAGAT
>JAOAAG010000209.1 GCA_026418995.1 Anaerolineae bacterium
ATGTATCCCCACTTGAGAGCGTTCAGCGCGGCCCACCGCGAGGTGCAGGTGGTGATGGTCTCGCGCGGCTCCGCCGAGGAGAACCGGCGGATGGCCGAGGAGCAGGGCTTCGACTTCCCCGTGCTGGTGTGGGACGATGCGACAGCACGCGAATATGCGGTGCCGGGGACGCCGTTCTTCTACGTCGTGGACGAGGCGGGGGGGACCGTCAACAGGGGCTTCGGGAACACGCCGGCGCAACTGGAGGCGTTGGTGCAAGGAGGCGCCGAGCGAGGGAGGAGGTGATGGGATGCACGAGATGGGTGATGAAAGGCGCAACGAAGTGACCGGGAAATCCGAGCAGAAGGGAGGTGACACAAGATGACGAAGTATGCCAAAATGCAGCGGGTGCTAGCGGTGATGCTGGCAGCGTCATTCTTGCTGGCGATAGTGGCTTTCGTGCTGCCTGTACCGGCAGCAGCGTATTGTCTTCCTGCCCCCCATTGTTGGTATCCGAAGCAAGAGGGCAGGTGCGGATTTTGCTGGATAGGTGGACGCATCGGCAAAGGATGGATACAGTACCGTTGCTGCTGGCAATGTAGTGGCACAGATCCTTCCTGCACCCCACAAGCGGCATACTGCGAAGTGTGCCAGTGAATGTGTAAGCAGGATGTTATGGTTCGGTGAGGGTGACCAGTACCCTTAGCATTGACAGAGGTACTGGCCACCTGAACAGTCCGGAAGCGACTATGAGAAGATACGTCCAGAAGCACGCGCAGCCTCGGCACGATCAACTATTGCTCGTTGCTACAACGGTATTGCTTTTGACCATGTGCACCATTAGGGGGAGCGATGAGATTCCAACGGCGCCTTCACAAGAGCAGGCCGTGGAGCAAACCCCCGAACCGGTCACGATCCGGTTCGCCGTTTGGGATTGGCAGCGAGACATCTACGACGCCTTGGCCGAAGCATTCACGGAGGCCAATCCTGACCTGCTCGTGCAATTTGTATCTATCACCGAACTATTGGGTCCCGTGGACTTTACGAAGCCAATACAGATACCGGACCTTCCTTCCGTAGCCGACGTTTTCCCTTTCCTACAGTGGTGGCCCGATTTAGCCAGCACGGGCCAACTACGCGACCTTACGCCGTTCATCGAAGCCGATGCCGATTTCCACCCGGAGGACTTTTATCCGGGCGTGCTGGAAAGCTATCGGCGGCACGGTGGCACTTGGGCCTTGCCTGTGGGCCTGGACGCTTACGCGATCGTCTACCATAAGGGCATCTTTGACCAGGCAGGTGTGGCCTACCCGGAGCCGGGCTGGACCTGGGAAGAGTTGACGATAAAGGCTCAGACCCTCACAGAGCGCGAAGGAGAACACGTACTGCGCTGGGGGCTCGCCCTCGACACCCTTGCTCCCACAAGCCTCATCGTTGAAAGCCGGGCGGGGCCGCTTATTGACTACACTGCCGATCCTCCCACACCTCGCTTCGACCAGCCCGACATCGTCGAAGCGGTGCGGTGGTACACTGACCTGTACAGACAGTCGGTCATCACATATCCTGTGTCAATAGACGACTCGCGAGTGTTGTACGGCGGCCAGGTGGCGGCCATGTGGGCCGAGACCTTCTCAAACTGGAGCATGACGTCTCCACGGACAGATGTGGGCGTTGTGCCATTTCCGGTAGATAACCCCGACTCGCGCTCCACTCTGCTGATACCACAGGCGTTAGGGATGAGTGCCGGGACGCGCTACCCCGACGCCGCCTGGCGCTGGATGGAGTTTCTCACCCGGCAGAACCTCGTTGGCCTGCTCCTCGGTTTCGACTCTCTTCCAATCGGTTACCTTCCAGTTCGGCGCTCGGTCGCCGAGGCCGGTGGTCTCTGGGAGAGCCTGGACACTGAGACCGCTGCTGCAATGCAATACGCCCTCCAACATGGCTATGTAGACCAGGACATATACGGTGGCGCATCGGCTCTGTCTGCCGCGTTGGACGCCATCCTCTCCGGCGAGAAATCGGTCGAGGATGCCCTGGCTGAGGCCAACGTGGAGGCCATCGAGTTGATGCGCAAGGAGCGAGAACGCCTCGCC
>JAOAAG010000239.1 GCA_026418995.1 Anaerolineae bacterium
TGTCCACCGTCCAGCACCCGGCGGTCTCGGAGTAGTTCGCATCGCCGTCGTCTACGCTAAACGCACCTGGCTCATTCTCGTTGATGGGCGGGGCAGTGAGCGGCGCACCGGAAGGGTAGACATTGCTGTTGGTGATGCTGGGATAGCGCAACCAAACGTCGTGGCTGGCAAGACCCGACCAATCTTCCCAAGGATCGTTATGGTTTTCGTCAATCCAGCCATAAGGATTAACAGACCTATCGTCGTTAGGGGGTTCTAATTCGAAGTGAAGATGGGGGCCAGTAGAGTTCCCCGTGTTGCCGCTGATGCCAAGGATACAACTGAACTCCCCGGTCTCACAGATGCCCTCGTCGTCTGTGTGCACCCGCAGGACGCTCATATGGCCATAGATTGTGTGGTAGTTATTGCTGTGGCGGATACGTACGTAGAGTCCCTCTCCAGCTTGATGGTTGGCTGGGTAACGCCAGCCGGCGTAGGCGACATTGCCAGGTGCTGAAGCGCGAACGAGTTCGTAATCCAGGTCATAATCAATGCCGTTGTGTGCACTGTAGCACTGCCGGGCATCGCCTCCCCCGCAGTTTTCCGCTCTCAAAGTGTTATCGTGGTGTCTGACTTGTCCCTGGAACTGAGGCGGTTCATTGGCTGCACGGCCCAAGGGAAGTTGGTGATCATACACAGCATTGATGCTGGTCGTACCGTAATACGGTGGCGAGAGGAACCGTGCCACTTGCTGTAGAACTACACCGTTTGACGATGAGCCAGGAGCAGACCTCGCTATGTGTGATGATACAAGGCAGACTGCAGTGATACAAAGAGCACAAACGACGAACCGTAATCGATGTGTTTGATGGATTTTCATCTCGCATTACCTCCGGTCGCGCCGAACAATGTCGTTATTCCGTCGAAACTTACCTGGTAGTCAGTGAGAATAGGTGCCGAATAACCGGTTTCAAGGTCAGCCATGTAAAGGCCTCTCGCAGCGCACACAAACTGTGTTTGGTCAGGTGATAAATCGCCTGCGAGGATGCTGCCTCCAAGTCCACCGATCTCGAGCGTCCGCACCACCCTATTCCTGTCAACGATGTAGAAAACATTCGCATCCCTCTCTCGATCATACTCAACGAAGAAGATATGTTGACCGTTCGCCAACCATCGTGGGCTAATAAAAATATGGTGGTTGCTATGGAAGATGGGGTGTACTTGGCCTTCTGTTCCAATTAGAAATAGGTCGGAAGCAGAAACCACGGAATTATAGGAGGCAGTAATGAGAACCTCCTCTCCATTAGGTGACCACTGCACCGAACCACAATAGCTCACGGCTGGCAGAGTAGCTAGTTGAATCAAACCGGTTCCATTGACATCGACACGATAGATATTGAGATCGCGCGGCTCTGACAGCGCCGGATTCTCCTCAACATACACAATGTGTTCACCGTCTGGTGAAAGATCAAAAGCACAAAGTTGGGCACCCTGCGCAATACTTGCTACCTGAATCGGGCCGGTTTCACTTAGGCTAACAACGTAGATATTGCTATCGACGTAACAAGCTAGCCGTGTCCCGTCTGGAAACCATTGGCAGCGAGTAAAGCGTTTTGCTCCCAAGGGCATTATCTCGCCGGTAGCGATGTCAAGCAAATAGGTGCGTGGGTAAACGAGACCTCCATGCCCTTGCTCCTCGGGAGTGGGAGTGATACTCACATCTTCGCGCTCATCTTCGAAAGCGAGGTAACGGCCGTCAGGCGAGAAAGAAGGAGAACGCGCCCCAATTTTCCCCTCGACTATCTGACGCAAATCCGTTCCGCTATTATTGACCACATAGATATTTTCAGTGCAATACTCATCGGTGCAGTCCGAAAGTGTTGGCGTGCAAGGACAAGCAGAAAAAACGATCTGCCACACCGAGCCGCCAGGTGTAGGAGTGGGCAATAGAGT
>JAOAAG010000316.1 GCA_026418995.1 Anaerolineae bacterium
CAGTGCGACCACTCTGGACACGCGAGTATCCCGAAGGGACGCTGGCGGCTCATGTGCTTGGCTTCTGCAACGCCGAGGGCAAAGGCTTCTACGGCGTCGAGGGGTTCCACGACGAACAACTCAGGCCCAAGCCGGTGACATGGAGAGGACCGGTTGATCCGGCCAGCGAGCAGATTCCTTGGGCTGTCGCGCCTGTGGTGCTACCTCAACCGGGCGATGAGCTGGTGCTAACCATTGACCGCACGGTGCAGGCTATTGTGCAGGAAGAGTTGCTCCGCTCGGTCAACGAGTACCGGGCTACCGGCGGCACTGTCATCGTGATGGACCCGCGCACTTTTGAAATCCTAGCTATGGCCAGCTTGCCAGATTACGACCCTGGGCGGTATAATGAGTTTTACAACCGTCTGCCGCTTCCGTTTGAGGATCCGGCAGTTAGCAAGCAGTACGAGCCGGGCTCCGTGCTTAAGGTGTTGACCATGGCCGCTGCGCTCGATGCCGGGGTGGTCACGCCCGATACGAGGTACTACGACCCGGGGTGGATCGAGGTGGGAGGGGTGGAAATTCGCAACGCCACCGGTGGGGTGGGTGAGCACACTATGGCCGACATTCTGATCCACTCGCTCAACGTGGGAGCGGCCTGGTTGAGTACCCACATGGGCGCCAGGGTGTTCTATCACTATCTGCTGGCGTTCGGTTTGGGACGCCCCACCGGGGTAGACCTGGCGGGAGAGACTGCCGGCCAGTTGTGGTTACCGGATGACTATGAGCACTGGCATGATTCCAATCTGGGCACCAATGCTTTCGGACAGGGGTTGGCTGTGACCCCGCTTCAGATGATCACAGCGGTGGCCACGGTCGCCAACGATGGGGTGCGGCTGCGCCCGCATATCGTCTCGAAACGTATCGCTCCCGACGGATCTGTCTACACTCAGCGGCCCATGGTCGAGGCACAGGTGATCTCTCCGCAGACAGCGCTCCTGGTTACGGAAATGATGGAGCGGACGGTGGAGGAAGGCAAGGTGGCCAAGGTGGAGGGATACCGCATCGCCGGCAAATCCGGTACCGCCCAGATTCCCATACCTGGCGGGTACGACAGGAATGCTACCATCACTTCCTTCATCGGCTTCGGACCCCTTCCTGATCCGCAATTGATTATCCTGGTCAAGCTGGATCGGCCCGCCACCTCCACCTGGGCCTACGACACCGCTGCACCGGCTTTCCGGAGGCTGGCCGCGAGGCTTTTCACAGTACTGGGCATACCACCGGGTGGGGGGTGAGGGGTGTTCAGTATTCCGTATTCCGTGTTCCGTATTCCGTATTCCGTACTCCGTATTGTGTGTTCCGTGTTGGGTGTTCCGTGAGGGGAACGCAACACGCAATACGCAACACGCAGCACGCAATACGCAGTACGCAATACGCAGTACGCAGCACGCACCACGCACCACGACCGGTGGCTCATTAACGAGGCATTGTCATGGGTGTGAGAAGATTGACACTGGCAGACGTGGTTGAGGGCTTGACGGGTAAGCGCCCGGTAGGGCCCGAGTGGCCTGTCACGGCGACGGTCATTGACTCGCGTCAGGCCCGGCCCGGAGCTCTCTTCATCGCGTTCAAGGGAGAGCGTACCGACGGCCACAATTATGTCTCTGATGCATTTTCGCGGGGCGCGGCGGCGGCCCTGGTCGAGCGCGATGTGGATGCCGACGCCCCGGTGCTGGACCTGACCGCGCCTGCGGAACATTATGAGCTGCGTCCCCCTGTACTGCTCAGAGTTGCCAGCACGCTGCACGCTTTGCAGCAGGTCGCCGCTTTCTGGAGGAGCAAACACGACGTGCGCGTCGTGGGTATCACGGGAAGTGTGGGCAAGACGACCACGAAGGAGCTGGTGGCCTCAGTATTGGCCCGCCGTTATATCACGCTCAAAAGCGAGGCGAGCTTCAACAACGAAATCGGCCTGCCCCTGACCTTGATGCACCTGACCAGCGAGCACGAGCGTGTGGTGCTGGAGATGGGGATGTATGATGTGGGCGAGATCGCTGCGCTGGCCCGAATTGCGCGTCCCCATGTCGGCGTCGTGACGATTGTGGCACCGGTGCACCTGGAGCGGCTGGGGACGATGGAGCGCATCGTGCAGGCTAAGACAGAGCTGGTCCAGGCACTGCCCCCGCCCCCTGAGGGTGTGGCTATCCTCAATTACGATGACGAGGCGGTGCGGAACATGGCGCGAGCCACACAGGCGCGCGTATTTTACTATGGCCTTTCCTCCCAGGCCGACTTGTGGGCCGATGGTATTGAAGGGCTGGGGCTGGAGGGCATCCGTTTTTGGCTCCATTACCGGGGCGAGAGGCTGCATGTGAAGATTCCGCTCCTGGGGCGCCATTCCGTCCATACCGCGCTGCGGGCAGCGGCGGTCGGGCTGGTGGAGGGGCTGACCTGGCAGGAGATTATCGAGGGGCTGCGAGCACCCACGCCTCAACTGCGGCTGGTAGCCGTCTCCGGGCCGTATGGTTCAACTATTCTCGATGATACCTATAATGCCAGTCCCACTTCTATGCTGGCCGCGCTGAACCTGCTCGACGAGCTGGAGGGACGTAAGATTGCCGTCCTGGGCGATATGCTGGAGCTGGGCGACTATGAGCGGGAAGGACATGAGAAAGTCGGCATGCGAGCACTTGAGGTGGCCGATATCCTCATCACCGTAGGGCCACGGGCGCGCATCATTGCCGAGACGGCCCTGCGTTGGGGCATGCCCGCCGACCGGGTGCATATCACCGAGAGGAACGCTGAGGCCATTGCTCTGTTGGAGCAGATGGTGGGCAGTAACGATGTGATCCTTGTCAAAGGCTCGCGTGCGCTGCAGATGGAGGAGATAGTTAACGCATTTGAGACGGAACGTACCGGGATGAGAGAGGTCAAGACTCACCAGCAGAAGGCCCGCACGAACAGGAACCGGGAGGGCTAAATGGACTTCGAGATAGATTTTGCACTGATCCTGGCGAGCATTTCATTTGTCCTGGCCGTTGTGTGGGGGCCGCTGCTGATTCGCATCCTGCGCCGCTACAACATAGGAAAACGTATCCGCATTGATGGGCCGCGCGGCCACCAGACCAAGCTGGGCACGCCCACTATGGGCGGCCTGATGATTGTGGTGCCGGTAGTGCTTATCACGCTGGCGCTTAACGTCTACAACCTGCTCGGTCGCACCCCTGTGGGGCGCTCGATCCTGGTGCCTCTGGGCGTGATGTTGGCCTATGCCGTTATCGGCGCTGTGGATGACATCGCAGGCGTGCGCGGCATGCGCCGGGGCGAGGGTTACCGGGCGCGGTACAAGATCGTGTGGGAACTGGCGGTAGCGCTGGTAGTCGCGCTGGTGATGTACCTGCTGCCTCTCCAATTTGCGGGCGAGGTCGGTGTACCAGGAGTCCACCGGGCGGTCAGGCTGGGGTGGGCGTGGGTACCCCTCGCGGCCTTTGTGATCGTAGGCTCGGCCAATGCGGTTAACTTGACCGATGGGCTTGACGGTCTGGCCGGCACGGTCGTGGCCGGCGCCTTCGTTGGCTATGGGGTTATCGCTCTCCTGCAAGGGCAAGGATACCTGGTACAGTTCTGTTTCACAGTAGTGGGCGCTTGCTTTGCCTTTCTGTGGTACAACGCTTATCCTGCCCAGCTCTTCATGGGCGACACGGGCAGTCTGGCACTGGGGGCGACGTTAGGCACGGTAGCGTTGATGTCCGGCCAGTGGCTTCTGCTGCCGGTGGTAGCGCTCATCCCGGTGGCTGAGACGGTCTCCGTGATCTTGCAGGTGCTCTATTTCAAGTATACCAAGCGACGCTTCGGTCAGGGGCGACGGTTGTTCAAAATGAGCCCTCTGCACCATCATTTTGAGCTGCTCGGTTGGTCGGAGACGCAGGTAGTGCAGCGCTTCTGGCTGGTCGAGCTGCTGGCGGTAATGGCCGGTGTCGCGCTAGCCTTGTGGTGATGAAGACAATGAGAGAACTGAGTGGCAAACGTGTGGTGATCCTGGGACTGGCCCGCCAGGGGACAGCATTGGCCCGTTTCCTGGTGCAGGCCGGCGCCGAGGTCACCGTCTCCGACATCAAGCCTCGCTCCGAGCTTAAGGAGGCCATAGCCTCCCTGGAAGGGTTGCCTATCCGCTATGTCTTGGGGAAGCATCCGCTCAGCCTGCTCGACAAAGCCGATTTGCTGTGCGTCAGTGGCGGCGTACCGCTGGACCTGCCCGTGATCGTGGAGGCACGCAGGCGCGGCATCCCGCTGAGCAACGATGCCCAGTTGTTTCTGGAGCAGTGTCCCGCTCCGGTTATCGGTATCACGGGATCGGCCGGCAAGACGACGACAACCGCGCTGGTAGGCGAGATGTGCCGGGCTGGGGGACTTTCCGTCTGGGTCGGGGGCAACATCGGTAACCCGCTTATCACCGATCTGGAGCAGATTCGGCCCGATGACTGGGTGGTGATGGAATTGTCCAGTTTCCAACTGGAGCTGATGACGGTCAGCCCGCACGTCGCGGCGGTGCTGAACATCACGCCCAATCACCTGGATCGGCATAAAAGAATGGAGGATTACATCGCGGCCAAGCGTAACATTGTAGCTTATCAGAGAGCTGAGGATTTCGCTGTCCTCGGCTTCGATGATGCTAATGCCCGCTCGCTGGCCATTGCTACGGCGGCCCGTTTGCTCTGGTTCAGCGGGGGAGCGGAGGTGGACGAGGGGGCTTTCAAGACCAACGGCACGCTGACGCTGCGCCTGAACGGTGTGGACCGGGAAATCTGCCAGGCCTCAGAGGTGCGGCTGCGCGGGCGCCACAATTTGCTGAATGTGCTCGCCGCTTGCACACTGACGGGGGTCGTGGGGGTCCCGATAGAGGCGATGCGCAGGGTTATCTCGACATTTAATGGCGTCGAGCACCGGCTGGAGCTGGTGCGCGAACTTAACGGTGTGCGCTGGTACGACGATTCCATTGCCACTGCCCCGGAGCGCACGCTGGCAGCGCTCAGGTCGTTTGAGGAGCCGATCGTGCTCCTGGCCGGGGGCAGGGATAAGCAGTTGCCCTGGGACGAGTTTGCCCGCGAGGCGACGAAGCGGGTGCGTTATCTGATCACCTTTGGGGAGGCTGGGCCGATGATTGCGCGCCTGGTGGAGGAAGCCTGGAAAGGCGGGGGTGCTGTGGCGCAGCGCTCTGCCCCGGAAGGGTCCCTGGAGGGAATCGCTCAGGTCGAGACACTCGCGGAGGCGGTCGCGCTGGCGGCACAGGTGGCCCGCCCCGGCGATGTGGTGTTGCTCTCTCCTGGCGGTACGAGCTTCGATGCCTTTCGCGATTTCGCCGAGCGGGGCGACAGGTTTAAGGAGCTGGTCAGAGGGCTGTGAGGGCCGTGTGACTCATTGAGGTGTGAGATGGTGGGGGCGACACTGGCGGCCCGATCAAGTCAGAAAGCAGTTAAGCAGACCCGACGCCATGGCCGGGGCATGGACTATGCCCTGTTGCTGACGGTGTTGGGGCTGCTGTTCTTCGGCATGATGATGGTCTACAGCGCCACTTTCGACTGGTCATACCAGGTCTATCAGGACAGCTTCCGTATCGCTTCGCGTCAGTTCCTGTGGGTGGGCCTGGGCCTGGTGGTAATGGTCGTGGTCGCCTTCATCCCTTACGACTGGTGGCAGGGACGAGCGGTACCAGTGATGGGCGTTGCCCTGCTGCTCTTGATCCTGGTCTTGCTGGTGGGGGATGACACCTTCGGCGCCAGACGCTCGTTCTTTAACGGCTCCATTCAGCCTGGTGAGTTGATGAAACCGGCTATGGTAATCTACGTGGCGGCCTGGCTGGTCTCCAAGGGCGAGGACATCCGCCACGTGACCTATGGCTTAATCCCCTTTGCTGTCCTGATTGGCGTTATCGCGGGATTGGTGATTTTGCAGCCGGATGTGAGCACGGCGATCCTGCTGGTGATGATCGCGCTGGCCATGTTTTTCTTTGCGGGTGCTGATATTTTCCAGTTGGCCGCCGGGGGTGTTATCGGGGGCATCACATTCCTGGTGTTGATTAATCAGCTTCCTCATGCCAGGCAACGCCTGGACGAGTATCTGGCCGCCTGGGAGGATCCATTGAACATGGGCTACCACGTCCAGCAGTCGTTGATCGCGCTGGGCAGTGGCGGCCTCTTCGGCACCGGGTTAGGGCAGGGACAGCAGAAGCTGGGCTACCTCCCGGCCCCTCACACCGACAGCATCTTCGCCATCGTGGGGGAGGAGACCGGCTTTCTCGGCTGCATGGTTGTGATTGGGCTGTTTGCTTTCCTGACCTATCGAGGGATCAGGATCGCGCTCCATGCTCCTGACGCTTTCGCAGCGCTGCTTGCAGGCGGGGTGACCTGCTGGCTGACCTTCCAGGCGCTGGTGAATCTGGGGGTGATCACGGGGCTGCTTCCCTTCACCGGTGTGGCGTTGCCGTTTGTCAGCGCGGGCGGCTCGGCGATGTTGACTTCGCTGGCTGGAGTGGGATTGCTGTTGAGTGTCTCGCGTGGCAAACGCGCGCGCAGCAAGGAATTGAGAGGGCAAAAACGTGCTGATCTGGATCGCAGGTGGTGGAACGGGGGGACACGTCTACCCCGGGCTGGCCGTGGCTCAGGCACTGCGCGCTGAGGCCCCCGTGTCACTGCTCTATGTAGGGAGCCGGGGAGGGGTGGAGGAACGCCTGGTCGAGCGGGCCGGTATCCCCTTTGTGGGGGTGCCGGCTGGCGGCATACACGGACTTGGCCCCGCTCAGGCAGTACGTAATATGTGTAAGCTCCTGGAAGGTTGGAAGGTCGCGCTGGAGCTGGGCCGGAGGGAGCGGCCGGCGGCGCTGTTTGCCACCGGCGGATATGCCAGTATCCCGGTAGCGCTGGCTGCCTGGACGCTGCGAGTGCCGATCCTTCTCTACCTGCCCGATATCGAACCGGGGTGGGCGGTGCGCTTCATCGCTCGCCTGGCCACTAAGGTGGCGGTGACGGTAGAGCAATCGCAGGGCTATTTCCCTGCCCGTAAAGTGATGGTCACCGGCTATCCGGTGCGGGCGGAGTTTTACGGGGTTGAGCGGGCACGGGCGCGAGCCTCGCTGCAGTTAGCATCTGACGGGCCGGTGCTTCTGGTAATGGGGGGAAGCCGGGGGGCCAGTCGTATTAACCAGGCGCTGAACAGGGTGCTGGAACTGGTGCTGGAACTGGCTCAAGTTGTCCACCTGAGTGGTGAACTGGATTGGCCTGCCGTACAGGCGCGCTATAACGGATTGCCAGCGGCGTTGCAGGCGCGCTATCATCCCTACCCTTACCTGCACGAGATATGGCTGGCCTTGGCTGCTGCGGACCTGGTGCTTTGCCGAGCTGGGGCGTCCACGCTGGGCGAGCTGCCGTTCTTTGCATTGCCTGCTCTTCTGGTGCCGTATCCGCATGCCTGGCGCTATCAGCGGACCAATGCGGCCTGGCTGACGGAGCGTGGGGCGGCGCTTCAGGTGGAGGATGAGCGCCTGGAGGAAGAGCTGCTGCCTGCGCTGCGTGGCCTGCTGAGCGACCAATCTGTGCTGGAGGAGATGAAAGCGCGGATGCGCGCGCTGGCCCGCCCCGACGCGGCGGCAAGGCTGGCCGGGGCTCTCTATGCGCTGGCTGCACGTGACACCAATGGGAGAGATACAAGATGATGCCGATCAACACGTTCTTCTGGATGATGATCGCCGTTTTCGCGCTGGTAGGAGCTATGCGAGGCTGGGACAGGGAATCGTTGGTCACCTTCAGCGTCATCGTGGCCCTGTTCCTGCGCATGATTTTCATTACTTACGTGCCTATTCTCCGGGACTTTTTGAACTCGCTCTCTCCCGTGGGCCAATTCCATGTTTACAGCCTGCTGATTCTCCTTATGGCTTTTGTAGGGTATGCGGGACCGGTGCTTTCCACCAGGCTGTCGCCCAAGGCCTCATCAAGAAAACTGCAAGACATCATCCTGGGGTGCGTCATCGGGGCGTTGAACGGCTATCTGATCGTGGGCTCCATCTGGTACTTTCTCCACAACGCAGGTTACGGCCAGTTCGGCATTTTGCCCCCACCTGAAGGCTCGGTAGCCTATGTCATTGCCACAACGTATTTGCCGCCAGCCTGGCTGAGCCCTGTGGTCTTGTTTATTACTGTGGCCTTGTCCTTTGTATTTGTATTGATTGTACAATTGTAGGCGGGGAGGTGATAGTCACTGCGGCCGTGGCTGTCACCTGACAGGAGGAAAGAGATGATACCATTGAACGTTGTCTTTTGGGTATCGGTTCTGATCTTTGCCATGATTGGGTCTTTGCGCGGCTGGAACAGGGAGATTCTGGTCTCCTTCAGCATCATCCTGGCCCTCTTCCTGCGCCTAGTGTTCAGTACCTATGTCCCGTTTTTCAGGGATTTGCTCAACCGCCCTCCCGTGGAGCAGTTCTACATTTACACTGTTCTGGTGACGGTGATGGCGCTTATAGGCTATGCCGGCCCGGCGGCCTCCGGGCGGCTGGCCAAGGCTGCCGCCCGTGAGAAAGTCCAGGACTTCCTGCTGAGCAGCGTGGTGGGCGCTATCAACGGATATCTCATCGTGGGCACCATCTGGTACTTCCTGCACGTTGCTGGCTACGGGATATGGGGCATTACGGCACCGCCCCCGGGGTCGGCCGCGATGTCGCTGGCCAATTCTCTGCCACCAGCATTGCTTAGTCCGCCTCTGTTGCTCACCATTGTAGCCGTGTCGTTTGTGTATGTGCTGGTGAAATTTCTGTGAACCAGGTGTTCAATCTCGGTGCGGTACGGCGTATCCACTTGATCGGCATCGGGGGCTCCGGCCTCTCGGCCATCGCTCGTGTGCTGATGGAGCGCGGTTTTGAGGTATCCGGCTCCGACCTGGCTCTCTCGCCTGCGGCCCAGGCGCTGGCACAGGACGGCGTCCGCGTCTCTGTCGGCCACCGGCCCGAGAACGTGGACGGCGCGGACCTGGTCGTCGCCTCGTCGGCGGTCCCTGCTACCAACGTTGAGGTAGCGGCTGCGCGTGCTGCTGGCATCCCGGTCATCAAGCGCCCGGAGTTGCTTGCCCAGATGATGAGCGGCTATCAGGGCATTGCAGTCGCTGGCACTAAGGGAAAGACGACGACGACCGCGATGATCGCTACTATCCTCCTCGCAGCCGGTTGCGACCCCACCTTTATCGTCGGTGGGGTGATCGCAGGACCGGAGCGGAATGCCCGGGCCGGCCGGGGGCCTCATTTTGTCATCGAGGCAGACGAGTACGACCGCACCTTTTTGAGCCTGACACCCTGCGTCGCCGTCGTGACCAACGTCGAGCACGATCACCCGGATTGCTACCCCACCTTCGCCGAGTTCAGGGCAGCATTCGAGGCCTTTGTGGGTTTAATTCCTCCGGCTGGGCTGCTCGTGGCCGGCTGGGACGACCCTACCGCCCGCCAACTGGGCGAAGAGCGTCGGGCGGGCGGGGCCACGACGGTGTTCTATGGGCTGGGTAAAGGCGCGGAGTGGCGAGCCGAGGACATCCGCCCCAACTTTGCCGGCGGGGTGGACTTCCTGGCGACGCGCAACGGGCAGGTAGCCGGGCTGATACGGCTGCGTCTGCCCGGCGCGCACAATGCTCTGAACGCGGTGGCGGCCCTGGCGGTAGCCGATTTCCTGGGCGTGCCGATGCATCTGGCGCAATCCGCGCTCACCAGCTTTCAAGGGGTGAGACGTCGCTTCGAGATCAAGGGTACGTTAAACAATATTACTGTTGTGGATGACTATGCTCACCATCCCTCGGCCATTCGCGCGACACTTCAGGCGGCCCGGGAACGCTTCCCCGGCCGCGCCTTGTGGGCGGTGTGGCAACCTCACACTTATAGCCGCACCCTGGCGCTGCTCGAACAGTTTGCCCGGGCCTTTGACCTGGCTGACCATGTCATCGTCTTGCCCATCTATCCTGCCCGCGAGTCAGATACATTAGGGATACGTAGCGCCGATGTTGTGGCACGGATGGAGCATCGGGACGCACGCTGTGCAGAGTCCATTGAAGAGGCTGTCGTGTGGCTGGGAACTGAGGTGCAGCCGGGCGATGTGGTGCTCACCTTGAGCGCTGGCGACGGCAACAGGGTGGGGGAGCTGCTGCTGAACGTCCTGGAGGAGGAGCTTGCCACCCGGAAGTGAACTGGACGCGCTGGCTGTAGCACTGGGAGAGCGGGTGCGGCGTGATGAGCCGCTGGCCCATTATACCTCCATGCGTATCGGTGGCCCGGCTGATCTGCTGCTGGTGTGCGAAAGTGTGGAGGAGATACTCCGTGCCATCAGCCTGGCGGAGCGCTACGGTGTGGAATGGCGGCTGCTGGGCGGCGGCTGCAATGTGCTGGTTTCGGACGCTGGGGTGAGTGGCCTGGTCATCATCAACCGGGCGGCGCGTACAAGGCTCGACCCCGTCAACGGGACGGCCTGGGCAGAGGCAGGCGCCCTGATGTCCACCCTGGCCAGGGAGTCCGTCGAGCTGGGGCTGGCGGGGCTGGAGTGGGCCGCCGGGCTGCCGGGAAGCGTCGGTGGGGCCATTGTGGGCAATGCCGGTGCCTTCAATGGCGATGTTGCGGCTGTGCTCCACAGCGCGACGGTCCTGAGCCCGGACGGAGAGGTGGTGGAGCGGCCCGCCGGGTGGTTCCAGTTCGAGTATCGTGGCA
Organism: Anaerolineae bacterium; assembly: GCA_026418995.1. GTDB lineage: Bacteria > Chloroflexota > Anaerolineae > B4-G1 > B4-G1 > JAOAAG01. Next base: position 10,712 of record JAOAAG010000316.1, read on the forward strand.
GCCGGATCAAGAAGGAAGGGGGGCGGAAATATGCTGTGCTGGCCGCGTGCTTTGCCCTGCGGCAGGGCGACCCTGAGCACCTGCGGGCACGGGTCGAGGAGATTCTGGAGTGGCGCAGGACACGCCATCCGTCCGGCGCCACTATGGGCTCGACTTTTAAGAACCCTCCAGATAGCCATGCGGGCTACCTTATCGAAAAGGCAGGGCTGCGCGGACATTGCATTGGCGGAGCCAAGATCTCGGAGCTGCACGGTAACTTCTTTATGAACACCGGGGGGGCTACTGCACGTGATGTGCTGGCATTGATCGAATACGCCAGGAGCGAAGTCAGGGCACGCTTCGGGGTAGAGCTGGAGCTGGAGATCGAAGTGATCGGGCGAGGGGAGTGGAGATGAAGCGCAAGCTCCGGGTCGGCGTTATCTTCGGTGGGCGGTCGGGGGAGCATGAGATCTCCCTCATCTCCGCACGCTCGGTGATGGAGGCGATGGACAAGGATAAATACGAGATCGTGCCCATAGGAATCACGAAAGATGGGCGCTGGCTCGCCTCCGGTGACCCGATGAAGGCACTTACGGGTGGTGATAACGCGGCAAGCGGCCCCGCTGCATTGCTCGGCGACCCGTCCCGGCGTGCGCTGATGCGGCTGGAGGAACGGGAGCGGGCGCTGGAAGCAACGCGCCTGGCAGAGCTGGATGTTATCTTCCCGGTCCTTCACGGCCCCTACGGGGAGGACGGGACGGTGCAGGGGTTACTGGAACTGGCTGGCATCCCCTACGTGGGAGCTGGGGTAACCGCTTCGAGCCTGGGCATGGACAAGGCTATCTTCAAGGACTTAATGCGTGCCCACGGTTTACCCGTGGTGGACTACGTGATGATCAAGCGCAGGGAATGGGAGCGCGACCCTGAGGGTGTGCTGGCCTCCATCGAAGCACGCTTTGACTATCCTGTGTTCACGAAGCCGGCTAACCTCGGCTCCAGTGTCGGCGTCAGCAAGTGCCACGACCGGGCCGGGCTGATGGCTGGACTGAACGAGGCTGCACGCTACGACCGCAAACTGCTCGTCGAGCGGGCCGTGCCGGCTGCGCGCGAGATCGAGGTCAGCGTCCTGGGGAATGACGATCCTATCGCCTCGCTGCCTGGTGAGATTATCCCCAGCCGCGAATTCTATAGCTATGAGGCTAAATACCTGGATGAGGGCGAGCGGGCCTCGAAGCTGCTGATTCCTGCTCCCATCTCGCCGGAACTGACGGCACGGGTGCGTGAGCTGGCAGTGCGTGCCTATCAAGCAATTGACTGCGCCGGCATGGCGCGGGCTGATTTCCTCCTTTCAGGCACGACCGGAGAACTATACATCAACGAACTGAACACCATTCCGGGCTTCACGGCCATCAGCATGTATCCTAAACTGTGGGAAGCCAGTGGCATCCCTTATCCGGAGCTGATTGACCGGCTCATTGAACTGGCTATTGAGCGGCACCAGGACAAAGAGCGTTCAGAGACCTCTTATCGTCCTGACAGCCTCGTCACCAGGTAACACGCAACACGCAATACGCAACACGCAACACGCAATACGCAACACGCAACACACAACACGCGACTATGCCATCAAAAAAAGCTCGATCTAACAGACGACGCTACCGGAAGTTCGAGTCCGTCAGTACGCTGGTTCTGGGCTGGAGCTCGGCGAAGGCTGGTGCAGCGCCCCGCACTTTGCGCCTGGTTCCGCTGCTTCTGGTGGGAGTCATAACTATCCTGGCGCTGTGGGTGGGACTGGACGAGCGCTTCTACATCCGTCGTGCCGATGTGCAGGGAGCCGTGCGTACCCTGCCCGCCGAAATTTTCCGCGCCAGTGGCTTGCGGGGCCTGCATCTCCTGTGGGTGCATCCTGCCAGGGCTGAGCAGCGTATCCTCAGCGAGCTGCCCACGCTGGAGAGTGCCCGCGTGAGGTGTGGATTGCGCTTGCCTGCGGAATGCACTATCGTGGTCAGGGAGCGGCAGCCTAAAGTAGCCTGGAATGAAGGTAACCTGGTGTGGTGGATTGATGCAGAGGGGATGATTTTCACTCCGGCACCGGTGGGCGGGGAAGAGGTGATGTGGACGATCAGTGGCCCCCTGCCCAGGGGCGAGGATGGACGTCTGGCCGAAAGTGTGCGCGTCGCGCTGAATGAGCTGTGGGCGAGATCCCTCCCCGAGGCGGGGAGGGGGGAACCCCACCCCCAGCCCCTCCCCGGGGCGGAGAGGGGAGTTGAGCTGCCGACTTCGTTTGAGTACGTGCCCGGTCGCGGGCTGACGTTTGTCAACTCTCGAGGCTGGCGTATCATTCTGGGTGAAGGGACGGGGATGGAGCGGAGGCTCACCGTACTGGCGCCCCTGACGGCCTATTTGGAGGAGCGGGGACTCTCGCCGCGCTTTGTAGACGTGCGCTTTCCCGACACACCGTATTACTCGCTGGTGAACGATTGGTAGACGGAACACGAAGTACGGAGCACGAGATACGGAATACGTGCACGAGGCCTACTACGTATGGCGTGCTGCGTATTGCGTACTCCGTGTTGTGTACTCCGTAGGAGGCCCTCGTGGAACCCACCATCGTTGGCATAGATGTGGGCAGTAGCAAAATATGTACCCTGGTGGGCGAGGCTGGCGGGGAGGAAGGTGTCCGCATCGTCGGCGTGGGATTGGTGCCGTCACGGGGTATCCGGCGAGGGGCCGTGGTCAACGTCGCCGAAGCGACGACGGCCATTGCTGCCTCGGTTGACCTGGCTGAACGCACCTCCGGCTACAAAGTTGAGCGGGCCTACGTGGGGTTGAGCGGCACGCACATTTCCTCTCTCAACAGCCGTGGGGTCGTGGGCATCTCCCGCCGCGAGCATGGTATCACGCCAGAGGATGTGGAACGCGTCCTCGATGCGGCGCACGCCATTGCTGTGCCTCACAATCAGGAGATCGTGCACGTGATTCCGCGTGGTTACATTGTGGACGGCCAGAGCGGCGTGCGTGACCCGGTGGGTATGCACGGTTTCCGTCTCGAAGTGGAGGCCCATATTGTGCTCGCCTCCGGCACTGCCATCCAGAACCTGGTGAAGTGCGTGGAGAGCGCGGGTGTGGAAGTGGACCGACTGGTCTTGGGGAGCGTCGCCGCCGCTGAGAGTGTGTTGACGGACAACGAGCGCGAAATGGGGGTGGTCCTGGCCGACATTGGCGCGGGCACTACTGATCTAGCGATCTTTATTGACGGCACAGTATGGCACACAGTCACCCTGGGGGTGGGCGGCGAGTATATCACCAGGGATATCGCTATCTGTTTGCGCCTGCCGCCGGACCTGGCCGAGCAGATCAAAATCGAACATGGGCATGCCGACGCTGCGCAGGTCTCCCACGACGAAAGATTCACCATCAGCGGCGTAGGCATAGAAGGCCGACAGGCGATTATGCGCTGGCAGTTGGCGGAGATCATTCAGGCACGTGTAGAAGAGATGTTCTCGATGATTCAGCAGGAAATTAAGCGCTCCGGCTACGATGGTCTGCTGCCAGCGGGCCTGGTGCTTTGCGGGGGGACCGCTCAATTGCCCGGCATCCAGGACGTAGCGCGTGGCATACTGGGCCTGCCGGTGCGTATCGGCTTACCGCGTGCTGTCTATGGCCTGGTAGACCGGATCTCCAACCCGGCCCATGCAGTGGGTACCGGGCTGATGAGTTGGGGGGTTCTGGGAGAGGCGCGTCCTCGCTCGCGCAAGTCTGAGCAGGGGATGGGCAGTCGCCTATTGAACTGGCTGAGGCTCTTTCTACCGTAGTGATGCAGCCGGATAACAATCCGGCGGTTGTGGGAAACTTGTTGGCGCGGATGGTGATCTGCACCACGTGGGCGGGAAGTTACTGGTTATTCTATACATATGACACGGGAGGTGCAATATGGACAAAATATCTCAAGAAGACAGCTTTGCCCGCATTCGGGTCGTGGGCGTCGGCGGCGGTGGCTGCAATGCGATCAACCGCATGATCGCCGAGGGGCTGAGCGGCGTTGACTTCATCGCGGTCAACACCGATGCCCAGGCACTGATGCTCTCCAATGCGCCCACCAAGGTGCGTATCGGCGATAAGCTGACGCGCGGCCTGGGCGTGGGGGGAAAGGCCGAGCTGGGCGCGAAGGCAGCGGAGGAGTCCGCTGACCAGCTCTATGATGTGCTGAAGGGCTCAGACATGGTGTTCATCACCGCTGGCATGGGGGGCGGCACGGGCACCGGCGCCTCCCCGGTTATCGCGCGCATCTCCAAGGAGATCGGCGCCCTCACCATCGGCGTGGTCACTCGCCCGTTCAGTTGGGAGGGGGCTGTGCGCACCGAGACGGCCCTAGCTGGCATTGAGCAGCTCAAAGCGGCGGTGGATACTCTCATCGTCATCCCCAACGACCGGCTGCTGGAGATCACCGATAAGCGAGTCAGCCTGCAGGCGGCCTTCTCCATGGCCGACGACGTGCTGCGCCAGGGGGTGCAGGGCATTTCGGAGCTGATCACTGTGCCCGGACTGATCAACCTGGATTTTGCCGACGTGCGCACGATTATGTCCGAGGGTGGGGCGGCGCTGATGGCCGTCGGGCGTGCCAGCGGGGAGAACCGGGCCGTGGAGGCGGTACAGCAGGCTATCTCCAGTCGCCTGCTCGATATCACCATTGATGGGGCGCGGGGCATCCTCTTCAACATCACCGGCGGGCCCAATCTGAGCCTGTATGAGGTGAACGAGGCCGCCTCGATCATCAAACAGACCGCTCACCCGGACGTCAATCTCATCTTCGGGGCCGTGATTGACGAGAAGATGGGGGACGAGATTCGCATTATCGTGATTGCGACCGGCTTCGACCAGACGGAGACCCGACCCCGCCCACTGCAGACGCGAGCGGCCGTGAGCGAGCCGGTGAGGATGCCGGTGATCACCTCGTTTGACAAAGACGACCTGGAGATCCCGCCTTTCCTGCGCCGTCGGGGATAATCACGGTATGTCGCCCGACCGTTTTTCAGTATCGGGCTGGCCGTTGTTACGGCATAATTCTCGTCTGTGAGGTGAAGATGGCCTATCTGGTAGTGTTTGTCTTGGATGACCCGACCCAGTGCCCCGATGTGCTGCGGGCGTGGGACGAGGCGGGGGTCTCTGGGGTGACCATTCTGGAGAGCACGGGTATCGGACGTTTGCAGAAGGTGATCTGGGATGACCTGCCACTGGTGCCCGCGTTGCGGGACCTGCTGGGTACGCGGGAATGTCATCACCGTACTCTTCTCACCGTCGTCCGGGATGAGGAAACGGTGGACCGCGTGATCGAGGCCACCCAGCGGATAGTCGGGGATCTGAACCAGCCTCATACGGGCTTTCTCTTCGTGATACCGGTTGTGCGCGTCCTGGGCCTGGACCGGGCTAGAAAACAGGGCATACTCGGAGCATCTAACAGTGCACACTCATAGCCGGGATGGTGTGCTGCTGATCCGTGGCGGCCAGGTCGTTACCTCTGAGGCCGTTATGGAGGCCGATCTGCTTATCCGGGGCGAGCGTATCGCAGCGCTAGGACGCGGCCTGCCGGAACAGGAGGCTCTCGTGCTGGATGCCGAGGGGTGCTATGTTCTGCCGGGCCTCATTGACTCCCACACCCACATCCGGCTGGACACCGGGATTTACAGGACGCCCGACGACTGGTTCGTCGGCACGCAGGCGGCTGCCTGGGGGGGTATCACGACTGTAGTGGACTTCGCCACCCAGCTTGCTGGCCGACCGCTCCGAGAGGCGGTGGAGGCGCGCCAGGCTGAGGCGCAGGAGGCGGTCATTGATTACGCCCTGCACGTGATGGTCACAGGACTACCAGAGGGCCAGGAGCAGGAGCTTGAGACATTACTCGATCTGGGGACACCCAGTGTGAAGCTTTATACTACCTATCGTCCAAACTATTATGCCGATGACGCGACTCTCTTCCGTCTGATGAGGGTATGCGCTGAGCTCGGCGTTATCGCCCTGGTGCACTGTGAAAACGATGCCCTGGTCACCGCACAGACGGAGGCGTTGATAGCCGCAGGCAAGGTCGGCTGGCGCTACCACGGAGAGTCCCGTCCGGCCCTGGCCGAACAGGAGGCGGTCCACCTGTCTCTTATACACATCT
>JAOAAG010000344.1 GCA_026418995.1 Anaerolineae bacterium
GAGCGCATGGACGCCAGAGCCGCAGGCCAGGTCCAGCAGCCGCTCGCCCGGCTTCAGCCCCAGCACGTGCATCACAAAGGAAACCAATCGGTCGTCCAGAAACTCAATCCCCTCAATGCCCTGGCGATAGACGACCCGGAACTGGTAGGCCCACCAGTCCCACTCATGGACCATCGTATGCTTTAAGCTGACCACCAGCGCTCCTCTCGCCGGACTACCTGGGATTTTCACCACGGCTTACAGGCCTATTCTACCACACGAGGCACAGGTGTGCCAGCAGAGCATGCCCCTGGTCAGATTGGTCACTCTATGGTATACATGGAGGTTAGACTTTGACCACAACCCGAGATCAGGAGGCCAAATGTCTGCACAACAACCTGCTGTCAAAATGCCACCGCTATGGATTGTCAAACTGCGCGCGCCTTTCTTCACGGCTACGATTGTCCCCATCTGCCTGGGAGCCGCTGTCGCATGGGCGACGACCGGCGTATTCCACGCGGGCTATTTTCTGCTGACGCTGCTGGCCGCCCTCTGCCTTCACGCCGGCACGAATATGACCAACGATTACTTCGATCACACCTGGGGCTCTGATGAGATTAACACCGAGTTCGCCAGTCCGTTCACAGGCGGCAGTCGCCTCATTCAGATGGGCATCGTCAGGCCGGAAGTGTACCTGCGCGAAGGGCTCTTCTTCTTCGCCCTGGGTAGTCTGATTGGGGTGATTCTGTGGCTCACACGCGGCCCCTGGGTCCTGTGGCTGGGGCTGATCGGCCTGTTCTCCGGCTATTTTTATACCGCGCCACCGTTGCGTCTGGCGGGCACGGGCCTGGGCGAGCTGCTGATCGGCCTTAACTTCGGACCGCTGATGGTGCTGGGGAGCTATTACACGCTGACGCAACAGGTGAGCTGGGAGCCGGTGCTCATTTCGCTGCCGGTGGGAATACTTATCGCGCTGGTGGTGTGGATCAACCAATTCCAGGATATGCGGGCGGATGCTGCGGTGGGCAAGCATCACTGGGTGGTGCGGTTGGGGCGGCGACGGGCGGCCAGGGTTTATGAGCTGCTCCTGGCGCTTACCTACCTGACACTGATAGCGGCTGTGCTTCTGGGGGCAGGCTCGCCCTTCTCCCTGCTGGGCCTGCTGACGGTGCCTCTGGCTATACGCGCCTGTCGGGTGGCGCGCGCGCACTACGACCACCCGCGAGAACTGGTGCCGGCGAACGCTGCTACGATTCAAATCCACCTGCTGACCGGAGGGCTGATCACACTGGGCTGCCTTATCCAGGGTATACTGGAGTGGCTCCTGTAATCTTCCCGCGCATCGCCCATCAGTACGATGCGCTGAACCGGCTGATATCGCTGGGACGTGATCTGCGCTGGCGCGAGAGCGCTGCTCTCGCGCTCGCGCTCCCTCCCGATAGGCGCGCCCTGGACGTGGGCACGGGCACAGGCGATATGGCACTGACCATCCTCCGTCACTGGCCAGGGCGGAGCG
>JAOAAG010000372.1 GCA_026418995.1 Anaerolineae bacterium
AGATGTGTATAAGAGACAGGTGTTGTACAGTTCGATCCACTCGTCGCTGGCGAGACCGGAGTGCCCTGCCCACGCCACTTCGTTGATCACCACAGCGAGCGGTGTCTGCAGAGCTGCCAGGTCCCCAGTAGCCAATTGCTGGGCTTCACCTTGCCATACACCTGCCGCAAGCACCGCTATCAGCGCGCCCATGATTATGGTGCACAGCGGCCACATCCGCCCCATCGTCCACCTCCCCAAATATCACATTCACCCAGGTGCGAGCGTTCAGCCTACCCTCCCGCAGGCGCATGCCCCAAGTGTGATCACCCCGGGTCCGGTTCCCTGGCCTCCGAGAGGATCTCACCCTGCCGCAGGGATTCCGCTCTGTCCGTACGTTTGCGCCGTCTGCGCCATAGGTACACCCCGCCCATTACGGCCAGAGGCAATACCGCCAGCGCCGTAAAGAGCCACGGGTCAAGGCGGGGCTGCGCCGAGAAGCGGTCCAGGTTAAGTATAATAAGCATCGCCGAGGTCCAGACGGTCAGGAAGTTGGGCACGGCATCTCCAGAGTGAAGGAGTTTTAGCCCGCCGGTGCGATAGCGAGTAAAGGGATAGAAGAGATTGCTCCCCATAAAGCCGAGCTGGTCTTCCAGGATATGCGCGGCAAAGCCCAGGCCGATCACCAGACCGCCCCACCGGCCAAAGAGCAGACTGCCGAGCAGCCCCAGCGCTGCCGCGAGCGTCAGGCTGTGGGACCAGCGGCGGTGCCAGTCGAGAAAATGGATATACAGGCGGTCGCCCCGCCGCTCGAACTTGAAAGAAGGGCCGCTGAAGATGTCCACGTTGGTCTCCTCGTCGTAGGTGTGCACCATGGGCACGCCCGTCTTCACCCTGGCGTGGGCAGCGGGGGGAGCGGTATCGGCAAAGGGGACCTGCTCGGTCGTGACGAGCGGTCCGATGCGCACGGCAACTTCGCTCTGCAGGGGGTCGAAGCGAATCGTGTACTGACGCCACAGGTTAGCGCCCATGCGGACAGTGTGGAGCATCACATGTTGTGGCCTGCCGGAGCGGTAGGCGTTCTGCATCGCTCCGGCTATCTGCATCGCGATGGCGTGAGGGTCCGGGTGCGGGCCGGGGTCAATCTCCAGGTCGTAGCGCTCGAAGTAGCGGCTGAACTTAAAGTCGAGCGTATCGGGGAGGATGCCAGCGATGCCTCCCAGCACAGGGAGGAGCGAGCCCTGTGCTGCCGCCCGAACGACCTCGGGGAAACAGGTTGCCAGCGCTACCCCGGTGATGAAGTGCGCGATGCCTTTCATCAGTCCCCCTAAACGGAATTGCACTTATGCACTTACCTAGCTCATCCGTAGTAGTGAAACCATGGATGGGACAACTAAGCACAGCGTATGTCAGTTGGTGCCAGGAATTAGGCTACTCTTAGACCTAAGCAAGTAGCCATCTCCCGGACTGGTGGAGATGCTGGTCTTGCCCTAATCTGCTTCCCATCTCAACCCTTGGACGGATTGGGTGACAAAGCATCGGATCGTGACCAACCATTGCTACCTCTCTGTAGGAGCTGTGCGTCAAGCTGTTCAATCTGTCCGATATTGTACTAAGGCTGCCCTCCAGACGGCTGGCCTAAATATGTAAAGAACTTATGGTTAGGTACTTAGTGCATTGGTAACCAGAAACTCTTGCACGGAATTGAAAGCATTGAAGAACAACGGCGTCCCAGCAAACGAGAGTGGAGAGACCGGACCAATAGTCATAAAGGAATACTCTCTGCTTGCAATGTCAAACGACGAATGTGGGTCACGGAACAACTGATATAGGTCAAGGGCTTTGCTTCGCCCGCCTACCAGCTCGCTCAACGCCTTGAACTCGGCTCCCATTCCCAGGCCAAAACCGAAGAAAAAGATGCGCAACTGCTCCAAGATTTCGCGGTGCAGGCTGGAGAGAGTCTGGCTAATA
>JAOAAG010000051.1 GCA_026418995.1 Anaerolineae bacterium
AGATGTGTATAAGAGACAGGGAGAGGTCCTCCCCTCCCCCCGTGGGGGAGGGGCCGGGGGAGGGGTGGCTTATGGCCGCCCTTGAATTCGTCGTCGAGCGCCTGCGCGTCTACCTGCGCGAACAGGGCTTCCGCTACGATGTGGTCGAGGCTGCTCTGGCCGCCCGGGGCGATGACCCTTACCGCGCATATCAGACAGCGGAGGCACTCTCCCGCTGGATAGCCCGCGAGGATTGGAGTCGCATTCTCGATAACTATGCGCGTTGCGTGCGCATCACGCGGGAGCTGCCAGAACGGTTGACCTTGAACCCGGTCCGCTTTGTCCGTCCTATCGAGCACGAGCTGTACGCCGCCTATCAGCAGGCCCGCGTTCAGGTCACCCCTCAGAGCAGTGTGGATGAATTTCTGTCCGCGTTCCTGCCGCTGGTGGACATCATTGACCGCTACTTTGCCAAAGAGACGGGCGTGCTGGTGATGGATCCAGACCCGGCCATCCGTGAAAATCGCCTGGCCCAGGTACAGGCCATCGCAGCCCTGGCCGAGGGGATTGTGGACCTGAGCCGACTGGAAGGGTTCTGAGGTGACGGTCACTTTTGGACGTGACCGTCACCTCGAATCAATGCGGCGGTAGAATGAGATGCCTACCGTTTCAAATCCCAGTGCTGGCGCCTGGGAGATGACCTCGGTTCCCCCGACGAAGAGGATGCCACCCGGTCGGAGCGCCTCGTGGAATTGCCTGTACAGCCGCTCTTTCACCTCCTGGGTGAAGTAAATCACCACGTTGCGACACACGATCAAGTCAAAACCTCGCTCGAAGGGGTCGGCAAGCAGGTTATGGACGCGGAAGGTGATGTTACGGCGCAGGGCTTCAACAACGTAGTAGCCGTCGGGGCGGGCGCGGAAATAACGTTCTTGCCAGCTTGGAGGCACTTTAGATAACTCGGCGGTGCTGTAGGGGCCTCCTGCCTGTGCCCGTGCCAGGGCTGAAACGTCTATGTCGGTAGCCAGGATTTCGTGCCGCCGGTAGAATCCGGTAGCCTCAGCCAGCAGGATAGCCAGCGAGTATGGTTCGTGGCCGTAGGAGCATCCGGCACTCCAGAGGCGCAGTCTGGGGGCGCTGGCTAGCAGTTCCGGTAAGATCGTGTGCTGTAAATAGGCGAATTTATCCTCGTCACGAAAGAAGGACGAGACATTAATGGTCAAATAATCCCTGAACCTGGCTACCGCTACGGGGTTCCCCTGAATGGCCTGGAAAAACTCGTGCCAGTTAGACATACCTGAGCGCGCCAGGTAGGTGGTGAGGCGACGTTGAACCTGCTGGCTTTTGTAGCAGTCGAGGTCCACGCCGGTCAAGTTAAGTACCTTGCGTTTGATAAAGGCGTACTCACTCTGGTCCATCTTCGCTCGGGGGTGCGGGTTCCGGGATTGGGGGTGAGGATAGCAAAGGGGTAGCTCCGATCCCTTACCCCCTACTTCCTGGTCCCCGACCTCCAGTCCCCAATCTCCATCAGAGCGGCGGGTATTTCCGACAGCGGGATCACCATGTCGGCCAGGCCCGCTTCGATCACACTGCGCGGCATGCCGTAAACGACGCAGGTGGTTTGATCCTGAGCGATAATGCGCCCGCCGTATTGCTTGATGATACGTGCTCCGGCAGTCCCATCGGTTCCCATGCCGGTCAACACCACGCCGATGACGGCCTTCCCGTACTGCCGGGCAGCGGACTCCATCGTGATATCCACAGAGGGCCGCACGCCGTTTTGGCGCGGCCACCGCTCAAGCGTGATCCGCTCGCGGTCAAGCACCAGGTGGAAATCGCCCGGGGCCACCAGGGCGAGACCCCGCGCCAGGGCGTCGCCGGCCCGGGCTTCTCGCACCGTGAGAGCCACCTGCTCATCCAGCCTGCGGGCCAGTGCACCGGTGAAACCGGCTGGCATGTGCTGGACTATCAGAATGGCAGCCGGCAAGTCATTGGGCAGGCCAGAGAGGACCCGATGGAGGGCCGCTGGCCCACCGGTAGATGCGCCAATAATAATGAGCGGATCGCCCGCCAGATACGGTGTCGGAGCTGCTTTCGGAACCGTGGTGGCCCTCTCTGCAGGAGGGGCTACCGGGGGCAGCGTGGCCGGAGCTGCGGCGGCAAGCTTGATTTTGTGGCTCAGCTCGGCAATGACGGAATGGATATGCACGGCCGAGGATGGCTTGGCGACGAAATCCACGGCGCCGCGCATCAGCGCGGTGATCGTTGCCTGAGCTCCTTCACTGGTCAGAGCGCTCAGCATAATCACCCGTGTAGGGCACTCGGCCATCACGCGCCGCAGGGCACTCAACCCATCCATGCCGGGCATCTCCACGTCCAAGGTCACAACATCCGGCTTCAACGCTTTGATCTGCCGGAGCGCGTCCAGACCATCCCGTGCTGTGCCGACTACGACGATCTCGGGGTCGGTCTCCAGACGCTTGGATATGGCCAGGCGCATAAAGGCCGAATCGTCCACGACCAGCACACGGACGGGTGTTTTCATGTCAGTGCCTGAGCAGGTTACGTAGGGTGGTGAGCAGTTTGGCTGGAGGAACGGGCTTGACCAGGAACTCGTTAGCACCAATATGGATGGCCCGGATGACAGCCAGTTCCTGGTCCAGCGCAGTCAGCATGATGACCTTGGTGCGCTGGTCATATGCCCGGATTTCGGTGAGCACATCCAGGCCGTCCCTGTTGGGCATCGTAATGTCCAGCAGTACAGCATCGGGATGCTCCCGGCGCCACAATGCAAGTGCCTGTTCACCATCCTCCGCGGTAATCGTCTGATATCCATTCTGAGCGAGCAAACCGGAGAGGTGATTACGTACGAACAGACTGTCATCCACGATCATCACTTTGTTCATCTTTACGCTCCTTGAAACAAGATGCGCTCTCCTCGCACCAGGTCCTTGACCACGACCCGCCCGTCGGCGATGAAGAGCCGCACCGTGCGTCCGCTGCTGCCACCGGTATCCTGGGCAGCGACCCGGATGCCTTCCTGACTCAGCATAGCCTCTGCTACATCCACATTTCGGCTGCCTATGTTCATATGGTCGAATCCATTGGCCTGGAGTACCTGGGCTCCCCCGCACAGTTGAGCGATCAGGCGCCTCTTTTTAGCTCCATACCGCTCCAGCTCATCCAGCAACAACTGAATCCCCTGATCCACAAACTTAGGCGACAGGTGATTCCCCGAACTGTGATCAGCCAGGTCAGAGGGAAGAAGAGCATGGAGCATCCCTCCGACTTTCGCTACCGGATCGTACAGACAGACCGCCACGCAGGAGCCCAGGCCATAAGCTACCAAGACATCGCCGGGGGTCTTGCTGACCACAATACTGCCGATGGGGACGGTGCGCTGGAACATGTCTTATGCCGCGTCGAGTGCTCTCGGATCGGGCAGCACCCAGAAGCGCCCTTTGATGACGCCGCCCACATCCCCGAAGCCACTTTCCACGATAACCAAGTCGTCCCGCACGGCTGCTATCGGTACCAGGACCACATCCAGTATGGCGCCGATCATATCCACCATCACGGCCGGCGGTGACGGTCGGAGCAACTCTTGGGCACGCTTGATGGCATAGACGCCATTGAGAAAATAGGATGTGGTCAGATTGCCTGCCTCTGCCAGCGCCGAACGCTCCATTTCCCCCAGCTCAGTCGCGCTGCCCGGTTTTCTTCCCATCATCAGATCAGCCAGGTTCAGCGCATGTCTGACAGGCATAATGATGATCGCCTGACCATAGATACCACCGCCAAGTACGAAATAGACCCCTACCGTCTTTGCCTCTGCGTTGCCGGCGCGTGCGGACACCTCAGCGATGGGGACTTTCTCGATGACCGGCATATCGTTGTAGATAGCATGGCCCGTCAGTTCGGAGAGTCCCCTGGCGACGTGCCACATGATGGTATTCATCCGCCCGATGGCATGTGGACCGTTGAGCAAGGAGTGCCAGATCGTGATTGACTCCAGCATTACTTCATCTCCCTTTCGCTTCTCAGATGACGGTCACCCCCGAGGTGGCCGTCTATCGTTGTGAGCAGACCTCCTACATCTACAATCAGGGCAACGCGACCATCGCCCATGATCGTGCATCCCGAGATACCGGGGACATTGCCGATGAGCGCACCCAATGGCTTGATGACCACTTCCTGCTTGCCCAGCAGACGGTCCACGACCAGGCCGGCCTTCAGCTTACCCCAGGCAACAACGACGATAGCCTGCTGTTTGGCGGCTATATTGTCCTGATCTACACAGGTACGGGCGAATACCTCACGCAGGTACAGGATGGGCAGCACCTGATTGCGCCATGGGATGGCCGGCCTACCCTTGATGTATCCCACTTCCACGGAAGAGAGGTAAATGGACTCGACGATGGCCGTGAGGGGGATAGCGTAGACTTCTTCGCCTGCAGCGACCATCATCGCCTGAAGGATAGCCAAGGTCAGGGGCAGGGTGAGGCGGAAGGTGGTGCCGTAGCCTGGATGGCTTTCGACAGCCACCGAGCCGCTGAGCTGCTTAACGTTGTTAAGCACCACATCCAGCCCGATGCCCCGCCCGGAGACGTCGGTGACGGTCTCCGAGGTGGAGAAATGGGGCCTGAAGATCAGGTTTACAGCCGCCTCATCATCAAGTCGGGCGGCCTCCTCCTCCGTGAGCAGACCGCGTGCCACAGCGGCGCGGCGGATACGCCCCGGCTCTATACCACGGCCATCATCCCGGACGGTGATGGTGATGCGCCCCTCCTCGGGGGCGGCGGTTAACCAGATGGTGCCGCTCGGCGATTTCCCTGCCGCTAAACGTTCCTGCGGTGGTTCTATGCCATGGTCAACCGCGTTACGTAATAGGTGGATCAAGGGCTCGCCGATGAGTTCGACTACCGAGCGGTCCAGTTCGGTGTCCTCCCCGGCAAGCATCAGTGTGACCTGCTTGCCGCCAGCACGGGCCAGGTCGCGTACCAGGCGTGGGAACTTGCGGAACAGCCGCGCGATAGGCACGAGGCGGAGTGCCATGACCTCTTCCTGAAGGCGGTCCATCACTCTATGGACATGGGCGGTGGTTTCTTTCAGGGCAAGGATTTCCCCATCGTTGCCCCATTTTTTGGCAAGCAGGTCCTGAATCTGCGCCAGGCGTGTGCGTGCGGTGATCAACTCACCTACCAGGTTCAGCAGGCGGTCCAGCCTTTCAGTGCTGATGTGAACGGTCTGGTCAGCCAGGCTCTGCCTGATGGCGGGGGAGATGACAGGCGCATCCGGGGAGGGCGCGGCAGCAGGGGAAGCCTTCTCCGCCAGCGCGTCTCCCTGCCAGGGAAGTACCCTGAATCCGGCCACATCGCAGAGCTGGCCCAGCGCCTCTTCGATCGCGCCCACAGTGGCCCGGGTAGCCAGGATAAGCCACACATGGCCCTCGTGGTGGCCTGCGAGCAGTTCCTCCACAGGCGGTTGCTGGGTGATAATATGGCCGATCTCCGCCAGGGCTTTAGTGGCCTGCAACAGGCGCGCTCCCCTGGCGAAAGCGTCAATATGGACGGTCACCTCGATTTCAAAGATGGTAAACCCCTGTTGCCGGTATGCCTCGACCGCTGTACGCTGCTCTGTGGTCAGCAGGGGTGCACCTGGGGAAGGTGCTGCAGGTGTCAGGCTATCATCGCTTTGTCTGCCAGCCAGGGCCGCTAACCGCGTCAGCAGGCTCCCCACGTCCACCCCGTTCCCCTCTCCCCGAACCACCTCGTCGCGTAATGCTTTGAGTATGTCCACAACAGCGAATAGCTCGTCAGTAATGGCTGGGGACCAGGAGAGTTGACCTGTCCGCATCGTCTCGAAGATGGTCTCCAGGGCGTGGGTGAGTTCGGCCATTGGCTGGTGACCAACTGTAGCAGCGATGGCTTTCAGGGTGTGTGCGGCCCGAAAGGCGGCGTCGAGGGTAGCCGGGTCGGCCAAGCGCTCCAGTTGCAATATAGCCGATTCCAGCACGGCCAGAAGCTCGTTGACCTCCCGGAGGAACAGCTCGATTTCCTCGGGCTCGATATCAAGCTGTAGCGGATGTCGGGTCGCTGTCATTGCCGATCTGATCCACCGTATGGAGCTCCAACTGTTCCGCTCTGGAGAGCACTTTGCTCAGGTCAAGCAGGATGATCAGACGGGTGCCGACCTTGGCGATGGCGGCGATGAATGCCGCGTCAATGCCCGTGATCAGGGGCGAAGGCGGTTCGACATCCTCCTCCGCCACGCGCAGCACCTCGCTCACGCCATCCACGATCAGGCCGACTTTCATACCGTCAATCATCACGTTGACAATGCGCGTCTCTCTGGTTACTTCCCCGGCCGGCAGGCCGAACCTCTTGCGCAGGTCAATCACCGGCAGTATCTCGCCGCGCAGATTCGTGATGCCCTCGATGAACGCGGGGGCGCCGGGGACGCGGGTGACCGGTTGCATCTTCACGATGCCGTCCACAACGGCGATATCCACGCCGTAGTACTCCTGCGCCAGTCTAAACACGACCAGTTGGTTTTCCATAGCTCACCTCCCGCGCGTGATGTCGGCGGGCCTAGCGATCGCGGCCATCACCTCCCCAGGCCGGTAGTGACACGGGTGTCGCCTGTGGCACAACCTGCCTTGTCATCCCTTTTTCGGGCTGTTCCGGTAACCTGAACTGGGCGACGAGCGCGCGGAGTTCCTGGGCCATCCTGGCCAGCGATTGGGCTGAGGCGGTGATCTCCTCGATCTGGGCATTGACCTCCTCGACGGTAGCGCTGACCTCTTCGCTGGCCGCGCTATTCTCTTCGGCAATGGCAGCGATGTTCTCAATCGCGCGGGTAATCTCGTCGGCGCCGGCAGCCATTTCCTCGGTCGCGGCAGTGTTTTCCTCGACCACGGCGGAGACGGATTCCATCGCGTTAACCAGCTCATTGGCCGAGGCTTCCATCTGGCGAGCGGCGGAGGCGATCTCACCGACCTGGCGGCTGACCATTTCGGCAGCGTTTAAAATGGCGGTGAGGGCCTGGCCGGCTTCGTCGGTTCTGGCGGCGCTCGCCTCTACCTCGGCGTTCCCGTCCTCCATCGCTCTGATGGCCTCGGCAACCGCTTTCTGGACCTCCCTGATCAGCGCCGCGATCTCCCTGGTGGCCGACGCTGAGCTCTCGGCCAGTTTACGCACCTCGTCGGCGACGACGGCAAAGCCCCGGCCGTGCTCCCCGGCCCGTGCCGCCTCGATGGCAGCGTTCAGAGCCAGCAGGTTAGTTTGCGAAGCGATGTCATCAATAGTCTCTACGATGGAGCCTATCTGCTCGGAGTAACGGCCCATCTCGCGCACCTTCTGTGCCGAGACGCCGACCTTAGCGCGGATGTTCTCGATCCCGCGCAGCGTCTTTTCGACGGTGAGCGTGCCACTGCGGGCAGCCTGGGCAGCCTCGTCGGCGCTTCTGGCGCCGGCCTGGGCATTGGCAGCCACCTGTTGCACTGCGGTGGAGATGCGGGCGGAGATCTCGGCAGAGCGGTTGACAGCGACGGCCTGCTCCTGGGCGCCCTGGGCTACGTTCTCAATAGCCCGCGCTACCTGGGCGACGATCGTCGTCGCGGCGTTCACGCTTTCGGTCTGCTGCGCCGTGCCCGTCGCCACCTGTTGAATCGTAGCGGCAACCTGCTGGGTGGCCTGCGCCGACTGGATCGTGGAGGCCGAAAGTTGATCGGCCGCGGTGTCAACGGCGGTGGCGGTTTCCATCACGCGCCTGGTCAAATGGCGCAGGTCGGCGACCATTGCGGCGAACACATTGCCCAGCACATCCCGCCCGGAGCGCGGTATCACCTCAACAGTCAGGTCCCCTTTAGCCAGTCGGTTGGCGGCATCGGCCATATCCCGCAGATAGCTGATCATGCGGCGGAAGGCGTCGGCCAGCCGTCCCACCTCGTCCTGCCCGGAGATGTCGGTGGTATGGGTCAGGTCGCCTTCCGCGATCGCCAGCGCTACTTCAGAGATGCGCCGAATGGGCCGTGAGATTTGACCGGCGGCGAACCACAGCAAGACCAGCGCAGCACAGGCTAATGCCGCCCCGATGCTGATCATCTGCCACATCGTGGCATTGGCCCGGGCGACGACCTGGCGGTTCGGCACGATCATGTTTACCGACCAGGGGGTAGGTGCCTGCCCGAACCAGATGGGGACGAACACGGAGATTTGCTCGCCTTTGTCTTCATATATCTTCTGCCCCGCCTGTACATAACTCAGCTCCTCTTCCCAATCCCGGCGGTATTCCCTGATGTGCTTGCCGACCAGCTCAGGACGGCCGGTTACCGCAGCCAGCATGCCGCCGTTGCTGATGACCACCATCTGAGCTGTCCCACCGTAGGCATCCACCTGGTCTGCCAACTGCTGAAGCATCTCCAGACCAATATCCACGCCAGCGACACCGTAGCACTCTCCATCCACCACAATCGGCACGGCCAGCGAAGTCATCAGGACGTCCCTGCCCTGCACGGGGTAGAGGTATGGCTCGGTAATCGTTTCTTTTTTGGTCCTCTTGGGCACCTGATAGTAGTCGCTGACGTCATAGTCCACCAATGCTTCTACCTCGATCTTCCCACTTTCGCCTCTGTTCCAGTAAATGCTCAGGCGGCCGGTCTGGTCATAGTGTTCTTTGCCCGCGTATTGAGCGTCCTTGCCGTCAAACGCGTTCGGTTCCCACAGGGTCCATGTGCCCACGAAGGAAGGGTTCTGGGTGGTCAGTTCTTTCAACATGGCGCTGACCTCTTCACGGGTCATGAGGATGCCCTGTGTCTTAACCGCTCTCAGTGCCTGGGCCATGGTCCGTGCGGTGTCCAGTGCCACCTCGATCTCTGCATCAATCCTGGCAGCGTTCGCCTCGGCCAGAGAGGTGACCTCTTTGCGGGCAGTGATCAGGGCCTCGCTACGCAACCTCAGCGCACCGTAGCCGATGAGTGCCAGGGACAGCACAAGCAGACATATTCCCGTCCAGAGAGCTATTTTCGACTGGATTGATTTGAATCGTAGTTTGATCATCTGGCTTCCCTCCTGCAACATCCGTTACCCTCCGCGTGCCTGGAATAGGGCAGGGCGTGGGTTCTTAACCGAAGTATAGCACACTGACCTGACAAAGTCCTGACAAAACGGCAGCAGGGCCTGACAGAAACCTTCCAGATGTGAGGCTATGGAGTAGCCAGAGGGCTTGTCTGTTTGCTGGCTGAGTTGACTTTTACGGTATCTGCTGAGGCTCCCTTTGGCAGCACCACTGCTGGCGGCTGTGCTGCTCCGGTCTGCTGTCGGTCAGCGGTTACTCAGGGGAGAATTCGAGGACGTATCCCAGACCGGGGCGGGTGTGGATGTATTCGGGGTGGCGCGGGTCGCGCTCTATCTTCTGGCGTACCCTGTGGATGGCCTGCCATAGCAGGCTGGTATCCCCCTCGTAGCCCGGTCCCCAGACTCTCTCGAGCAGGTACTCCTGGGTCAACACCCGGCCTGGCTGGCGGGACAGCTCGTACAATAGGCGGTACTCGGTCGGTGTCAGGCTGACTTCCAGGCCGCGTATGAACACGCGCTGTCGGGCAAAATCAATGGTCAGCTCACCGATATGGGACACCGGTGGAGCATTCTTCTGTTCCGCGAGCTCGACGCGACGCAAAGCGGCCTTGACCCGCGCCAGCAACTCCTGAGCGCTGAAGGGCTTGGTCAGGTAATCGTCGGCGCCGAGCTCCAATCCCTTCACCTTGTCAGCCTCGCCGGCCAGGGCGGTGAGCATGATGATAGGCGCCGTCGAGAATTCACGGATCCTTGCGCAGGCAGTAAACCCGTCCAGGCCGGGCATCTTGATGTCTAGAATGATCAGATGAGGCTCCTCGGCGGCAGCAAGTTCAATGGCGCTTTGCCCGTCGCCGGCGGTGATCACCTGGTAGCCGCTGGCTTCCAGGTTCAGCCGGATCGCCCGCACGTATTTCGGCTCATCATCTACAACGAGGACGGTGTAGTGCCCTTTAGCCATCATCGTCTCCTCAGTTAACCAGCCTATGGAATGCCCCTGGGCAGCGTGAAGTAGAAGGTACTGCCCTTGTGAAGCGTACTCTCTGCCCAGATACGCCCGCCGTGGGCCTCCACAATGCCCCGGCAGACCGCCAGGCCCAGGCCGGCTCCGCCTACTCTGGAGGTGACTTCGTTAGGAACCCGGTAGAAACGCTCGAATATGCGCTCCAGGTCCTCCTGAGGGATGCCGATTCCCTGGTCGCGTACCCAGACGAGAATCTGGGTGTTATCCCCTCTCCCGCCGATCACGATCTCTCCTCCCTGGGGCGAGTACTTGATGGCGTTGCTGATCAGATTACGCAGCACCTGCTCAATACGTCGGGGGTCCACTATGGCAACAAGCGGTGTGGAGGGGAGATCACAGATGATCCGGTGAAGTGTCGGTTGGGCTTCCGGCGCCATATCCTTGACCACCTCCTCAATCAGTGGGTTGAGGTTGGTAGGTTGCTTCTGGAGCTGGAGCCGGCCATCTTCGATCCGCGAGAGGTCGAGCAGGTTGTCCACGATTCTCTCCAGCCGTTCCGTTTCCTCGTCAATGTCATGTAAGAGCTCTCGCTGGGTGACGGGATCGAGGGCGATGTCTTCTCTCAGAAGCGTGGTGCAGAAGACTTTGATCAGTCCCAGAGGAGTGCGCAGCTCGTGAGAGATGTTCGCGATCAGCTCTGATCTCAGGCGGTCTATCTCCTGAAGCACTTCCAGTTCCGCCGCCTCACGGGCCAGCCTGTCGTTTTCAATCGCGATGCCCGCCTGGTGGCCGATGGCGGTCAGGATTTGTAGCTCTTCGGCACCGATGGTACCGGTGCTGCTCCCGCAGAGACCCAGTATCCCCAGGATCCTGCCGCCAGCCTGAAGGGGGATGCCCACACACGTCGCGTTGCCGCAGAGATCTCTGAGCACTGCCGGTTCCTCCAGCCGGGCTATCGCGGCAGTCAGGCGTTCTATGCATGGCCCGACGCGTTCCTGAGCTGATCGTGTGTAGCGGTAACAGACCACTGGTTCCACTTCTATGCCAGCGCCATCGTTGTTAAGCCGTTTAATCCAGCCAATGTCCTGGTCGGTGAGCTTCAGCACGGTTTCCAGGATTGCCCTCAGCACACTATTAAGATCGTGGGCCTGGCCTATCATCCTGGCGATCGTGTTGAGAGCCACCAGTGCTTCGTTCCGTTGCCTGAGTTCCTCCTCGACCCGCTTACGCTCGGTAACGTCGTGGACAATCATGTACAGGAGTTCCTTGTCATTCACCAGAATCGGAGAGGTGTAAACCTCCACCTCGCGCGCTTCGCCGTTTGCCAGGACATGACGAGAGTGGAGGGGGTGTGGCGGGGTCAAGTGTTGCACCGGGGGAAGGGAGAGGTCGGCCATGGTTTTGCCGATCAGGTCCTCGTGCGGGTACCCGTAAAAGGAAATAGCGGCCGGGTTGGCGTCTACGATCTCCTGTGTATGGGGGTCCACCAGGAGCATCACCAGATGAGTGGTATTGAAGAGACAACGATAGCGTTCCTCGCTCTCCCGCAGAGCTTTGTCCGCCCGCTGCCGTTCGATGGCGTAGCGGATAGAGCGTATCAACAGATCACCCTCGACCTGTCCCTTGACCAGGTAATCCTGCGCGCCCTCACGCACCGCTCGCAGCGCCAGCACCCGGTCTGAGGTGCCGGTCAGCACGATGACAGGTATCTGCCCAGCCCTGGCACGTAAGGTGGTAAATGTCTCAAAACCGTAGCAGTCGGGTAAGGTGAGGTCAAGGAGTACGACGTCAAAACGTCCGCTGTGCAGCAGTTCCAGCCCCTGTGCGAGGGTACCAGCATGTTCCAGCGTGGATGGCGTATCCCACATCACCCTGAGCAGGGCCCGGATGAGGGAGACATACTCGGCATCGTCCTCGATCATCAGGATTCTGATCGTGTTATTCCTGGCTGGCTCGCTGCTCATATGCATAAACTCACGCTCACGCCGCGCGTGTGCATCGTGCTCTAAGGCAAGTATACAGGTTTGTGCACCAATTTGGGTTACAGTTGTGTTGCGGTTTGGTAAGTGGTAGAATACGTTGATGGGCAATCTGACCCGATGGGGGGATGACGGTAGCTCGGCAGGCACTGCAGACCGCATTGCAGCACGTTTTCGATGCGCGCGCTACGGCGTTACCGGCACGAGCCCAGACGGGATAGCGTGCATATGGCTACCGCGCGGTGTCGGCAGGACAGCAGGGAGCGGCGCATGCTGGGCAAAAGGGCATACGATTCTGGCGGAAGCGCCTGGTTGATGCGTAAACTTCCAGTTCTCCTGGCCACCGCTATGGCTTCAGGTTGGGCAGCCTGGGTAGCAGAAAGCCGGGGACGCCTGCTTCTGCTGTTCACGCTACTCTCTGCCCTTGTGTTCACCCTCTGGTGGTACGGGCTGGCCCATGTCTGGCGTGCTGTGCGCTCGCGTCGCTACCTGCATCTGCTTAGCTTGCCGGGCCTGATAGCGGGTCTGGGCCTCTATCTCTGGTTTTCACTATGGCTCATGCGCCCAGTCCTGCTGCCCCAGCGCACGACCTATGACTTCATCGCCAACCTGGAGGTCACGGCCCGGCTGGTGGATCCGGCGCTGCTCAAAGTCGAGCGCTGGGACATTCTGGGACGGGAGCTGGACGTGCTGTTTGTCCATCCCGCCCCTTCGGGCAGCACCGCGCTGGTCTACCCGGTGAAACTTGCTCCGCGCACCGCGTTGCGTGCTGAGCTTGCTCTGGCTCCGGAAGCATGGGCGGCGGAGGGAGACGGCGTGACATTCTCCGTCTATGTTGAGGATGAGGCGGGCATGCACCTGCTCTACAGCCGCTACGTGGACCCCAAGCACCATCAGGCAGACCGTTACTGGCTGCCTATCAGGGTGGATCTCTCGCCGTTTAGCGGCAAGCTCGTGCGTCTCATCCTGGTCACCGGCCCTGGGCCGGCTGGTGATAGCCGCTACGACTGGGCCGGCTGGGGTGAGCCGCGCCTGGAGCAACCCATCTGGCCATAAGACTCCACCGCCGAGGCGGAGAGGTGGACAGTCCCGGCGGTGTATGAGATAGCGCAGTTACCGCCCGCGCCCCCTGCCGGCCCTCTGGGCGTCCCGGTTGCTTTTGCCTCACACTCTCCCCACAGTTGCGGCCTGCGATGGAGCGTCTCGCTGGCGATCGGGGCCTGCGACCAGCGATACCTGAGCCTCCCGGTTATCCCTCTCCCGGTTCGCCCATACGGACCCCAGCTCCACACGATATCAGACCGCGATACTTGCCAGCGAGGCGAAACTATGGTAAATTCAGTGACTGTTACCAACTCTGGACTTTTGTCTCTACGAGGTGTTATATGACTCATCGCTTTCTCTCTCAGCGTATTTCCACCGTGCCCCCGTCGGGCATCCGGCGCTTTTTTGACATCGCTGCGACGATGGAGGACGTTATCAGCCTGGGGATCGGTGAGCCGGATTTTGTCACTCCGGCCCCTATCGTCCAGGCCGCCATTGCCGCCCTCCAGCGAGGAGAGACACACTACACCTCCAACTCTGGCCTGCTGGAACTGCGGCAGGCCATTGCAGAACACCTGGAACGGCTGTACGGTCTCCATTACGACCCAGCCGACGAAATCCTGGTCACCGTGGGCGTCTCCGAGGCTCTGTACCTGTCCCTCGCTGCAACGCTGGACCCGGGTGATGAGGTCATCATCCCGGAACCCTGCTTCGTGGCCTATGCGCCGGAGGTGATTTTTGCCGGTGGACGGCCGGTGACTATCCCGACCACAGCCGAGGAGAGTTTCCAGGTCTCAGCCGACGCGATCGCCGCTGCGCTCACCCCTCGTACCAAGGCGTTGCTCATCGGCTACCCCAGCAACCCAACCGGCGCCATTATGGAGCGCGAGAGGCTGGAGCAAATCGCGGCCCTGGCCGAGCACAACGATTTGCTGGTTATCTCCGACGAGCTGTATGACCGGCTGGTCTACGGGGTCGAACACGTCTCCTTCCCCACCCTGCCAGGTATGCGTGAGCGGACGATCCTGCTGCAGGGGTTTTCCAAGAACTACGCGATGACCGGCTGGCGCGTCGGGTACGTGGCCGCTCCAGCCGACATGATGGAGCTGATACGCCGGATACACCAGTACACCATTATGAGCGCTCCCACGGTCTCCCAGTATGCAGCGCTGGCCGCCCTCCGCGAGGGAGAGCCTTTCGTCCAGAGCATGGTGGCGGAGTATGACCGTCGGCGCCGCCTGATCGTAGATGGGCTGAACGAGATCGGATTGCACTGCTTTGAGCCGCGTGGGGCGTTCTATGCTTTTCCCTCGGTGAAGATTAGCGGCATGGACGAGGTCGAGTTCGCCGAGGCGCTCTTGCGCGAGGAGCGGGTGGCCTGTGTTCCAGGCAGCGCTTTTGGGGAGGCCGGGCGAGGGTATGTACGGTGCTCCTACGCGACGGCCTACGAGAAGATCGAGGAGGCGCTGGAGCGCATCAGGCGCTTTGTGCGCCGCCATGGGTAACGAGAGCGGTGCAGTAACTGGCCTCGGAGTATGATCCCCCGCAGACTGGCCCTCACGAACTTCATGTGTTACCGACAGGCCGAAGTGGATTTCTC
Organism: Anaerolineae bacterium; assembly: GCA_026418995.1. GTDB lineage: Bacteria > Chloroflexota > Anaerolineae > B4-G1 > B4-G1 > JAOAAG01. Next base: position 14,641 of record JAOAAG010000051.1, read on the forward strand.
CGGCATCCATGTGGCCTGTCTGGCCGGCGAGAACGGGGCCGGTAAATCCGCCTTGCTGGATGCCATCACCTGGGCCATATGGGGACGGGCGCGGGCCAAACGGGATGACGAACTGATTCGTCTGGGCGAGGACGAGATGGCAGTCGAGTTCGTCTTCGAGCTGGGAGGCCAGAGCTATCGTATCCTGCGTCGTCGCAAGGCTGGCAAGCACGGCGTCACCAGGCTCGATTTCCAGCTCCGCGATGGCACGCGCTGGCGTTCCATCTCCGAGCACTCCGTTACGCTCACCGAGAAGAAGATTACCCGCATCCTGCGGCTCGACTACGAAACCTTTATTAACTCTGCTTTCCTGCGCCAGGGCCGCGCTGACGAATTCACCATCAAAACGGCTGCCGAGCGCAAAAGGGTGTTGAGCGACATCCTGGGCCTGGACCGCTGGGCGATGTACGAGGAACGAGCTAAGGAGAAGCTGCGCGCGATTCAGAGTGAGGCCGAGGGCATAGAAACACATCTGCGCGAGATCGAGGAGGAATTAAAGCGCCGTCCCGACTACGAAGCCCAACTGATGGCAGCCCAGGCGAGCGTTGTCAAACTGAGCGCGGAGTTACAGGACGTCCAGGCCGCCTATCAGCGTATCGAAGGTGTGCGTATGGAGCTTCGGCACCTGGAGGTACAGCGGGCTCAGCTTGCCACACACGTTGCGCAATTGAGACAGGAGCTGTCCAGGCAGAGCGAAGAGCTGGGTGTGCGCAGGCGACGACTGGAGAGTTACGAGCAGTTGCTGGCGCGTGCCGAGGAAGTCGAGGCCGGATACGCCGCCTATCAAAGCGCCGTGGAACAGGAGCAAGCACTGGGAGCAAAGCTCCGCTGTCTGGAAGAGCTGAACGCCCGGCGTCTGGCCTGCGAAGCCCGGATCTCCCAGGCTGCTATTGCTCTGCAGGCCGAGCGGGAGACACTCCTCAGACGCATCGTCGAGCTGGAGGAAAAATTACCTAATGAGGCACTGCTGAGGGAGCAGGAGGAGGCCCTAGCGAGGCTTGCCTATCTCACGCAGCTCTCTGAAAGCCGGGATGCGGCCCGTGACGACCTGGCCCGCATTGACAAAGAAAAGGCTACATTACACACCCGCAACGAGACCCTGCGCGCGGAGATGAAGGCGCTCAAAGAGAAGATCGGGCAACTGGAACGTGCCGGCGCCGAATGCCCGCTCTGCGGACAGGTGCTGACCGAAGCGCACCGCTTTGAATTACTGGAGCAGTTCCGGGCCGAGGGGCGTGCCAGAGGGGATGTTTACCGCGCTAATCTGGCCAGGCTTCGAGAGCTGGATGGCGAGGAGCGCTCGCTGAAGGAGCAGATCGCCAGCAGTGAGCGCGTTTTGCGCGAGCTCCCTGCTTTGCAGCGGCAGGCTGCGGCGCTGGCGGAGCGCATCGCACAGGGCCATCAAGCGGGGAAAGCCATCGAGGAAGCGCGGGGTGAGTTGGCCAGGGTGGAGCGTTTGCTGCAGGAGGAAGACTACGCTCACGAGGCACGGGCTGAGCTGGCCCGGATCCTGGAGCAGGCAGAGGCGCTCGGGTACGATAGAGCAGCCCACGAGGCGGCGCGTCGCGCTATGGCGGAGAAACAGATCTTTGCTGAGCAGCACGCGCAACTGGCCGTGGCGCGGGCGCAGGCGGACGAGGAGAGGACAGCGCTTCAAAGGGCTGCAGAGGGCATGCGTCGGCTTCAGCAGCAGATAGAAGAGGGCGAGCAGAGCCTGGCCCGGCTGGATCAGCGGTCAGCGGCACTGAAGGAGCAGTTAAAGGACGCCACGCGGATCGAGGCGGAACTCCAGAGGGTACGAGGAGAGGAGGCGGCCGCTCGCCAGCAACTTGGTGCTGCACAGCAGCGGCTGGAAGCATGCAAAGTGCTCGAGGCGCGGCGTGCCGAGAAAATGAGGCGACGCGATGAACTGGCACTCGAAAAGTCCGTGTACGAAGAGTTGAAAAATGCCTTCGGGGTCAAAGGGGTGCCTGCAATGATCATCGAGGCGGCCATTCCCGAGATCGAGGCGGAGGCTAACCGGCTGCTGGAGCGGATCAGCCGGGGCCGTATGCACGTCAGGTTCGAGACCCAGCGCGAGACACTGGCCGGCGAGGTCCGTGAAACACTCGAGATTCACATCGCCGATGAATTGGGCACCCGTCCCTATGAGAACTACTCGGGTGGTGAGCAATTCCGCATTAACTTTGCCATCCGCGTCGCCCTGGCCAGGCTGCTGGCGCGCCGGGCCGGCACACAATTGCAGATGCTGGTGGTTGATGAAGGATTCGGCACACAAGATGCCGCCGGCCGTGAACAACTGGTCGAAGCGATTAACGCCATCCAGGACGATTTCGCATGTATGCTCGTTATTACCCACATTGACGAGCTGAAAGATTCTTTCCCGGCCCGTATCCAGGTCACCCGTACGGCTGACGGCTCACTTGTCGAGGTGCTATAACCCGGCGCGGTGCAGGTGACAGGCACCGCCCGCAGTGACTGTCACCTGGATGGGGGGGACTTTCCATCAGCGCGCTGATGTGGTAGACTTAGAACACAATCACTGGCAGTGATACAACAAGGCCAGTGCGATGGATGAGGAGGTAGACACTGAATGGATATTGCCCTGCTGATCTGGGTCATCGCCCTAACCGTCCTGGTCATCGTGGGAGTTATCTGGGTGTTGGACCTACAGGCGCGTATTCTCAAGCTTTCACACAAGTACGAAAGGCTGTTCCGGGGGGTAAACGAGGGTGGTGAGGAGGCAACCACGGCGGCTATGCTAGCCAATCTTGCCTCCCGCCTTGAAGAGACCACGGCCCGTACCGAGCGGCTGGTGGCACACGCTGCTCAGGTTGATGCAGCGTTGACCCGTTCGTTACAGGGCATTGGCCTGGTCCGTTTTCGCGCCTTCGAGGATACCGGTGGCGACCAGAGCTTCTCGCTGGCGCTGGCCGACGGCGAGGGCAACGGCGTGGTTATCTCCGCGCTGTACGGCCGCGAGGCGACACGCATCTACGCCAAACCGATCCAGAAATGGTTGTCCTCCAAAGTACTGACAGATGAGGAAGCACAGGCGCTGGAGGAAGCGCGGCGGGCCGTCATCGCACCGGCCCAGTAACGGGGATCCTCTCTCGTGCACAACGTTCACGGCTCCGGGCCAACTGGTAAGCCGGTGATTCAACTGTTCAGGTAGAGGGCGTCACTTCCAGTAACCGGAAGTGGCTCCGGTTACCTCTTCCCAGGTCGCAAAGTTGCCATATGATGGACTGCGCAACGCAGTGCGCGACCCGCTCTCCGGGCCGCAAATGAGGTTCGGACCTGCGGAAGAATGGACAGAGACACCGGAGGCGAACATGGCTTGGCAGTACACGCCCTACATTTTCCCTCTTATTGCCACGGGGCTGCTCTCCATCGGGCTGGCGCTATTCTCGTGGCGGCGTCGGCCCGTTGCTGGCACCACGTTTTTTACGGTGTTGATGCTGGCCGTGGCTGAGTGGTGTCTTGTCTATGCCCTGCGGCTGAGCAGTGTGCAATTCCCGACCCAGGTCCTGTGGGCCAAGCTGCGTTATCTGGGCATAGCCACTGCCCCGTTAGCCTGGCTGCTGTTCGTGCTGGAGTACACGGGCCATGAGAAATGGCTCAAGCCGCACCGCGTGGCCATACTGGCTGCTGTCCCACTGCTCACTCTGCTACTGGTCTGGACTAACGAGTGGCACCGTCTCTACTGGGCCAGGATGTGGACAGAATATGAAGGCTCGCTGGCCGTGCTACGGTCCACCTACGGCCCGGCCCGTTGGGTCCATGTGACGTATACGTATGGCGCTCTGCTGGTAAGTATCGTCCTACTTGCCAGAACGCTCCCCGGTTTAAAAGCCCCCTTTCGCGGCCAGGCTTTGATGCTGATCCTCTGCTCCCTGATCACCGGGGTCGGAGACGCGCTGTCCACGTACAAATTAATTCGGTTTCCACTGGACACCGCTCCCTTTGCGTTTGCACTGGCTGGGGTACTTATCATCTGGAATGTGTACTGTCTGGGGCTCTTCAATGTAGTCTCTCTGGCACGAAATCTGCTCATTCATAACATAAAAGGGGGCGTCATGGTGCTCGATATGCGGGGCCGCGTCCTGTACGCCAATCCGGTTGCGGAGCGCATCTTCAACCAGCCGTTGCCACACGATGGTGAGCTCCGCGTCGAGCGTATGTCGCCCGCCTGGGCTACACTGGCCAGACGCTACCGTGACACACTGGACGCCCACGATGAGATCGCTCTGGAGGATGGTGAGAGCAAACGTTACTACGATCTCCATATTTCGCCCATCCTCGATCAGCGCGCCCGTCCCATAGGACGATTGATCGTAGCCTATGATATCACGGACCACAAGCGTGCCGAGCTCAGCCTCGAAGCACAAAAGCGGCTGTTTGAAAGCCTGGTGGCTATCGCGCGCGCCACCATCCGGCAAACGACCTTGGAAGCCACTCTCAGGAGCGCGCTGGGCATGGTCGTCTCCCTCACTGGAGCCGAGCGGGGCAGCTTGTTCCTGCTGGATGAGCACGGCAACATCCTCCAGAGTGTATTGAGCCGAGATGTCAGATCGCCCCAGCAGCAGCGCGAGCTCGTGAAACGGGTGATGGAGTCAGGGTTAGCTGGCTGGGCAGTGCGCCATCGGCAGCCGGCTATCGTCACCGACACGACACAGGACCAGCGCTGGTTGCATTTGCCGGACAGCCCTTACACAGCCCGCTCCGCTCTGGCCGCCCCGATTGTGAGCGGAGCGGCCGTGCTCGGCGTACTGACCTTGATGCATCCCCAGCCTAACTATTTCACCCCTGAGCACATTTATCTCATCAATTCGTCCGTTGACCAACTGGCGCTGGCCATCCGCAACGCCCAGATGTATGAGGAGACGCGCCGTTTGGCCAGGCACCAGGCCACCCTGTACGAGACGCTGCGCACGGCAGGAGCACTGCTTGAACCGGAGAGCATCGCCAGGGCCGTGGTCGGGGCTATCGCGCGCCTGACAGGCTGGCCAGCCGTCGCCATCCTCCTCCCTGATGAGTTTTCCACTCATCTCAAGGTGAGCGCGGCATCTGGCCTGCTGGCCGAAGCTGAAGGCCGGCTTGTGCCCTCTGGCCAGGGAGCCGTCTGGCAGGCTTTTAACAGCAGCCAGCCCTGTCATCTGCGGGACCTGGCTGACGGGATGGCATGTACCGACTTCGAGCGGTTCTCCAACCTCGCCTGTGAACTGGCCGTTCCTGTTCAGCATAGCGAGCGGGTCCTTGGTGTGCTCCTGGTGGCCAGCGATCAACCGTTCGCTTTCAGTGACGATGACGTTAACCTGACCCTTTCCCTGGCTGATACCATCGCCCTGGCCCTCGAGAATGCCCGGCTCTATCAGGCCACCCTTGCGGAAAGAGGTCGCTTGCAGGCGCTGATCGAGTCCAGCCAGGATGGGATCGTGCTTATAGGAGTGGACCAGTGCATTCTGGTCATCAATGCCCGGGCTATGGCTCTCCTGCATCTGCCAGATTCACCCACCGACTGGATAGGTCGCCCACTTACCAGAGTATTGGAGCTCCTGGAAGCCCGGGCTCCCGAGGCAGCAAGGCTCATCTATGCCGATATGAAGCGCGTTGCCGCGGGAGAAGACGTGACCGGAGGACACAAATGTGAGATCGCGCCGCGCACCATCTATCTGATGAACCTGCCCGTCAAAGCCGGCGATTCTACACTGGGCCGCCTGTTAGTGCTGCGCGATATCACCGAGGAACGGCTATTGGAGCGCATGCGTGACGACCTGATCCATTCGATGGTACACGACCTCCGTAATCCGCTCACAGCGATCTACGGCGCTCTGTCTTTCCTTGATGATACGGTTGGCCCGACCCTTTCGGATACTCAGCGCCAACTGTGGAGCATCGCTGTGGCAAACACGAATCATATGCTCCGGCTGGTCAAGGCGATCCTGGAGATCAACCGGCTGGAGAGTCACCAGATGCCGGTGGAGCAGGGAATCGTTCCCCTGTTCCCACTGGTGAGTGACGTCCTGTACTCCCAATCGCCGATAGCGCATAGCAAGGACATCAGGCTGGTCAATGAGGTGCCGCCCGATTTGCCACCGCTCTGGGCTGATGAGAGACTGCTGGAACGAGTCTTGCAAAATCTGGTGAGCAATGCGGTCAAATTCACACCGGCCGGTGGCCTGGTAAGAGTGACAGCAAGAAGGGAAGAGACGGAACCCCACCGGGTGGTCATCTCAGTGAGCGATACCGGGGCTGGCATCCCATCCGAGATTCGGGGCCGGCTGTTTCAAAAATTTGTCACGGGACCGCAGCCGGAGCGAGGAAGCGGACTGGGGCTGGCATTCTGCCGAATGGCTGTGGAGGCCCATGGGGAGCGTATCTGGGTGGAGGAGACGCCAGGAAGTGGCACGACCATCTCCTTCACGATGCCGTTGCCTCCCTCAGCAGCTTGACCGTGCAGCGGGAACCTTCTCCTCACCTGCCAGCACGGCCTGGAGGGCTGCGATGGCTACCTCCAGCATACTCTCGTCTGGCTCGCGGGTGGTCAGGCGCTGCAACGCCAGGTTGGGGGCTACGAGTATCTGTGCCCAGCGACGATCGGCGAGGCGGGCCGCCAGGCGTATCAGCTCGTATGAGATACCTGCGATCAGGGGGAGCAGCAGGATCCGGCTGAGCACACGCCAGACCAGCGGCGGGCGACCCAGCGGTGCAAAGATCAAGATCGTGAGCACGACCACCGTGAGCAGGAACGCTGTGCCACAGCGGGTGTGAGCTGTCGGAAAGCGTTTCACCTCCTCGACCTTTAGCTCTGCTCCGGCCTCGTAGGCGTGGATCGTCTTGTGCTCCGCACCGTGGTAGGCGAACACCCGGCGCATCTCGGGCAGAAACCCGACTGCCCAAATGTAGCCCACAATGAGGAGCAGGCGGATCGCCCCCTCGATCACGCTGACCAGCCATTCGGAGGGTATCAACGGGGCGATCAGCCCGCTGAGGAACGAGGGCAGCGCGATAAACAGGGCGATCCCCATCCCACCTCCCAGCGCTGCCGCTCCGAAGGCGACCGGCTCAGCCAGATTCGCGTCCTCGCCTGCCGCGACACCCGCTGACATCGTCAGCGCCTGCACGCCCAGGCCAAGCGTATCCCACAGCATCACCAGGCCACGCAGAAAGGGGATGCGGCTGATGGGGCCCCTGTAAATCGCCTCGTTAAGAGGCTTTGTCTCGACGACGATGCGACCATCGGGATGACGCAGCGCGACAGCCATCACGCGCGAGCCGCGCATCATCACCCCTTCGATGACCGCCTGGCCGCCATAGTTGAACGGCTGGCTCAACTCACCAACCCTCCAGGTATTTCGCCCATGTTCCGTTGCCCTCCGCGTAGCGGCCGAACAGGTAGTGAGCGGTGGGGCGCGGCTCAAAGGGCTGGCGCAGCAGCCTCATCTTGGCTTCCGCCAGGGTGCGCCCTCCTTTATGCCGGTTACATTGCGGACAGGCTGCCACCAGGTTCTCCCACGAGTGCTCCCCCCCTCGATGGCGCGGGACAACGTGGTCTATCGTCAGTTGGGCTGATTCGCATCCGCAATACTGGCAGCGGTAATCGTCCCGCCGCAGAATTTCCCGCTTGCACAACCGCACACGGGGGCGGGGACGGGAGACCATGCTAACCAGGCGGATCACTGATGGTCGCTCATAGGTCCTGGAAACTGTGTGGACAACCCCCCGCCCATTCTCCACCACCGTCGCCTTGCCTGCCAGGATCAATCCCATAGCCCGCCTGGTGTTACAGACATGAATAGGCTCATAGTTGCAGTTGAGGACCAGAACGGGTTCGTTCATTGCTCACCTGCTGATTAAGAGTGCCTCAATCCTCTTCGACCACGATGACGACGACTTCCCCTGCCCTGGCCAGTTTCGCCTCCGTGCGCGCCCAGCGCTCGACGTACTCGTCAGAGCGGATGTACTCCAGTTGCTTCACCAGCGCATCATGACGGGCCTGGGCAGCAGCCACCTTCTGCTCCAGCCGCGCCTCCTCCGCCAGTATCTTCCGGGCACGCATCACCTGTTGCGCGAAGCCCCAGACCAGGCTGCCTGTGAGGATGAGGATCACGCCGATCGTGAACACGACGGCCAGCTTGCCGGGTTTGGACCTGACAGGCGACATCGGGATACCCCCGGATTAATGATACCTCTCTTCCTGTCTTCCGTCAAGCGCAGCCGAACAGGGGTAGAGCGCGCTCAGAGCACCTTCCCCTCCCCCTCCAGGCGAGCATCCCGGGGCAGCGATGCCGCTTGACACTTTGCCTTCGCCCGGCTATCATACACTCGCAATGAGCGAGGAGACCAAACCTTCACGGCGTGCGCTGGCGCCCTATGCCGGCCGCTGGGTAGCGCTGGTTCGAGGGCAGGTCACAGGGGTCGGGAGGACGGCCGAGGAGGCCCTGTGGGTGGCCCGGCTGAGCCGCCCCAGAGATAAACCAGAGCTTCTCTTCATACCGCCCGAAGAAAGCGAGGCGATGACTGATGAGGATCACAATCCCTGAATGGCCCTGGAATGTGGTGTGTCGGCTGGCAGAAGAGCAAGCCACGCGCATCTGGCTGGTGGGTGGCGCGGTGCGCGATGTGTTGCTGGGACGCCCTATCCACGACTGGGATTTCCTGGTGGAACGGGAGGCGCTGAAGCTGGCACGCAACGCAGCAGACATCCTGGGCGGCGTCTACTATCCCCTCGACGCCGAGCACGAGATTGGCCGTGTGCTCCTGATGGAGCACGGCAGGGGACGGGTAGTGCTGGATTTCGCTACGCTGCGCGAGCCGGACCTGGAAAGCGATCTGCGCATACGCGATTTCACCATCAATGCCATGGCTGCGGATCAAAGCGGCGTCGTGAGCGACCCCACGGGCGGGTTAGCGGACCTGCAGGCACGCCTTGTACGTGTGGCGGGCAGGCGCAGTTTTGCCGACGACCCGATCCGCTTATTGCGTGCGGTGCGTATGGAGGCGGAATTGGGTTTCGAGATCGAGCCTGGCACGGCGGAATTGCTGCGGCAGAGCGCAGGGTTGCTGTTTCTGAGCTCGGCGGAACGGCTGCGCGACGAATTTGTGCGCATCCTGGCCCTGCCTGGAAGTTACGCATCGCTGCACCGCCTCGATGAGTTCGAGTTGCTCGCACGCGTGATCCCGGAACTGGAAACACTCAAAGGCGTCACCCAATCGCTGCCGCATCGCTTCGATGTATGGACCCATACGTTGCTGGTGCTGGACACCCTGGAAACGCTGCTCGCCGTGCTGACGGGCGAGCCACAAGCGGGGGATGAGCGCGCGGGCGTGCCCCGCTTTGCCTGGGGGGAACTGGAGCGGGTACTGGGGCAGTTTGCCCGCGAGCTATCCACTCACCTGACCCCGGAAGTCACTCCCGGGCGGGATAGGGCGGTGCTACTTAAGCTCGGCGCACTCCTCCATGACCTGGGGAAGCCCTCCACACGCTCCCAGGGCGAGGATGGCCGCGTTCACTTCTACGAGCATGAGCTGGTGGGCGCCAAACTGGCCAGGGAGCGGCTCAGAGAGCTACGCTTCAGCCGGGACGAGATCGCGCGGGTGGAGCTGCTCATTGCCCACCATATGTACCCGGCTCATCTGGCGCAGACCGATAAGCTCACCCGCCGTGCCATATACCGCTATTTTCGCGCCACGGGCGACGCTGGTGTGGAAACGGTTTTGCTCAGCTTAGCTGATCATCTGGCAACCTGGGGCCCCTACCTGCAACCAGAGCGCTGGACACGCCGGCTGGAAGTTGCTGAAGCGCTGCTGACCGGCTACTTCGAGCAGCGCAGCGAGACACTGACGCCCCTGCCCCTGATCACCGGCGAGGACTTGATGACCAGGCTTGGCCTGGTGCCCGGGCCGGAAGTGGGGGAGTTGCTGGAAGCGGTGCGAGAAGCCCAGGCGGCCGGTGAGGTCAGCACAAAAGACGAAGCCCTGGCCTTGGCAGCACGGCTCCACTCGTCTTCCTGAGCCGATTCCCCTTCGTACCCTGCGGATGCACCCGTAGGGGCGACCCTTGCGGTCGCCCCCGATGTGACCCTGGCGGTCGCCCCCGATGTGACCCTGGCGGCCGCCCCCGATGCGACCTTGGCGATCACCCCGGCCACGCCATCACCGTGGGGGCGATCCTGGCGGTCGTCCCGATACGACCTTGGCGGTTGCCCCGGTCGCGCCATCACCGTGGGGGCGACCCTGACGGTCGCCCCCGGGCCAGGGCAACATGCGTGAAACGGGGGGTTGCTATCCGGCTCTGGGTCGGCTATAATTCCCCATAGCGCGAGGTGGTTTTGAAAGAGTGCGCCAGCAGAGCACCTACCCCCTTCGCGTCCGGAGTCTTCGAGGCTGTCCAAACATGGCTTTGCAGGCGGTTGTCCAGCAACACGTCGGTATAGAAACACCTCATAGAACCGCTAAAGGCGCGAGAACACAAAGGGCGCTGGAAAACCCGTGCCTTCCTGGCGCACCTGCGGTTCAACTTCGCGTGATTGGATGCCATGAGCCTTTGTGTCTGGTACTGATATGCAGAACCTACCCTGGCTGAGTACTTATGGAGAAGGCATCGGCGTCCGATCAGGGAGGGAATCCCATGCCACGTCGTCTGATTGAAACTAACTTTCCCCTCCGGCGCGTCTCGGAGGAATCGGTCCGGGAAAAGAACATCCGCCACGGCCACATCTCCACGCTGCACATCTGGTGGGCGAGGCGCCCCCTGGCCGCCTCCCGCGCCACCGCCCTGGCCGCGCTCCTCCCCGATCCCGGCGACCCGATGGCGCGGGAGCGGCTCCTGGCCCTGGTGCGGGACGTTCCCCCCTGGGAGGCTGGCAGGGACGGCGACTCCCCCTACGTAGAAGAGGCCCGCCGCCTCATCCGGGAAGCCTTCGGCGGCCGCACCCTGCGCGTCCTGGACCCCTTCGCCGGCGGCGGCGCCATCCCCCTGGAGGCCCTGCGCCTGGGCTGCGAAGTCCACGCCCTGGACTACAACCCCGTCGCCGTCCTCCTCAACAAGGCTGTCCTGGAGTACCCCCAGCGCTACAGAGAGGTAGGTGAAGGTGACAGTCACCTCAAAGGTGACTGTCACCTTCCACCTCCACCTTCCCTCCCCTTTCCGGAGAGACCGGCGCCCTCGCCCCAGCCGACCCTCTTCTCCCTGGAGGAGAGACGGGCCGAATCGCCTCTCCTGACCGCCGTCCGCGCCTGGGGGGAGTGGGTGCTGGAAG
>JAOAAG010000064.1 GCA_026418995.1 Anaerolineae bacterium
CCGCCACACCGGCCTATCGCAGTGAGGTACGGATTATCTATGTCGAGTACGCCGGTTATCAAAACGAACACGTGCTCATCCATAATTTCGGCAATGCAGATCAGGAGATGAGCGGTTGGACGCTCCAGGACGAAGATAATCATGTCTACACCTTTCCGGTCGGTTTTGTCCTGCGCATGGGGGCCGAGGTGCGGGTATGGACCAAGCGAGGGAACAACACGGAGCTGGATTTATACTGGGGGCTGGGAACGGGGATATGGAGCAGCAGCGGAGAGACCGCTACGCTGCGGGATGCCCAGGGTAATGAAATTTCCACCTATACCTGGGGCGGAGGCATGTAATGACCATGGGCGATCTCTTACGTCAGCTCGGCGAGGAGCAGATCGAGCTCCCCCTTGGGAGGGGCCGTCGTTGCTCCTGGCTTAAGTTGCAGTCGGTGCTGTTTTTTGTGAGCTGCGTGATGTGTGTCTGCTGTTCGATATCGTCGTATCTGTGGGGCAGTGCCAGTGTGCGCCTGTCCTCACCGGCCTCTCCCTCTCCAGGCGGGGACGAGAGCGGGCAGCCTGCCAGGACTGTGGGGGTCACTGTCACGGCCGGGGCGGTAGCTCAGGGTACTCAACCGCCTTCAACGAGCCCGGTGCCGCAGGACACCGAACAGCCTGCCACACCCACCTACCCGTTCTCACCCCTTCCCGAGCCGACAATCCCCCCGCCAACGCAAGGCCCGGTACCTTCTTCGTTGCCCGGTGAGATCTATCTGGTCTACGTGGAGTACAGTCGGCCCGGGCGGGACTGGACCGAGGAGCACGTGTTGATCGAGAACGCCGGGCCTGGCGATCAGGATATGACAGGTTGGCGGCTGGGGAGCGATTATTTCGATGCGTATACTTTTCCTCCCGGATTCATCCTGGCCGGCGGCGCTAGCGTGCGCGTCTGGAGCGGGAGTGGAGAGGATTCCGCTGCCGAGTTACACTGGGGCAGGAGCGCACCGGCCTGGGATGCCGGGGGCGGCATCGTCTACCTGTGGGATGCTCAGGGAAATGTAGTGGACTCATGGAAGTGGTAGCTGAGGTGCCAGTCGTTTAACAGGTGACTGTCGCCGGAGTACCGCCCGAGCTAGGGGAGGCTTGCTGATGAGCGATCATCGCATTTACAAACATCCTGTTCTTTCCATCGCAGAGCGGGCCACGTTCGCGTTCACCTGGCAAGGGCAGACGCTGACCGCCTGCGCGGGAGAAACGATCGCTGCGGCGCTCTTTGCCAACGGGATACGTATCTTCGGCCATCACCACAAGGACGGCGCCCCTCAGGGGATCTTCTGTGCCAACGGGCAGTGTGCACAGTGTATGGTCATCGCCGATGGCCTGCCGGTCAAGGCTTGTATGACGCAGGTTGCTCCTGGGATGTGCGTGATGCCTCTCGACGGCCTCCCGGTGCTGGCGAACGTGACCGCTGTGCCCGAGATGCAGCCTGTACCTGTGGTTGAGGTAGAGTGTCTGATTATCGGTGGCGGCCCGGCGGGCCTTTCGGCGGCGATAGAGCTGGGCCGCGCGGGCGTGCGTACACTGGTGGTGGACGATAAACACCGCCTGGGAGGGAAGCTCGTGCTCCAGACGCACAAGTTCTTCGGCTCGATCGAGGAATGTTATGCGGGCACCCGGGGCGTGGATATCGCGGTGAAGCTGGAACAGGAGATGCGCCGCTTTGAAAATGTGCAGGCCTGGACCAACGCCGTTGCCCTGGCCGTCTTTTCGGATCGCAAGGTAGGGGTGCTGCGGGAAGGGCGCTACATCACCATTGCCCCGCACGCCCTGCTGGTCGCGACCGGGGCCCGCGAGAAGGCCCTGGCCTTCAAGGGCAATACTCTGCCTGGGGTCTACGGTGCGGGGGCGTTCCAGACCCTGCTCAACCGTGACCTGGTACGCCCGGCAGAGCGCCTGTTCATCGTGGGCGGGGGCAATGTGGGATTGATCGCGGGCTATCACGCCCTGCAGGCCGGTATCCAGGTCGTCGGGCTTTGCGAGGCGCTCCCCGAATGCACGGGCTATAAGGTCCATAAGGATAAGCTGGCCCGGATGGGGGTGCCCATTTACCTCTCTCATACTATCCTCAGTGCCAACGGGGAGGATGGAGTGGAATCCGTGACCATTGCCCAGGTGGATGAGCGCTGGCGACCTGTGCCAGGCACGGAGAAGACTTTTGCCTGTGATACGGTGCTCATCGCTGTCGGCCTTGACCCGGTGAACGAGTTCTATCACAAGGCCCGGGAGTTCGGGTTGCCGGTCTGGGCGGCAGGAGATGCCGAGGAGATCGCCGAGGCCTCAGCGGCGATGTTCACCGGCCGTATCCGCGGGCTGGAGATCGCGCGCAGCCTGGGCCGGGATGTGGGAGAGGTGCCTGCCGGATGGTATCGCTCTGCCGAAATCCTCAAATCCCGCCCCGGCGCCGTGGTTACCGAGGATATACCGGATAAGGAGAGCGGCGTCTTCCCAGTGCTGCATTGTGCACAGGAAATTCCCTGTAACCCCTGTACCTCGGTCTGTTCCAGAGGATGTATTGTGATAGAGGGGGACGATATCCGTAGCCTCCCCGAATATGTCGGGGAAGGGTGCACAGGCTGTGCGCGTTGTGTCTCGATATGTCCCGGCCTGGCAATCACGCTGGTGGATTATCGGGAGAGTGCCGATTTTCCGACGGTGACGATTCCCTATGAGTTCCTGCCCGATTCCCTACACAGGGGTAGCGAAGTGACAGTGCTGGATACGGAAGGGGCGGAGCTGGGGAGGGTTGAGGTAGTCAATGTGAAGGCGCCCAGGTTTGCTGACCGCGCGTTGCTGGTGGAGGTGCGGGCGCCCCGCCAGATCGCTCGGTACATCGCTGGCATCCGTGTGCAGGAGGTGCAGGCTGTGCAGCCTGTCTCTTATACACATCTCCGAGCCCACGAG
>JAOAAG010000099.1 GCA_026418995.1 Anaerolineae bacterium
ATGTACTGAACCACCTGGGCGGTAGGGCTCCATACCTCTCCTACCGTCACCGCCTGGGGGTTGATGCCCTTGTAGAAGGCGTAGAAACCGCGCAACCACTCGTGGGTGGCGGAGGTATTTTCCTGAACGCGGCCCTCCTCAATGAAGTGCTTGACAGCGTCGAGGCGGAAGCCGTCAACGCCCATTTCCTCCAGCCAGAAACGGATTACTGCCCGCATTTCGGCGGTGACAGCCGGGTTGTTGTAATTCAGGTCAGGCATCCCCGACCAGAAGACGGCGTAATAGTAGCCGGTGCGGCTCGGATACCACACCTGTTGGCCCCATGGGCCTGTATACCCGGGGTGTTCCTCCGCCCAGATATAAAACTCGCGGTAAGGGCTGTTGACGTCCTTGACGGCGCTCTCGAACCAGGGGTGTTTCGAGCTGGTGTGGTTGAGCACCATGTCCACGATCACCCTGATACCCCTGCGGTGGGCTTCCTCCATCAGCCGCCGGAAGTCCTCATTGGTGCCGTACTCCCTGTCCACGGTGTAATAGTCCATCACGTCATACCCGTGGTAACTGGGGGATTCCATAATGGGCATTAGCCAGATGCCGGTGACGCCCAGGTCAGTGGTGGTGGCCGGGTTGCCGTCGTTGAGGTAGTCCAGCTTCTCGATCACACCATTGAGATCGCCGACACCGTCCCCGTCGCTATCGTAGAAGCTGCGCACGAAAATCTCGTAGAAGACAGCGTCGTTCCACCAGAAGGGGCCCTCTCCCTGCCGGAGCGGGGGGCGCTCAAGCGAGACCGCCCGGGTCGGCGTGGCTGTAGGAACGGGAGCGGCAACAGAGCACCCAGTGAGCAAAAGGACGAACGCTACGGAACACACAATACGTAACACGCCTCACTCCCCCACTTCTCCCACATACACCTCAAACGGCGCCACCTTCAGATGGGACAACTGATCGGTCTCCTCCTCACGCTTGTGGCTGGAGAAGATGAGGCGCGCGGTCGGGGCGCCGAGCGCGAAGCGCAGCGTGTGAGCCCGCTCCGACATATTCAACACCACCAGGCAACACTGCCGGTCGGCCTGGGAGGTACGCAGGAAGGCCAGATAATCCTCTGCGTCCTCGTGGAGAGGGGTGTAGTCGCCGGCGATGAGCGCGGGGGTCCGGCGGCGCATATGGAGCATGCGGCGGTAGAAGTGCAGCAGCGAATCAGGGTCGTCGAGCTGCTCAGCGACGTTGACGCCCTGGGCGTAGTTGGGGTTCACCGGCAGCCACGTGCGCACACCGGCCGGGCTGAAGCCGGCGTTGGGGGCGTTAGCCCACTGCATTGGTGTGCGGCAGCGGTCCCGGCTCACCCGGGCAGCCAACTGCACCGCTTCGGCGGGCCCCAAGCCCAACAATTCCGTGATCATCTTGTAGGCTCTGATGCCCACCGTGTCCCTGAACTGGCTGATATCGTCCAGCAACAGATCGGTCATCCCGATCTCCTCACCATTGTAGAGGAACGGGGTGCCACGCAGCGTGAGCACAAGCGCCAGAGAAATGCGGGCCAGCGCAGCATCGTGCTTGCCGTCGCCGAACTGGCTGTAGACGCGGGACGTATCATGATTGCCCAGGGTGTTACAGGGCCAGGCTCCGGGAGGGAGCTCCGCCAGGCGTGTCCGCTGATTGGCGCGCACCCACGCCGGCGTAAGCCGGTTAGTCCGCATCAGGGGGAAATTAAAGACCAGGTGCAGCTCATCGTTGCCGCTGCCATAGTAGGCGATCTCTTCACTCTCCCCTACTAGCATACGGTCGGGATATGCGTCTACCACGGCGCGTAACTCCTTCATCAGCGCATGCACCTCGGGCAGGTCAATCTGATAGCGGAACAGCTCCTTTATCTCCTCTCTGGCGCGAGCGGCCTCCTGCTCATCGGCGGCCAGGTAGGCGCGGTAGTGCAGCTCCTCCAGCGAGGACTTAGCGGTATGGTCGGGGAGGTCCGGGTGCTCGAAGATCGTGCCGATGGCATCCAGACGGAAGCCGTCCACCCCCAGATCGAGCCAGAAGCGCACGGCCTCCCACATCGCCTGTTTGACCTGAGGATTGCGCCAGTTGAGATCGGGCTGTTCCTTGAGAAAAGCGTGGTAGTAATACTGGCCGGTTACAGGGTCATACTCCCATGCAGAACCGCCGAAGAAGGAGTACCAGTTATTGGGCGGGCCGTCCGGCCCCTTACCATCGCGCCAGACATACCAATGCCGCCTGGGGTTGTCGCGGCTGGAGCGGGACTCGATAAACCACGAATGCTGGTCTGAGGTATGGTTGAGCACCAGGTCGAGAATAACGCGGATATCACGGCGGTGCGCCTCTTCCAGAAAACGCTTGAAGTCATCCAGGGTGCCGTACTCAGGGGCCACGCCAGTGTAATCGGAGATGTCGTAGCCACAGTCGTGTTGCGGGGAGGGATAGTGGGGAGATAGCCACACGGCATCAATGCCCAGCTCTTGCAGATAGTCGAGACGCTCTATCATCCCCTTAAAATCGCCGATCCCATCGCCGTTACCGTCGGCAAAGCTGCGTGGGTAAATCTGGTAAAAGACCGCTTTCTGCCACCACTTCAGATCATTGACAGAGATATGCGATGTCATAGTCACCACCTGGCATGCAGAGTATACACAAAGTAGGGCGGGATGTCCAGCCCACCGTCACGTGGAAGGCTGCCCTACGAGCGGTTGGGATGCAGGAGAGCCTGGCTATACGCCCCTTAGCTGGAGTTCCTCGGCGCGATGACAGGCGACGAAGTGGTCCGGCCGCAATTCGCGGAACTCCGGCGTCTGTTTGCTGCAGATATCCACAGCGTAGCGACAGCGGGGGTGGAAGTAACACCCCGGCGGAGGGTTAGAGGGATCGGCCACGTCGCCCTGCATCACAATGCGCTCCGACTTGTACAGCGGGTCAGGCTTGGGCACGGCCGACATCAGGGCCTCGGTATAAGGATGGAGCGGATTGATGTACAATTCCTCAGCGTCGGCCATCTCCACGATCTTCCCCACGTACATCACAGCCACGCGGTCGGAGACGTGCTGTACCACGCTCAGATCGTGGGCGACGAAGATGTAAGAGAGGTTAAAATCGGCCTGCAAATCCTGCAGCAGATTCAGCGTCTGGGCCTGGATGGACACGTCCAGCGCCGAGACCGGCTCGTCGCAAATAACCAGGCGCGGGTTCAGCGCGAGAGCACGTGCAATGCCGATACGTTGGCGCTGCCCGCCGGAGAACTCATGCGGATAGCGGCGCATATGTTCGGGACGCAATCCCACACGTTCCAATAGATTCACAATGATTTCCTCAACCTCCGGCCCCTTGCCCCGGCCATGAATCACTAGCGGCTCGGCAATGATATCGGAGACGCTCATGCGCGGGTTGAGCGAGTTGATCGGGTCCTGGAAAATCATCGCAATTTCCTGGCGGAGCAGTTTCAACTGCTGCTTATCGGCCTTGAGCAGGTCCACCATCTGGGGCGAGCCGTCCGGCGAGAGGAGGCGGGTCTTGAAGAGCGCGCTGCCGGCGGTCGGTTCGTACAGGCGGATGATTGTGCGGCCAGCGGTGGTCTTGCCGCAGCCGCTCTCCCCCACCAGGCCCAGCGTCTCACCCTCTCGCACGAAGAACGTGACATCGTCAACGGCTTTGACATACCCGACCGTGCGTCGCAACAGCCCACGTTGAATCGGAAAATACTTTTTGAGACCTCTTACGTCGAGCAGGATATTGTCCTGGGGAGATGGTTCCGCTACCACGCTCATACCTCCTCGTACAACAGACAACGCACCCAGTGGTTAGGGCCGATTTGCTTCCAGCCTGGGACAATAACATCGCATTTGCCCGGCATAAAGGATGAGCACCGCGGATGAAACACACACCCCGGCGGCAGGTGGAACGGGTCGGGGACCATGCCGGCGATGGAGGCCAGGCGCTGGCGGCTCTTCTTGCCCACGTGGGGAATAGACTGGAGCAGGGCGCGCGTGTAAGGGTGTTGTGGCTCGTAGAACAGCTCCACGGCACTGGCCTGTTCCACCTGCTTGCCCATATACATCACCACGATCTCCTCGGCCATCTCGGCGATCACCCCCAGGTTATGGGTAATGAACATAATGGCCATATCCACCGTTTCCTGCAACTCTCGCATCAGGTCCAGGATCTGCGCCTCGATCGAGACATCCAGGGCAGTGGTGGGTTCGTCAGCGATGAGCATCTTGGGCTCGCAGGAGAGGGCCACAGCAATCATCACCCGCTGGCGCTGGCCGCCGCTCAACTGGTGGGGATAGGCATCCACGCGCTGCTCGGGCTTGGGGATACCCACTTTGCGCAGCATCTCAATGGCGATTTCGCGGGCCTCCTGTTTGCTCACCTTGCGATGGGCCTGGATCGTCTCCACAAGCTGATCGCCGACTTTACGAATGGGGATCAGGCGATGCAAGGTCACTGCTTCGTTGATATGAGTGCCTGCGGTGTACACCGGAGTCAGAGAACTCATCGGCTCCTGGAAGATCATCCCGATCTCCCCTCCGCGAATCTGGCGGATGAGTTCCCCGTCGGGGTCCAGTTTAGTGATGTTGATGACATCGGTGATCAGAGGTTTGCCATTCCCTCCAACCTGACGGTAATATAAAATCTCTCCCCCTGTGATCTTGCCGGGTTTGGGCACCATATTGAGGATCGCCCGGGCGGTCATAGACTTGCCGCAGCCGCTTTCGCCGATCACGCCCAGCGTCCGACCGCGTTTTACCGTCAGGGACAGGCCATCCACCGCCTTGATAATGCCCTCGCGGACATCGAATTCAACCTTAAGGTCCTTTACCTCAACCAGGGTATCTCCACTGCTCATCGCCGCACTCCTATCTACCGCCATACGGGTCCATAGCGTCGCGCAGCCCGTCACCCAGCATATTGTAGGCCAGGATGGTGATCAGCAGGAAGGGGATTGTCCACAACAGCCAGGGTGCGTAACGAATGGCATAGACCGTGCCGGCTTCCTGGAGCAGTACACCCCAGCTTGTCAGCGGGGGGCGCAACCCCAGGCCCAGCCAGCTCAGCGCCGTTTCGGAGAGGATCATACCGGGGATCGAGAGCGTAGCGATCACGATGACGTGGCTCATCGTGCCAGGCAGCAGATGACGGAACATCAATCGCGCGTCACTGGCGCCAGCGCTTCTAGCGGCCAGCACATACTCACGTTCGCGCAGCGAGAGGATCAGCCCTCTCACCTGCCGGGCCAGCCCTCCCCAGCGCACGAAAGCCAGGATAATCGTCAGCATAAAGTAGACCGTCACCGGTGACCAGTGCTTGGGAATGGCAGCCGCCAGCGCCATAAAGAGCGGGATGTCAGGGAAGGCATTCAGGAACTCAGTAGTACGCTGGACAAACATATCGGTAGCGCCGCCGTAGTAGCCAGAGATGACGCCCAGCACACAGCCAAGGAGCAGCGTGAGAAATTGCCCGAGCAGGCCAATCATCAGAGAAAGGCGTCCACCGTAGAGGATGCGCGAGAAATAATCCCGCCCGTTCGAGTCGGTGCCCATGATAAAGATTGAGGCTGCCGGGTCACTCTCGTCCACGCCGAACAGGTGGATATCGGTGGGGAACAGGCCGAAGAGCTTGTACGGCTCACGTCGCACAAAGAAATAGATGGGATATACACGCGAGGGATCCTCCTTAAAGGTGCGCTTGCGTGTCTCCTGGTCTATGTGCTTCTCCAATCCATAAACGAAGGGCCTGAGGTGGAACTTACCTTGTGCGTCAATGAAACGGATGATCTGAGGGGGGGCCTCGGTGTAGTTCGAGCGGCGCTCCAGCGAGTATGGGGCGAGAAACTCCGCCAGCCCGACAAAGCAGAGGTAGAACACGATCAGGATAATCCCACCGACGACCGCCGTTTTGTTCTTTTTGAATTTCCACCACACCAGGCTCCAGTAGCTCTGGCTAACCTGCTTTTTCGTTTCAGAGGCACCCTTAGTTGTCGCTTGGGCCATATTCGCAACCTCCGTCCTCTCACTCAAGCCGGATGCGGGGATCAACCCAGGCCAGCATCAGGTCCGCCATCAGGTTGCCGATCAGCAGCATAAAGGTAAAGAACACAATGCAGGTGCCGGCCATATACATATCGAGTTTGCGCAGGGAATCCACAAATAGCGGCCCAATGGTCGGTAGATTCAGGACGATGGAGACGAGCGCATTGCCGGTGACGATGCTGGGGAAGGCCTCCGATCCGAGGATCACCACGAGCGGGTTAATAGCCACGCGCACAGCGTGTTTCCAGATCACGGTGCGATTTTTCAGGCCGCGGGCACGCGCCGCCTCTACGAAAGGTTGGCCCAGGGTGTCCAGCAGATTGCCGCGCATAATGCGCACCAGGCCGCCGGTGCCGGTCACCGCGCTGATGATCGCCGGCACCCACAGGTGGTTCAGCAGGTCCACGACACGCCCCCAGCTCCAGGGAGCGTTGATATATTCCCGGGAAAACAGTCCCACCACTTCTTTATTCAGGAAGACGATGGCGAAATACAGGATGATGAGGGCCAGCAAAAAGCCAGGCATCCCCAGGCCGATGAAACTGATCACAGTAATGATCTGGTCTCCCAGGGAGTACTGGTTGACGGCGGAGTAGACACCCAGTGGTATGGCGATCACCCAGGTGACAATGAGGGTAGCGAGCGCCAGGATGACCGTCATAGTCAGCCGCTCGCCAAGCAGCTCCCTGACCGGTCTCTCGTACTCGAACGACTCACCGAAATCGCCCTGGACGAATTTGGTGATCCAGCCGATATAGCGCACCATAAACGGCTTGTCCAAGCCGTAGCGGACGCGATACTCCTCGATACGGTTCTCGGCGCTGCGGTCGCCACGCGCGCGCAACTGCTCCAGCTTCTGGGTCAGATAATCGCCGGGAGGGAGCTCCATCACGACGAAGCTGACGAAGGAGACGAGGACCAGCATGATTAAAGCATACCCAACCCGCCTGATCAGGTAATTTACCATCGCCGCCTCCTGAGTGAATTATGGCGGGCGGCCTATAGCCGCCC
>JAOAAG010000148.1 GCA_026418995.1 Anaerolineae bacterium
TCCTGGGACCGTACCACCCGCCTGTGGGACCTGTCCGAGCGACCGCCCGGTACCGCAGGCATATTGATCGGTCATACCGACCTGGTGCGCAGTGTAGCGATCAGCCCTGACGGCACGTACATCGCTACCGGCTCACGCGATGCGACCATCCGGCGTTATCCGCTCCGCTTCGAGGATGTATGGGCACTGTCCTGGGCATATCTTGCCGGCGGGGGTATGGAGAGAATGCTGGCAGTGGACCCATTCAGCAAGTAGGGCCGCCTTTCCGGTCTCTCGGGGGATCGCGTCACCCCCTTCAGCAGAGGAGCAATATGGAGGAGTACCTGTATTTTAACGGCATTAACGGAGCCAGCGGCGATTATGAACTTCCGCCGATGACCCCTCACCAACTGGCAGCCATCATCACAGGCGAGGAAATAGACCGCGGGCTGTTGAACGAGCTGAAGCAGCGTCGCCTGGCCCACTGGGCAGTGAGAGCAGGTGTGGACGCGCTGGACCTGGCGCAGGCGGGCTGGGGAGTGATCTTTGCCGCGCGGGACGAGCGGGTTCCGGCCATCCGGGAGGCATTAAGCGAACTGTTGGCCCTGCGCCAACAACAGGCTGGCGAGCGTTACCGCGAGTATCGCGGGGCTGACGGTTATCGTCCCGGCGAGTCGAAAAACGATTTCCTGGCCCGTCATGGCGCAGGCCCCGGGCCGGTGGAGCCCGACCGGGTCCCCTATTACCTCCTCATTGTCGGCGACCCGGAGACCATACCCTATCGCTTCCAGAACCAGCTCGACGTTCAGTATGCCGTGGGCCGCATCTGCTTCGATACCCTGGAGGAGTACGCCTGCTATGCCCGGAGTGTGGTGGAGGCGGAGGCCGGAAAAGTCGCCCTGCCTCGCCAGGCCACCTTCTTCGGGGCGCGCACTCCTGGCGACCGGGCCACCGAGCTGAGCGCAGATCATATGCTCAGACCGCTGGCCGAGCAGCTCGCTGCTGACCGGCCTGACTGGACGGTACAGCGTGTGATCGGAGAGGCGGCGACCAAGAGGCGATTCTGCGACCTGTTGGGAGGGGCGCACACCCCGGCACTGGTCTATGCCGCCTGTCACGGGATGGGCTTCCCCAACGGCGACCGCCGTCAGTTGCCGCACCAGGGTGCGCTTTTATGCCAGGACTGGCCTGGGCCGGAGCGTCACCGCGGGCCGATCCCGGAGGACTTCTACGTATCAGCCGACGACATCGCCAGCGACGCCCGTTTGCTCGGTTCGATGGCCTTCTTCTTCGCCTGCTATGGAGCTGGCACTCCAAGGGTGGATGAGTTTGCCCGGCGGATGCCTGGAGGCCGCACTGAAATCGCCCCTTACGCCTTCGTCTCCCGCCTGCCCCGCCGCCTGCTCTCTCACCCTAAAGGTGGCATGCTGGCCGTGGTGGGGCACGTGGAGCGGGCCTGGAGCTATTCATTCCTGTGGGAACGGGCCGGCGAACAACTGGCCGTATTCGAGAGCACGCTCAAACGCCTGATGGAGGGAGCAACAGTGGGCTGGGCGGTGGAATACTTCAACGACCGCTATGCTGAGATCGCTTCCGACCTGACCGTGCTGCTGGAAGAGAGGGAGTTCGGCGCTCAGGTGGATGAGCTGACGCTGGCCGCATTGTGGACCGCCAACAACGATGCCCGCGCCTACGTCATCATCGGCGATCCGGCAGTGCGTCTCCCCCTGGCCCGCCCTGGTGAAGAGCCGCCGGCACGCCCGGAGATCGCTCATACGCCTGTGCTTTCGACCCCCGTGGCAAGTAAAGCCCCCGTGGCTCCGGCGCCTGCCCCGGAGAAAGGCGTCGAGATTGCCTTCGGTCTGCGCGATGAATGGGAAGAGCTGGGCCGCTCGATCAAACAGTTCACTGCCCAGCTTGCCGCAGCGCTCGGCGACGCGGCAACGCAAATCGCCACCCTGGAGGTAAAAACCTACTCCACAGATGATCTCGACGCTGTAGCCCACGGGACCGGCGGCCCCAGAACGTTGCGCGCCTACACCAGAATCGCCTTCGATGGGGATGTGGAGGTCTATGTGCCGGAACGGGGCGGCGAGGTGGACCAGGTGCTCTGGAAGATACACACCGATATGGTGCGCGAGGCACAGGCCAATCGCGCCCAGTTCTTCCGCACCATGGGTGAACTGGCCGTCGGCCTGCTCAAAAGCCTGAAGTTGTGAGTCTCCGTCACCCTGGTGATGACTGCACAATTGGTCGTCTACGGATTGGAGGATGGGCTGGACCCGCTGGGGCTCTGGCAGATGCAGACGGCCCCCGCGCTATCGTTTGCTGCTGACAAGGGCGTCCCAGCGGCGCCCACCTGGCAGGTTGCGCTACCTGGAGCGTCGGTCGAAGCGCAAGCTGCGTTAGCCGAGCAGCTCCTGGCCCTCCAGCTTGCGCTGGCGGACCTGGAGCGCGTGAGGGAAGAGCTCCTGGCACTGGTCGCCGGCGGGGAAGTCGCCTACGCTGCCACTTCCGATGCCTTATCCGCCTGCAGAGCAGAGTTGCTCAGCGCCGTGCACGCTGCCAGGGCGTATAGCTTCGACCAGAGGCTCTCCGTCGGGCTCCTCGAGGACCGGGAGAGTTTCTTCCAGTGGGTGGCCCTCGTGAAGCAGGTGCAGAAGCTGGTCGGCAACTATGTGTACGTGGAGACCACACTGGGCGGGCGGGAGATCGGCCGGACCACGGTGAACTGGCTGGGGGACTTCGAGACGATATGGCGCTCCGTCGCTACCGCAGGGGAGGCGGAGCTGCACCAGCAGGCAGTACGCCTGGCGCTCGACTCACGCACGGCGCTGTTGCGCGTAGTGACCGTCGTGGTGACCGGCGCGTTTGAGATCGCTGTCAAGGCGAGCGTCCCGGGCATGCAGATATTTCTGCTGCCGGCGGTATGGAGATTTGTCCGGGATGTACTGGCGGAGTTGCGTAAAGCGCGGGTGAGGTGACGGTCACTTCGGAAGTGACTCTCACCTCCTGATACTTTTTAAGGGAGGTATTCCAGTGGCAGAGGTAACCTTACAGGACGCAGTACGGAATTTTGCCAGCGAGCTGGCTAAAAAGGTGAACACGTTTATCACGGATATCTCGGAGCTGGAGGTGTGCACGTATACCGCAGCACCGGACGAGATCAAAGCATCCTTTGCGAGTGACACAGCCATTGAGGCCCAGGCTTCGCTACGCGCCTACACGCGGGTCAGCTTCGACGGCGATACCACTGTGGTGATACCGGTGGAGCCAGGCGGTGTGGTCAGTCGGGATATCTGGGAGCTGCACCAGGATGCCCTGCGGCAGGCCATCTCCAGCCGCACGATGATGCTCCAGGCGATTGGCGGCGCGGCCGCTTCAGCGCTCCAGGCGTTGGGGATGGCGGGCACGATAAAGTAAGATAGGGCAGTGAACTGCCTAGCTGGAAGTGGAGCGCGCGCAGGGTGGCCCTCGCCGCGCTATCATGTTGCGCCTGTACTGGTTCAACGAGTCTGATACAGGAGTCGCCTATGCCACGACAACCCCATCTGGACCCTTCCCCATTCTATCTCGAAGGCGGGCCCGTCGGGGTCCTGTTGATTCATGGCTTTACTGGCTCCCCGCCCGAAATGCGCCTGATCGGGGATTATCTGCATCAGAGGGGGTATACCGTCTACGGGCCGCTGCTGCCTGGCCACGGGACCACCGTCGAGGATATGAACCGCTGCAAATGGACGGACTGGACTGGCCACGTGGAGCAAGCGTTCGCCGAATTAAGCGCTCGCTGTGAGCAGGTCTGCGTGGGCGGCCTCTCGATGGGTTCGCTACTGACTCTCTACCTGGCCGCTCACCACCCGGAACTGCCGGCAGCCATTCTCTACGCCCCCGCTGTCAAAGTGGCCAGCCGCCTCATCTACTTCAGCCCGGTCTTCAAGTATCTCATCCCCAAGAAACCCAAGTCGGCGGAGAGTGATCTGACGGACCCGGAAGCCGAGCTGCGCCTGTGGCATTATGAGGAGGACCCGGCCTTTGCGGCCCATGAGCTCTTGAAGCTCATCTGGCGAGTGCGCCGCCTGCTTCCTCAGGTGACGTGTCCCCTGCTCATCTTCAACAGCACCAGAGACACGGCCATCGCCCCCGACAGCGCCAGCTACACTTTCGAGCGCGTCGGCTCACGGGACAAAGAGCTGATCACACTGCACAACTCCGGCCATTGCCTGACCGTGGACAGCGAGTGGGAGTTCGTGGCTGCCAGGACGCTGGAGTTCATCCAGCGCCATGTGCAGTGAAGGCTCACCCGACCCAACGTCGTCCATTCGTGCGGTTGACGAATGGAAAACGTAGGACACTCACCCTGTTGAGCGCCCCCCATTCGCCGTGCAAGCGGTACCCCTCCGTCCGGCAGCACGCCCCTTTCCGTGGTATCCTGATAGTTGCTGGTGTGTGCCGACCCGGACGGGCGGCGTCAGCATCTGATAGTTGATAGACGCTCATAGGAGGGGGCAAATGATAGATCCGCTGCTGGCACGACTGGTGGGACTGGTCATCATACTGCTGCTGTGTCTGCTGGCGATCATATTTGTGGAGCCGGCACAGGCGTCTGGCGTGGTCTCTGTTGCGGCTGAGCACCATGCTGACGGTGATGTGCTTGCGCTGGTGACCCTGGCGCTTGTGGGCGGGGTGATTGTTCTGGCCGGGGGGCTGTGGATAGGGAAGCTCCAGCACCTGCTGCGCCGGTAGCCTGGGATGGAGAGGGCGGGCAAGCATACCCTGTATTACCGGCGCTGGTGTAGCGCCGCTCTCCAGGTTGTCCCGTGCAGGCCGGAAGGTCCAACGAGCTTCTGCTGCGGACGGAGGAAGCTGCGTCAGGCAACGAGGTGGCCGCCCTGGCCACGGACGGTATCCTCATCTGCTCGAGGGGGACCTCCGTATCCGAGGAAGCAAAAGAGAAACACCCCACCCGGTAGGGTGGGGTGTCCAGGATCCTTGAGGAGTCAGTCTATCATCACCTGGCGCACCAGAAGCAAGGCCTCGTGAAACTCCCGAACGCTGGTCTTCTCTATCAGCTAACACCCCGCCCTCCTCCCGGGCTTCCAGGGTGCCACTTTGTCAACTCACGGATCACCTCCGGGTCGTGACCGGAAAGTTCCGCCGCTTTCTTGACCGTCAGCCACTCTGGGGCGGAGATTCAGGTCACCGGGGTGACCACATGGGGCATCAGGGCCGCCTCCTCTCCTGAGGGCCGGACAGGTGACCCGCGCAGGACTCGAACCTGCAACCAAGGGATTAAGAGTCCCCTGCTCTGCCGTGTTGAGCTAGCGGGCCAGAGGTGGTAGCATTATACCGCGCCCAGGCCTGTCTCTTATACACATCT
>JAOAAG010000247.1 GCA_026418995.1 Anaerolineae bacterium
GCCGCCCCACCCTGGCTGAAATACCAGATGGAACTGGGGCTGCATTACAGCGGGCCACCGCCAGGCGTCACCGATGAAGAGCTGGTGGAGGCGTTCAGGCAGACGCTCGTCAGGCGACGCAAGGAGGAAATCGCCAGGGGCACCACCCTGACCGGACCCCACCGGGACGAAATGCGCTTTATCGCAGGAAGTCCGGCGCTGGGCATCCATGAGGTAGACCTGGGGATTTACGGCTCGCGGGGACAGCAGCGTACCGCCGTGCTGGCGCTGAAGCTGGCCGAGCTGGCGTGGATGAAGGAACGCACGGGGGAGACGCCGGTCTTCCTCCTGGACGAAGTGCTGGCCGAACTGGACGCCTCCCGCCGCAAGTTCCTGCTGGCGCAGGTGGATGGTGTGGAGCAGGCGCTGCTCACCGCAACCGATCTGGAGATGTTCGATGGAGAGTTCCGGGCGCGGGCGGCGCTCTGGGAGGTGCGGGGAGGGGTGATCCAGGCGGTTACTCCATAATGGGCCGTTTACCCGGCATTCCCGGTCGGCGGGGGTATTTATCAGGCGTCGCGGCCACCTTATCTATGACCACCAGATAGCGTGTCTCAGCAAGGCCCCGCAGCTCCACTGGCACCAACTGGCGCACTTCCCCACCCAGTGTGACGATAGCTTTGCCGGCCCCGTGCACCTCGGCAGCGGCTTCCTCCCCTTTCTGTGCCAGTACCTTGCCCCCTATCCGCACCAGGGGCAACAGATACTCAACCAGTGTAGGCATCCCGGCCACCGCACGGGCCAGCGCGTAATCGTACTGTTCCCGATGGCCTGGCTCATGCCCCAGCTCCTCCGCCCGCTTATGAATCACCCGCACCTCTTTCAGCCCCAGAGTGGCGACGATGTGTTCGAGAAAGCGGACCTTCTTCTGGGTCGCTTCCAGCAGGGTAAGGCGCATTCCCGGGCAAACGATCTTGAGCGGCAGACCAGGAAAGCCAGCGCCGGTGCCCACGTCAATCACCCGCGCACCAGCTTCCAGCTCCCCTCGCCGCAAGACCCTGAGACATGACAGCGAGTCCAGGAAATGGCGCACCAGCACTCCTTCCCGATCCGTTATGGCAGTCAGGTTGAAGCGCTGGTTCCATTCTACCAGTTCTTGATAAAATTTTTCAAAAAGGGCCAGATGTTGTCTGGTCAGTACAATGTTCAGTTCTCGGGCACCCAGGAACAACGGTTCCATACAACAAAGCGATATTCAGGCTCGCGACCGCCGCACAGCGCGCACCGCCCCTGCGCCAGTTTCCACCTGCTCCACCGTGGATATTTCCCACAGTCAGCCCTTCCTTGCGCACATATTGTACAAGAGCACAGCAGTTGTGGCAAGACGTCACTATCCCCCTCCCACAGGCCAGGACGCACCGGGGAGGTCGGTAACATGTGCATTTGCTAAAAGAACCGCTATGTGCTAGAATATCTGCCGCTTTTTTGTGGCAAACAGAAGGCCATCCTGACCATCGGCTGTGTTGACGACAAATATGGCACCATAAGCACGAGGAGTACCTATGCAAGTTCAGGATACTGACGTTCCGCAGTCCAGAGAGTCTTCCTCTACTGACCTCCCCATCGCAGAGTTGAAGCTCCCCACCCGCATCCACAACCTCCTGCTCGGCGCGGGTTTCAGCACGGTGGGCGATGTACTGGCTGCCCTGCAGAGAAGCGAAGACGAGCTACTGGGTATCAAAGGCTTCGGTCCCAAGTCACTGGCTACACTTAAGGCACGCCTTGAGGAAAGCGGCTTGCTCGCTCCTGCTCCACCGGCAGCGCCACCTCCAGTGCCCCCTCCGCAGGTCGAGACACCTTCACAGACCGAGTATGAGTATGCACCGGCCCTCGTTCCAGCACCGGACATCACTTCAGCCGAGGCCGTTCTCCCCTGGGAAGGACTGGGAACAATCATCGCCCAGGTGCGCGATAGATTGCGCTCCAGGTTCCTGGTCGCAGGGTTAATCGCCGTTGCCGTTGTACTGCTTCTCTTTCTCCTGATCCGGCCAGTTTTCACCGGCTACGAGACACTCGACGCCACTCGCAGCTCCGTCTCCCACCCCGACGGCGTCACCCTCCGCGTGGACAAAACCTTCACCGGTCGGCTGCGGGTGCGCCTCTCCTCCGTGCCCCGCCTGAACCTGCTCGAAGGCTCCGCCGGACGCGAGCTGCGCCGCGCGGTCGAGGCCCTCCCCACCTACCTGACGGTCAAAAGCCCGCTCTACCAACTCCGGGCACGCGGCAAAGCCACTCAGCCAGTGG
>JAOAAG010000258.1 GCA_026418995.1 Anaerolineae bacterium
CCGGAGCGATGAGCAGATGGCGGTGACGCTGGGGGTGGATCCGGGGATGCCCGACCCGCTGGGGACGGTGCCGGATTGAGGGGGTCATCAGGCAGAGCAAAGTTGCCCTGTAGCGAAAATCGTGTATACTGAAAGCGGAAAAACCAAACCACCTCGCGGCTTCTGCAGAGCCTGAGGCGACGGCCAGGACGGACGGCGTGCCCTGGCGTCAGGGCGAGTTCTATTCTTTCCCCTGTCCTCCGTTCCTTCTACGACGCGGGGGCAATATGTTCATTTTCTGGACATTCCAGCACAAGACGTACAATCTAAACGGCCAGGTTGACCTCCCCGAGATCCAAACCCCTCACCAGTCCGAAGAAGAGGACATTCTGTGCCCAAAATGCAAACGACGGTTCACCACATACCGGATTGTCTACATCAATAATATCCGGCATCGGTTTTGCGGCTTCTGGCCAAAATGTGACCAGGAGTTCTAATCACCGTGTTCAAGACCGTCGTTGATGCCCTTGGCAGAACCTTCCTGATATCCAGCCTGGCGCCAGCCGCGCTCTTTACGCTGCTGAACCAGGCCGTCGTGCTGCCTGTGTTCACCAGTCGCTTTGTCTCAGTCAGAGCCATGGTGGAACAGCTTCTGACGCTGGGAAGCAACTGGGTCCTCTTCCTTTCCACAACCCTGTTCGTAGCCCTATTCCTGACCTCCGCCAGCCCCACGATTATCAAACTCTTTGAAGGCGTGTTTCCCTTCCAGAAGAAACTCCTCTGGTGGCGTTTAAAGTACCACCGGGCACGATTTGACCGGGTGTACTCTCGCGAAGCGGCGCGACAATTGGTCTGCCTCCAACGGGATTATCCCCGGATCACGGATCCCACGGAGAGGCGCTCTTTTGAAGCAGAGATTCGTCGCCGCGAGGAGGAACTGCTCCGGGAGAAAGACGCATTGGATGTCCTGTTGTGGTATCCCCACAAGAAAGAAAATCTGCTACCCACCCGATTGGGAAATATCCTGCGCGCCTCAGAGGACTACGGAAGAACGCATTACGGATTGGATTCCATTCTGATATGGCCGCGCTTGTTGGACCTGATCCCGCCGGAATACAGAGAGGCGCTGGACGACGCTCGCAGTTCCCTGGAGTTCCTCCTGAACTGCTCTCTTCTGACCTGGATCTTCGCTCTGGAGTGCGGCCTGGTGCTGGCCCTGAACCAGCAATGGGGCGATCTGATCTGGACGGTTATCCTCTTCGCAGCAGGTTACGGAATGTACTCCGCTGCCATCCCTGTCGCACAGGTCTACGCCGATCTGGTGCGATCCACCATAGACCGGTTTCGCCTCCCTCTTCTGCAAGCGATGGGGGTTTCTCTCCCTATCCCCCTGGAACATGAGCGCTACCTGTGGCAACGGTTCAACCGCTTCCTGCTCTTCGGCAACCCCTTTGATTACCCGACCTCTTTCATAGTAGCCGGAGACACCAAGCCGGATAGAAGCCGTTATTCCTCTGAATCCACAGAGGTGGAAAATGTCCAACAGGCCGAAACCACACCTCCAACCGAAACAGATTGACACCGGCGGCGGAGCCTGTATCGCCGGGAGTGTCAAAGTGGAAGGCGGGGACTTCATTGGGCGGGATAAGGTGAACATCCAGGCCGCCCCGGGAATCACTGTCCAGGATTTCCTCCACCTGCTGGCCCAGGTGCGGGAGCTGCTCCCCGCCGCCGGGCTGGACTCCGAGGCGGCGCAGGTCGCAGCGGCAGACCTACAGACCGCCGAGGAGCAGGCAAGGCGGGAACCGCCGCGTGGAGAGATTGTCCTGGCCAAACTCAAGTCCGTGGCGGAATTGGTGGGGGCCGCCGGAGGTGCCGCGGCCAGCGTCTCCAAAATCCTCCCCCTCCTCCAGCAGGCCCTCCAGTGGGCCCAACAGTTGTTCCGGTAGGGCGGGGGATGCCCCATGCCTGAACTCTTCACCGAGACGACCTGGCGTGCCCGCGTTCGGGACTTCTGGCAAGGGGCGGCGCGGGACCTCCCGGGGACCATGGCGCGGCTGGGGGTCCGCACCGCCTATGGCCTCCTCACTGCCAGCGCCTGGCTCCCCCTGCTGGCTGCTTACAGCGAGAACCCCGGCCCCGCCGTCGCCGCCCTGGTGGGAGTGCTGAGCGGCGTGGGGACCAACCTCGTCTCCAACCTGGTCCAGGGCGCCTACGACCGGGCCACCGCGCCGCAACAGGTGGAGCGGGAGGTTGCCGAACGGCCGGACCTGCACCCTGAGTACGAACAAATCCTGAACCGTCTGGAGGCCCCGGCCGCCGCCCGGGAAGCGCTGAGCGAGCAGTGGGCCGACTTTGAGGCCCGGCTGCGGCAGGAACTGGCCCAACTGGGCAGCGGCCTGCGGATAGAGAGCGGCGGTGGCGCGGTTGTTTTCGGAGACGCACAGGTGCATGGCGACTTCATCGGGAGGGATCAGGTGACTGTCACCATAGCCGGTGAGCGGGCCGTCATCATCGGTGGCAGTCCTCAGGGCCTCATCGCCGTCACCGGCGACGGAAACCGCATCACCATACCCCCCGACCAGGTCCCGCCGGAGACGCTCCTGGCCGCCTACCTCCGCAACCTGGCCGGCGAGTGCCAGCGGCTCCCGCTGGGTGTGGTGGACCCCCGCTTCCTCCAGACCAGCCCCGAGACCCCGATTTCCCTCTCCGAGGTCTACGTGGACCTCCAGGTGACGGTCCTTGCAGGCAAGGGTGGGATGGAAAAACAGGACGCGACATCCCTGCTTCGAGAGGGTCGAGAACGAGTCCCGCTCCTGAAAGCCGTTGCCCACCCTGAGATAACCCGCTTCGTCCTGCTGGGCGACCCCGGCTTCGGCAAAACCACCTTCGCCAACTACCTGACCTACGCGCTGGCGACGGGGACGAACGTGGGACTCCCGCCGGGGACGATCCCCGTCCGCCTGGTGTTACGGGACGTGGCGGCGCGGTGCATCCCGCCGGACGCGCCGCAGGGGCACGCGGGGATGCTCTGGGAGGCCCTCTGGGCGGATCTTGCCGCCCGGCTGGGGGACAAAGGGGCGGATCGGCTCTTCCCTTATCTCCAGTGCCGCCTGCAGGAGCAGGGGGGAATCGTCCTGCTGGACGGGTTGGATGAAGTGCCCGCCGCGCAGGAGCGGCGACGCTGCCTGGTGGAGGCGGTTGCCGGCCTGGTCAGCACGCTTCCCCCGAAAAAGAGCCGCATCCTCGTCACCGCCCGCCCCTATGCCTATGACCAGCCCGAGTGGCGATTGCCCGGCTTCCAGGTCCTCCACCTGGCCGAATTTGACTGGGAGCAGATTAAGCAGTTTGTCCACCGCTGGTACCAGGCGGTCCGGCCCACCATGGGCTGGGACGAGGCCACAGCGCGGGGACGGGGCGAGCGGCTGCTGGCAGCGCTGGAGGAGCGGCCGCGCCTGGCCGACCTGGCCCCCCGTCCTCTCCTCCTTACCCTGATGGCGACCCTTCACACCAGTTGGGGGCAACTGCCGGAGGACCGGGCCGACCTGTGCGAGGAAATGGTCAAACTCCTCCTCAGCCGCTGGCAGCGGGCGCGGGAGGTCAAAGGGCCGGACGGAAAGCCGGTGCTGGAGTCGGGCATCGCCCGGGTGCTGAACGTGGAAGAAAACCGCATCCGCTCCGCTCTGCATCGCCTGGCCTTTGAGGCGCACGAGCGGCAGGGGAAAGGCCAGGAGCGCGAGGAAGGCCCGGCTGACATCCGGGAGGGAGACGTGCTGGCTGCCTTCGCCCCGCTGATGCCGCCCGATCTCAACCCCACCGAGGCCCTCAAGTACCTGGAGACGCGGGCCGGGCTGCTGGTGGGCCGCGCGCCGGGGGTCTATGCCTTCCCCCACCGCTCCTTCCAGGAGTACCTGGCGGCCTGTTACCTGGCCGACCAGCCGGATTTTGCCGAGGTACTCAAAGAAAAAGTGATGGGCGATCCGGCCTGGTGGCGGGAGGTCTTCCTGCTGGGCGTCGGGAAGGCCCGGCAGGGGGGCCTGGGCAACGCGGTGCACCTGGTCAACACACTGGTGCCACAGGGGCCGCAGGAGGTCAGAGAGAGGTACGGGACCCGTTACCGGGCGGCGGTGCTGGCGAGCGAGGCGCTGGTAGACCTGCACTTCCCGGCTGAGGCGGAGGGGAAAGAGCACTTTCAGGCCGTGCTGGACCGGGTGCGGCAGTGGCTGGTAGCCCTGCTGGAGGCCCCTTCCGTCCTCACCCCCCGCGAACGGGTGGAGGCGGGGGACATCCTGGGCCACCTGGGCGACCCCAGACCTGGTGTGGCCGTTGGGGTAGGGGCGATCCATGCGTCGCCCTTACCGGATATCCTCTGGATTGAAATTCCCCCCGGCCCCTTCCTGATGGGCAGCGCCGCTGATGACACAATGGCCTGGGACGGCGAGAAACCCCAGCACACGGTACACATTCCCTATCGGTACTGGATTGGCCGCTACCCTGTTACCAACGGGCAGTACCGCCCTTTCGTGGAGGCGGGCGGCTACGAGGACCCCCGGTACTGGACGGAGGAGGGCTGGGCCTGGCGAAGAGGGGAGCGAGAGCCA
Organism: Anaerolineae bacterium; assembly: GCA_026418995.1. Taxonomy (GTDB): domain Bacteria; phylum Chloroflexota; class Anaerolineae; order B4-G1; family B4-G1; genus JAOAAG01. The sequence goes on from JAOAAG010000258.1 coordinate 4,581, forward strand.
GACTTTTCCCCGCTAGGTGATGTCACGGATGCAGATTTTAAGGGACGGTACATTGAATGGGTCACCAGCCGGACGGTGGGACAGCGCTCCCGGCCCTACTGGTGGGGCCACTCTCGCTGGGGACTGGATAACCGCCCTGTGGTAGGGGTGACCTGGTACGAGGCGGTGGCGTACTGCAACTGGCTGAGGGAGCGATTGCGGGAGGCCGGGGGGCAGGTGCAGGTGTGGCAGGGAGGGCGGCCGGAACCCCTGCACCTGGACCCCGAAACCCTCGTTGTCCGGCTGCCGACGGAGGCAGAGTGGGAGAAGGCCGCGCGGGGCACCGACGGCCGGAGATGGCCGTGGGGAGACGAGTGGATGGAAGGACGAGCCAATACGGGGGAAGCCCGCATTGGCCAGACCTGCGCCGTGGGCTGCTTCCCGGCAGGAGACAGTCCCTACGGTCTGTGTGATACGGCCGGGAACGTCTGGGAGTGGACCTCCAGCAAATGGGGGCGTAGCGGCGTCTACCAACCGGATTACGGCTACCCTTATGATCCCACCGGTGGCCGGGAGGAACTCACTGGTCCAGACCTTCGGGTCGTGCGGGGCGGCTCCTGGTTTAACGACCTGAGGTACGCTCGATGTGTGTATCGCGACAGGAACTTCCCGGACGGCTGGAACTACGATCTAGGGTTTCGGGTGGCGTTGTCCCTGCGGAGGTGACGGTCACCTGCGAGGTGACGTCACCTGAGGGCCACACCGCCTGGTCGTGCGGGGCGGCTCCTGGTACTATTCCCGGAGGAGCGCCCGGTGCGCGTACCGCAACTGGTTCATCCCGGACGACTGGTACTACGTTCTGGGGTTTCGGGGGGTGTTGTCCCTGGCTCTCCAGGGTTCTGGTTGCTGAGTGCTGGCTTCTGAGTGCTGCTCGCTGAATTCTGCGGGGGGAGTCCAGTTGAACCGCAGAGAGCGCCAAGAACGCAAAGGTTTCTAGATTTCTTTGCGCCCTTCGCGGTTGCTACTGGACGTTATGCACATCTGCGGGAGGGAGGTACGGTATGCGCCTCAAGTGGTATGGCTGGTTGGGACTGGCGGTCATCGTCTGCGCAGAGGTGCTGCTGTTTTTGCGGCAGCCCTTCGTCAGCAAATGGTTCACCCCCATCGTATGGAGCGGCTACATCCTCTTTGCAGACGGGCTAGCGCTGCGCCTGCGCGGCCGCTCCCTCCTCCACGACCGCCCCTTCGAGGCTCTGATGATGGCCTGGCTGTCCGTCGGTTGCTGGCTCCTGTTCGAGGTCTACAATCTCCGCCTCACCAACTGGTATTACGTGGGCGTGCCGGAGCATCCTCTCGCACGGAATTGGGCCTACCTCTGGTCTTTCGCCACCATTATGCCGGCCCTGTTCGAGACCGCCGATGTCTTAGAGGGACTGGGATGGGCCCGCCACCTCCGGTGCCGGGCCCGCCGCTTCTCTCCCACAGCGCTGGCAGTGCTGTTTCTGATCGGAATGGCCTTCACGGCCATTCCCCCACTGCTGCCACCCCATATCGCTCCCTATACCTTCGGCTTCGTCTGGATCGGGTTCATCCCGCTGCTGGAGCCGCTCAATATGCGGCTGGGGGCAGACTCGCCGCTGGGCGCATGGGAACAGGGAGACCCCCGGCCAGCGCTCCGGTTACTCGCAGCAGGGATGATATGTGGCCTGCTGTGGGAGTTCTGGAACTTCTGGGCCACGGCCGGCTGGCGTTACGCCATCCCGTATCCTCTCGACTGCGGCGTGTACTACTTCCGTATGCCGGTGCTGGGGCTTCTAGGCTTCCCACCTTTCGCCTGGGAATGCCGGGCGATGTATGAGCTGCTCAAGCGGATGCTCCACGGGGACCTGTTGTGGCATCCGCAGCGATAGGCTACCCTGAGGCCAGCTTTCCCAGCAGCCTGGTCAGTACGCGGACGGCGCGCTGAAATTCACGCACGTCAATATGCTCCTCGGGCGTATGGTCGAGGGAGGAATCGCCAGGCCCATAGGCGACGATAGGGCAGTTCCATGCCGGGCCGACAACGTTCATGTCGGAGGTGCCGGTCTTTAGTTTGAAGCGGGGCTGTCCACCCTCGGCACGAATGGCCTGCAACATCGCCCGTACCAAGGGCGTGTTTTTGCTGCTCTGGAAAGGCAGATCAAGCGGCGAGAAGTCCAGCCTCGCCCCGTTGCCCCAGGCCCTCATCTCCTCCTGCAGCGGGGAGACGTCGAACCCCGGCGGGAGGCGGATGGCGATGTTCATCTCGGCCCCCTCGTACAGGCCGTTGCTGAAGGTGCGGAATTCCCGCAGCGCCGGGTCCAGCGTGTCGAAGCGGCCCGAGCGGCCCCGGTTGTACCGCTCTGCGTAAGTCATCAGAGCGTTCCAGAAAGTCACCGCTTTCTCCGCCGGCCCCGGTTGATCGCTGGCGCTGTGGGTGCCCGGCTGCACGCGGTGGTAATCCACGCAGATGCGCCCCTTGTAGCCAAGCGTGATTCCCTCCCAGTCGCTCGGCTCGCCGATGACCACGAAATCGGGCGCCTGCCTGGTGCTGGCCAGGTAGCGCGCCCCCTCGCCGTTAGCCTCCTCCTTGACCGCACCGATGACGACCACACGGGCATCGTGCAACGTCGGCGCCACCTGGGCCGTTGCCAGCACGAAGGCCGCCAGCGGGCCCTTGGCGTCCACAGCCCCCCGGCCGTAGAGCCGGTGACCCCTGCGCCGCACGGGAATCTCGCCTGGCACGGTATCTATGTGCCCCAACAGCACGATCTCACGGCCAGCGCGCGGATTCCCCGCCACGCCTACGGCGTTCCCAACCGCATCCTGGTATGCTTCCAGCCCCATAGCCTTCATCTGCTGCACCATGTACTCCACGGCGGCGGCCTCCTCACCGGATGGGCTGGGTATGGATACCAATTCCTCAAGAAACCTTATCTCGTCCATCATCCCTCCCCCTGGGCATTGCTAGCTATCCACGGTAGTGGTCAGTTGTGTGGTATCGCAAAGGTCACAGGCTTCTTTCGACACCGTGCCAGGTACAGCCACTGCGCAGCCCTCCTCAGCGGAGCGTTTTCTGGAAACAAGCGACAGAATGATCCATACGGGAATAAAGAAGATTATCGCTGGGACCGTTAGCAGAGCACACTGGCTATCGGGCCACATATAGGCAATCCCAATCAAGCACAGCAGTCCCAGTCCTGTGATTCCCATCAAGCGAACCGGCCAGCCATAGATCGTTCCCCCACGCGTGTGCATCCTGCCAGCTATCACCGCGTAAGCACACACCAGGAGAAATCCGACAAAGAGCAGGACGCCTGGCACATATCTTCCTATTGTGCGCAGCATGTCGCTATTCATAGCCCTGCCTCATAGTGGCCTGACTATGCACTCCCCCGCCCCGTAATCTCCCCCAATGCCTTTACCGGCAGACATCCGGTGCAGAGCGAGCGGATGGCAGCAACGGCGGACCGGAACGCCACGAGAGTCGTGATATAGGGGACGTGATAATCCAGCGCGGCGGTGCGGATGCGATAGCCCACCGTCCGCCTGCCCGCAAGTGGCAACGGCACGCCGCGCTCCTCTGCCGTTGGGGGGAGAGGGGGATGGGCATAGATCCGGCGACCGTCTCCCGCCGATGGGGTGTTGACTACCAGACTTACCTTGCCCTGCGCGATCAGGTCCACCACGTCGGGGCGGCCCTCGCCGACCTTGAGCACCGTCCGGGCCGGGATGCCCATCGCCTGCAGGACACGCGCCGTGCCCTGTGTCGCCAGGATCTCAAACCCCATATCGTGCAACTGGGCGGTGAGGGCTACGCCCTCGCGTTTATCGCGGTCGGCCAGGCTCACCAGTACCGCGCCGGAGGTAGGCAGCGGGTTTCCAGCCGCGATCTGGGCCTTGGCAAACGACTCAGGGAAATTGCTCCCGAAACTCATCACCTCGCCGGTCGAGCGCATCTCCGGCCCCAGGAGCACGTCCGTGCCGGGGAAACGCCTGAAGGGCAGCACGACCTCTTTGACCGAGGAATAGGCCGGCCAGGGGGTGGGGACCAGGTGGGTGGCCTCGAGAATCTCGGCCAGGCTGCGGTCGGTATAACGAGCGCCTGGACGGGTTGGGTAGGGCCAGTAAGGCGCCAACAGGTCGCGCAGCCGTTTCCCTACCAGCACCTTGGCCGCCAGTTTCGCCAGCGGGACGCCGATGGCCTTGCTGACGAAGGGGACGGTGCGGGAAGCGCGCGGATTGGCTTCCAGGACGTAGAGTTCGTCGCCCTGGATGGCCATCTGGAGGTTGATCAGGCCCACCGCGCCCAGCGCTTTGACCAGCCGCAGCGCAGCGTTTTCGATGCGCTCAATCATCCCGATTGAGAGGCTCACCGGCGGGAGCACGCACGCCGAGTCGCCGGAATGCACGCCCGCTTCTTCGATCTGTTCCATCAACCCGGCGACCCAGACGTCCTCACCGTCGGTCAGGATGTCCACGTCCAGTTCCAGCGCGTGGTCGAGGAAGCGGTCCACCAGCACCGGATAGCCTTCGGAGATGCGGGCGGCCTCGGCGGCAAAGTGGCGCAGTTCCTCAGGGGTGTCCACGATCTCAACGGCGCGTCCCCCCAGGATGTAACTGGGGCGCACGAGTACCGGATAGCCCAGTTGTTCCGCCACGCGCAGCGCCTCGTCCACCGAAGTCGCGGTGCCGTAGGCCGGGCTCTTGAGCCCGAGTTGATCCAGGAGCGCGCCGAAGCGTTCGCGGTTTTCGGCCAGTTCAATGGTCTCGAAACTGCTCCCCAGGATGGGGATGTTTTCCTGGGCCAGCGTCCGCGCCAACTTGAGCGGCGTCTGCCCGCCAAAGCCGACGACGATGCCGATGGGCTTTTCGTTCTCCACGATCGCCAGCACATCCTCCGGCGTCAGCGGCTCAAAGTACAGCCGGTCCGAGGTGTCATAGTCCGTGGACACGGTCTCGGGGTTCGAGTTGACCATGATGGCTTCGTATCCCTCTTCCTGGAGCGCCCAGACGGCGTGGACGTTGGCGTAGTCAAACTCGATGCCCTGGCCGATGCGGTTCGGCCCGGACCCCAGGATGATGATTTTGGGGCGCTCCGAAGGGATGGCCTCGTTCTCCAGATCGCCGTAGGTCGAGTAGAAGTAGGGGGTGGCAGCCTCGAATTCGGCGGCACAGGTGTCCACCATCTTGAAGACGGGCTTGACCCCCAGTTCGGCCCGGCGTCTGCGGATCTCGGCCTGGGGGCGGTCGAAAATCTCGCTCAACTCGCGGTCGGACATGCCTAGGCTCTTGGCCTCCAGCAGCGTCTCGCGGTCAAGTTCCTCCCAGGCGGTGCGGCGCAGCCGTTCCTCGAAGCGGATAAAGCGGTCCAGTTCGCTCAGGAACCAGCGGTCAATATGGGTCAGCTCATAAATTTCGTCAATCGAATAGCCCCGACGCAGCGCGGCAAAGACGTAGGCCAGCCGCTCAGGGGTCGGGTTAGCCAGGTACTCGCGGATGTGGTCGAAGTCGAGTTTGGGCGTGGCGTCCAGTTCAAGCCCTCTGAGCGCCTTGCCCAACGCCTCCTTGAAGGTGCGGCCGATGGCCATCACCTCGCCGACCGATTTCATCTGCGTGCCGAGCGTGGGGTCGGCGCCGGGGAACTTTTCAATCTGGAAGCGGGGGATTTTGACGACGACGTAATCAATCGTCGGCTCAAACGCCGCGGTGGTGCGGCGGGTGATGTCGTTGGGAATCTCGTCCAGCCGGTAGCCCACAGCCAGGAGCGCGGCCACTTTGGCGATGGGGTAGCCGGTGGCCTTGGAGGCCAGCGCCGACGAGCGGCTGACGCGCGGGTTCATTTCGATCACGACCATCTGGCCGGTGGTGGGGTTCACGGCGAACTGGACGTTCGAGCCACCGGTGTCCACGCCGATGGCACGCAGCACAGCGATGGCGGCATCGCGCATCCGCTGGTACTCCTGATCGGTGAGCGTCTGCGCCGGGGCGACGGTGATCGAGTCGCCGGTATGGATGCCCATCGGGTCGAGGTTTTCGATGGAGCAGACGATGACGCCGTTGTCGGCGCTGTCGCGCATCACCTCCATCTCGTACTCTTTCCAGCCGAGCACCGATTCTTCGAGCAGGACGGTGTGGGCCGGGCTTTCGATAAGCGCGTGCGCGACCATACGCTCCAGTTCGGCGGCGTTGTAGGCGATGCCAGAGCCGGTGCCGCCGAGGGTGAAGCTGGGACGCAGGATGAGCGGGTAACCCAGTTCGCGGGCGACCTCGAATGCCTCGGTCAGGCTGCTCACCTGGCGGCTGCGCGGCACCTCCAGGCCGATGCTGAGCATGGTTTGCTTGAAGAGATCACGGTCTTCGGCACGACGGATCGCCTCCAGCCGCGCGCCGATCAGTTCGACGCCGTAGCGGTCGAGGACGCCCGCTTCGGCGAGGGCGACCGAGAGGTTGAGCGCCGTCTGGCCGCCCAGAGTGGAGAGCAGCGCGTCGGGCCGCTCGCGGGCGATGATCTGCTCCAGGAACTCGACCGTCAGCGGCTCGATGTAGACCGCGTCGGAAAGTTCCGGGTCGGTCATGATGGTCGCCGAGTTCGAGTTGACGACGACGAGTTTGTAGCCAGCGCGGCGGAGCGCCTTGAGCGCCTGCGTGCCGGAATAGTCAAACTCGGCCGCCTGTCCGATGACGATGGGGCCGGAGCCGATGATCAGGATTTTGCGAATGTCGGTACGTTTGGGCATAGGGTCTCCGGGTAAACGTATTGCGTATGGCGTGTTCCGTTACGCCGCAGCAGACAAAACACGGAACACGTAGTCATGCTCGCAACTCCAGACTCTTCCCTTCAAACACGATATCGAGCGGTTCGACGACAACGCGCTTTTCGCCTGCTTCAACGTTCCCCACCAGGTACGCTTGCACGCCGTTCTGGGCGCAAACACCAATGGCTCTCTCCGCATCTTGCGCCGGGACGAAGACGGCGAACCCGGCGCCCATGTTGAGGCTGCCGTAGGCTTCCTGCGGCGTCAGGCCGGCCTGCTCGACGATGAACCGGAGCACTGGTGGGACGGGCGGCAGTTGCGTGATGCGGTAGGTGAATGCGCCCGGGTGACGCATCAGTTTGCGCCAGCCATGGCCGGTGATGTTCGACATGTAGCGGATAGCGACACCCGCTGCGAACAGCGCCTCGACAACGGGCGCGTAGATGATGGTCGGGTCGAGCAGCGCCTCGCCGTATAGTCGCCCGTCAGAGATGCGAGTTGCATACTCTTCCGGCAGCCGCGCGGCCAGTTTGCGGGCTAGCGTCAGCCCGTTAGCGTGGATGCCGCTGCTGGCGAGCAGGATGATCGCATCACCGGGTTGCAGGTCACGGCCCAGGGTGAGCCGTGCTTTGGGGCGGACGATGCCCACACACGAGGCGGCCAGGTCCACGACACCCGCGACCACCACACCCTCCAGGCTGGGCGTCTCCCCGCCGCCCCAGGCGACGCCTATCGCGTTGCAGGTACGTTGCCACCCCTCGACCAGGTCGCGCATACGCGGCTCGTCGTCGAACCAATCCGCGCTCCCGGCAGCCCAGTAGGCGTGGACGCACAGCGGCCGGGCGCCGACGGTGATGACGTCGTTGACAGCCATAGCGATGGTGTCTTGCGCGATGGCGTCATAATACGTTTTGCCGGTGATCTTGCGCACCTCGTCGGCGACCAGCGCCTTCGTCCCCAGACACTCGGTGACAGAGGCGAGATAGCAATCGCCCAGGTCAATCACATAGGCCGACTCCCCGCGGCTGGCCTCGACCTCTGCAAAGCCCGCGGCGAGCAGATTACGGGCTGTCTCCCGCGCCGCCTGCTGCGCCATCACTTTCAGCGGGTCTATCCGGGCGTAATCAACCCCCGCCCGTTCATACGTCAGCCTACTTGCCCACTTGCCTACTTGCATACTTGCCTACTTGCCTACTTGCTCTCCATCAGCGCGATAAACTCTTCAAAGAATGACTTGGCATCATGCGGCCCCGGCGCGGCTTCGGGATGGTACTGCACCGAAAACGCCGGCAGGTCGAGGAGCCTCATCCCTTCCACCGTCCCGTCGTTGAGCGAGAGGTGAGTGATTTCGACTTTGCCGAAGCCGAGCGGGCTTTCGCCAATCAGCGGTTCCTGGGGAAGCAGTTCTGCCATTGTGACCGTGTTGCGTGTTGCGTGTTGCGTGCTGCGTTGATTCAAGACCTCCGGCCGGGATGGCACGAACGCCGTATCCAGCGGCTCCCACGCGATCCCCAGGCTCGTCGGGTCCACCGCAAAGCCGTGATTCTGCGTGGTGATGAGAATACGCCCGGAGCGAAAGTCGCGCACGGGGTGATTGATGCCGCGATGGCCGAAACGCATCTTGTAGCGGGTGCCACCGATCGCCAACCCCAGGAGTTGATGACCCAGACAGATGCCAGCAAGAGGAATGCCACGTTCCAGCACTCCGCGAATGATTTCTATGGTCTCGCGCAGGGGGTCCGGGTCTCCTGGGCCGTTGCACACGAACACACCATCGGGATTGAGCGAGAGCACCATCTTGAGGTCGGCGTTGTAGGGGAGGAGGGTCACCGCGCATCCCCGGCGCATCAGTTCGCGGGCGATGTTTTCCTTGCGGCCCGTATCAATCAGCGCAACATGGAAGCGGGGAGCGGGTGGGGATTGCGGATGGAGCACAGGAGTGTCTCCGACCGGGCTGACTTTTTCCGCCAGATTCAGCCCCAGCATTTGTGGGCTCTGCCGTACCCGCTCAAGTAAATGTGCCGGGTCGAGGTCCACGGTCGAAATGGCCCCACGCATCGCGCCATGCGTGCGCAGATGGCGAGTGAGCATACGGGTATCCACGCCCTCGATGGCGACAATCCCGGCCTGCTCCAGATAGTCGGTGAAAGAAAGCGTAGCCCGGTAGTTGAAGGGCTGACGCACGGCGCGGTGCACCACATACCCGGCCACCTGGATGCGCTCCGACTCGACATCGTCGGGATTGACGCCATAGATGCCGATCTCAGGATAAGTCATCACCACAATCTGGCCGCAGTAGGAAGGGTCGGTGAGCACTTCCTGATAGCCGGTCATGCTGGTGTTGAAGACCAGTTCGCCGAAGGTCTCGCCAGCGGCGCCTATACGTTTCCCCCACAAGGTCGTGCCGTCCTCAAGGACGAGCAGGGCAGTTTGAGGTTTCTGGGTCATGGTCCTCCTAACATACTCTTTCCCGGCGCGATAGATGTCTGCCACCTAACGCTACCGTAAGGGCGATAGCGATGAGACAATACGCGATCGCCAGGGCCACCACAGACACACCAGATACCACTACAAACGTGTTCAGTGCGATATGAAAAAGCGTCACCGGCAGCAGGCTGCCCTGAGTACTGTTGTACAGCCAGGTGTAGATAAAGGTTACTGCAACCGTGCCGATAAACCAGGGCAGGAAAGGGTACCCGGACATTGGCTGGCCTACCCAGAAGAAAAGCGGTAGATGCCACAATCCCCACAAAGTGCCGACAAGAAGGGTAGCTAGCAAAGCAGTGTGCCGTCTCTGCAAGCGTGGTAATGCGAAACCGCGCCATCCGATCTCTTCCCACGGGTTGGAGAACAGCGACGTGATGAAGGCGGAAATGGCGAGGGGTAAGGGGTCGCCCTGGACCGCTGGCCCGGTTGGCGAAAGGCCCAACAGGCCGGTGATCGCCCGCGCGGCCATGAGGATGGCCAACGGCCCCAACACAGCCACAATGTACCACACCAGGCCCACGCGCCACCGGACAAGCGCACCGAACAAGCCCCGCACCCCTGTCCGGCCCTGCGTTGCCTGGGTCACGATAACAGCCGCCAGAGCCGGGCCGATGACAGGCAAGAGGAGAAGGAACTGGAAATAGGGGTTATTGAACGGGACCACACCGTGCGACCCGAGGGCCACCGGAACCCAACCCAGCCAGGAGATGCCAAACGCCAGGATATAGAACCATACAACAGGATATTGCTTCATTGTGCTCACTCTTATTTACGCGCCCCGATGATTGCTTCCCCCATCTCCTGCCAGTGGAACTCGACCTGGCGGAAGCCGCAGGCCCGCAGTGTATCGAGATGGAACTGGCGGGGCTGGCCGTCGTCGCTCCCTTCCCAGATCTCGGCGGCGTCGTATTGAGCCAGCAGGTCATGCTGTCCCAGCTCCTGGCTCAGTGCCTGCCAGAAGCCGTCCCAGTCGTCGGCGTTATCTGTGCTCAGCGCGGCCCGCTGATGGGCCTTAAGCAACTGCCGATAGCGTGCCTGTGTCTCCGGATAGTCGCTGGCGATGTGGTCTGAATTCATAAACCAGCCGCCAGGCTTGAGCGCGCGGTGGACGCGCCGGTAGGTCTCGGCCAGGTGTTCGGCATTCAGCCAGTGCAGCGCGTTCGCCGAGAGCACCAGGTCGAACGCCTCTTCGTACTCTCTCCACCACTCGGCTTCCCTGATGTCGGCTCGCACGAAGCGGATACGCTGCTCATGCCTGGCTTCGGCCATGCGCCGTCCCATATCCAGCAGCACCGGGTTCCAATCCACGGCCACCACAGAGGCACTGGGGTAGCGACCGAGCGCATGGAACGCCACAGAACCCAGCCCGCAGCCGAGGTCGAGAATGTGTATCCTGTCGTCAACGGGCAGGTCAGGCAGGCGTAGCATCAGGTCGAAACGGTGCATCCGGTAAGGGACGTAACAGTTCTGCATCGCCTCCCAGCGGGCGAACCATTGTTGCCAATCCATGTTTACGCTCCTTTATTCGGGTGCCCGGTCAGCCAGCTCTTCCAATGCTCTGATGTTCTTGACAGCCGGCTCGTAGCCCGGATTCAGTTCGGCGGACAGCCGCATATGGTGGATGGCGCGCCTGAAATCCGCCTGCGTAAGCCCCTCGATGTCTCCAAAACGCACCAGTGCCAGCGCGTACATAAATTGCAGGAGATAATTGTCCGGGAACTCGGAGACGGCCGTGCTACCGCGCTGTATGGCTGTCTTCCAGTCTCTCTTCTGCATCAACTGGCTGAGTTCAAAGTAGTGTGTCAGCCATTGCACTTCCGGCAAATCCGGGTGATGTTCGCGCAGCCAGGTGAAATGTTTTTGGATCTCATCGGTATCCGGGTAAGGATTCAGAGCCGGTTGGTTGAACCCAAGCAGTGCCAGGCAGAGTAGCAGACGTGGACGCATAGCAGCGGGGTCCAGTTCGATAGCGCACCGGAGATATTCCTCGGCATGAGCTACCTGACCAAGCGTCAGCGAGAGTTCTCCCAGTTCCAGGGCCTCTGCATAATCCGGTGCACGCCGGCTGATGATCTGTTTCAGCTCATTCAGGCGTGCCCGTCTCTGTTCAGATGTGGTGAATGTCGAACCTAACCGGCCGCAGTACGGACAGCGACTGGTGTACAGCTCAAAGGAGGCTCCACAGGAGGGACAGCTCGCAGACATTTCACAACTCCAGGTCATACGTTTAGTACTTCTGCCACTCGCGCCACAACAATGTCTATTTCCTCCGCGCTGATGACGAGTGGCGGCAGGAAGCGCATCACCGTCGGCCCGGCGGAGAGCGCCAGCACCCCGCGCTCGGCGAGCGCCGCCAGATACGGCCCGGCCTGCTCCTTGAGTTCCACGCCCACCATCAGCCCCAGCCCACGCACCTCGCGGATACGCGGCGACTGAATGGCCTGCAAGCCGGCCATAAGCTGGGCGCCGCGCTCCGCCGCGCGTTGCGGCAGGTTCTCCGCTTCGATATAGCCGATGGTAGCCAGCGCCGCCGCGCAGCACAAGGGATTGCCGCCGAAGGTGTTGCCGTGCACGCGCTTGGGCAACGCACCCACCCGTGCGCCGATCAGCACCGCGCCCATCGGCAAGCCCCCGGCGATGCCCTTCGCCACGCACATCAGATCAGGACGCAGACCATAGTGCTCGCAGGCGAACATCTGGCCCGTGCGCCCAAAGCCGGTCTGGATCTCGTCCACGATAAACAGCGCGCCCCTCTCCTGGCACAGTTCCTGTACCCCACGCAGATAATCCGGCTCACCGGGGTACACGCCGCCCTCGCCCTGGACAACTTCCAGGATCACCGCAGCGGTCTCTTCGGTGACGGCTTCCTGCATGCGGTCCAATCTATTGTAGGGCACAAACTCGAACCCCGGCACAAGCGGCTCGAACGGCTCGCGGTACTCTTTGCGCCAGGTAGCCGAAAGGGCGCCGAAGGTACGTCCGTGAAAGCCGCGCATCGCCGCGACGATCTTTTTGCGGCCGGTAACCAGGCGGGCAAACTTGAACGCCGCTTCCACTGCTTCTGTGCCGGAGTTGCAGAGAAAGGCCCGCTCCAGCCCCGGCGGGGCGATAGAGACGAGTTTCTGTAGCAGCAGAGCGCGCTGGTCGTTGTAGACCGCGCCGTGGCAGGTGATCAGGCGCCCGAGCTGCTCGATGATGGCCTGGTTCACCACCACATTCGCGTGGCCGACGTTGGCGACGCCGTGGCCGGCCATGCAGTCAATGTACTCGCGCCCGTCGGCGTCCCATACCCGCGCGCCCTGCCCACGCACCAGCGCGACAGGTTGCATCGGGTAGACGCCGCAGTCGTAGCGGTCCTCGAGAGCCATGATGTCACTCGATGTCAGCGCCGCCAACATGACCTCCTTCGCTTACCGGATAATGCCGCGCGATCAGACTTGTCCCCCACCAGCCGAGCGCTCCCCACACGGCCACCACGGCCTCCACCGCCCATATTTTCCCCAGTGTCAGGCCCGTGATCTGCGCATACGCGGCGACCGTGTCAATGAGCGTCTTGTAGACAAAGGCGAGCCAGAACCAGCGTGGTTGCCGGCGGGCAACGGCGTAGAACAACAGCACATTGGACAGGACGTGCACCAGAACGGTGAAGAAGCGTTCCACGATGGGTGCCAGGATGTAAAGTGCGTTACTCAACTTGGCGAACTCTTCCAGTGCTGCCGGGGGGAAGAAGCTGGGTGCGATCATCGCGGTGGCCACATTGCCCAGCGAGGAAAGCCCCAGCATCAACGCCTCCACCGCACCGAAGCCGATGCCGAAGCCAAGCACACGCTTCCAGTCCACTCTCCCCAGGCGAGTATAGCGCAGCACCAGCCAGACAAGCGCGACCTCGAAGACGCCAGTGAGCGCACCCACATACAGGTAGAAGACCGGCCCGGCGAGCATCTCTGGCAAGACGCTGTAGAGCGCATTATAGACTATTTTGTTAACAGGAATGGCCCAGGCGAACTTCAGCGCTATAGTGATCACCCAGGCCAGCGCTCCCAGCCCCAGATAGCCTCCACTTAGCCGGCGCGCTGCTGCGTAGACGACCTGTCTCTTATACACATCT
>JAOAAG010000268.1 GCA_026418995.1 Anaerolineae bacterium
AGATGTGTATAAGAGACAGACTCACAGAGGTGCTCAAGAGCAACCTGCGCACCATCGTCTTCTTTGACCAGTTGGTGTTCTTCGACACCAATGGACGACAGGTGGCCATGTACCCTCCTCCTCCCACCGGCGACCCCGAACTGACCGAGGAGGAGCAATGGCGGCTGCAACACGTGCTCCGGGATAGGGCTACTCAGATCAGCAGCGTGCACCACTCCAGGCGCCAGGAGGCGATCCTTACTTTTATGGCCCCTGTGGAGAACAGTGAGACGCACGAGTTGCGCGGAGCACTGGTAGGCCGCACGCGCATCGAATACAACCCGGTGCTCAACCGGGCCCTGGCGAGCCTCCAGTGGACACGGGCGCGCGGCAAGGGCTTCTTCGTGGATATGGAAGGACGTATCGTGGCCCACACTGACCCCGGCATGCTGCTGGTTGACTGGGGTCCCGAGGAAACCCGTCCTTGTATGAAGGTCGAACTGCCTGGTTGCGCCTATGAGAGCCGCAACCGCAAGGACAATACCCGCGAACTGGTCTATTACCTGCCCATCGAGGGCTACCCCTGGGCCGTGGTGATCCAGCTTCCCTATGAAGTTGTCCTGGAGCAGGCCACACAGGTCGCTACACCCCTCCTGCTCCTCCAGCTCTTGCTGGGTGGCGTGCTGGTCGTAGTGATCCCCTTCGTCACCAATCTGGTGACGCGCCCGCTCACCCAACTGGCTGCCGCCGCTGACCGTATCGCCGAGGGCGACCTGGATTATGCAGTCCACGTGCCCGGCGAGGACGAGGTGGCGCGCGTTGGGGATGCTTTTGAGGGGATGCGCCTGCGCCTGAAGGACCGTCTGGAAGACCTCTCATTGCTCCTCCAGGTCAGCCAGGCGGTCTCTGCGACCCTGGAGTTACCCAAAGGGATGCCTTACATTCTCGAGGGCGCGCTCAGGGCCACCCGTGCACAGGTGGCGCGCATCGTGTTGCTCTCCGCCAGCGGCGACCCCCAGATGGTTATGGCGCGGGGCGAGCCACGCGAAGGGCTGGGAGCGCTCGATCGGTTGCTGGCCACGGTCGCCAGAAACATGGACTCGCCGCTCATCGTGGAAAACCTGGCCCGTGCCAGAAGCCTGATCCCGGCTGAGCTGGCGGAAGGGCCGATCAAAGCTGTCATCGCACTGCCGGTACGGACCAAAGACCAGGTGCCGGCCGTGATGTGGATAGGGTACGACTCTCCGCGTCAGTTTGAGGCCTCGGAAATAGACCTGCTTTCCACGCTCGCCAGCCAGACGGCCGTGCTGGTGGAAAACGCCCGCCTGTTCCAGTCCGCCGAGGGGGGCCGGCGACGGCTGGCCGCCATCCTCTCCAGCACCAGCGATGCCGTGCTGGTCACCGACCGGGACGACCGACTCCTGCTCATCAATCCGGCCGCCGAACGGGTGCTGGGAATCACTGCCGATGCCGTTATCGGTCAGAAAGTGACCGAGGTGGGGCTGTCGTCAACGCTGGTCCGGCTGCTCGCCGAACCCCTGGCTGCAGACGAGGCGCGCAACGAGGAAGTGCCTCTCCAGGATGGGCGCACCTTCTACGCCAGCGTCTCCATCATCCTGAGCGCCGATGGCGAGCGGATGGGGCGTGTCGTCGTCATGCGCGACATCACCCATTTCAAGGAACTCGACGAGCTGAAGTCGGAATTCGTCGCCACGGTCTCCCACGACCTGCGGGCGCCGCTGACGTTTATGCGGGGTTACACGACAATGCTCCCCATGGTCGGTGAACTCAACGAAAAGCAGCGGGAATATGTCGAAAAAATCCTCCACGGCGTTGGCCAGATGAGCAATCTGATTGATGACCTGCTCGACCTGGGGCGCATCGAGGCTGGTGTGGGACTGGAGCGCAAGCCCTGTCACCTGGGGGTCATCCTGGTTGAAGCGGTGGATGGCATGCGGGCGCGGGCAGCCGCCAAGGGGCTGACCTTGCGGATGGAGCCGGCTGAGGATATGGCCGTCGTGATGGGAGATGCGGCGCTCCTGAGGCAGTCCATCACCAACCTGGTGGACAATGCTATCAAATACACGCCCAGCGGAGGCACGATCACGGTTGGCCTTTCGGTACGTGACAACCAGGCCATCATCCGTGTCTCAGACACCGGTATCGGCATCGCTCCGGCAGACCAGGTACGCCTGTTCGAGAAATTTTACCGCGTCAAACGGCGCGATACCGTGAATATCCAGGGCACCGGCCTGGGACTGGCAATCGTCAAATCCATCGTGGAACGACACGGAGGCAAAGTGTGGGTGGATAGTGAGCTGGGCCGGGGCAGCACATTTTACATCAGCCTTCCCATCGGCGAAATCACCGCCGAGGAGGACGATGACCTGCGCCGCCCCTCCGGCCAACCGGACTGACAGGCAGGCCAGGGTTAACATGGGCGGTGCCCGGGCGAGTGAAGCCTCTGGATAGGGACTGGCGACACCCTGTCCTGGCCAAAGCCTCTCTGTCTACTGCTCTACGGCCGATGGCATATGCTGCGCAGGTGGGCCCCCCATAGCCCGGAGCACACAGGAGCGCTGCGCATGGCAGAGATTACGCGCAAAGAACTGGTCTTGGCGCTGATTGGTGCTGGCCCCCGTCCCCGGTTGCGTGGGCTTGACCTGACCGATCCGGACCTGAGCGGTCTGGACCTGAGCGGAGCAGACCTCCGCGAGTCGAACCTGAGCCGCGCCAACCTCAGCCGCGCCGACCTGTCCGACGCTGACCTGCGGGGCGTCAACCTGAGCGAGGCCAATCTGAGCCGCGCTAACCTCAGCCGAGCTGACCTCAGCGGCGCGAACCTGAGCAAGGCCGACCTGAACCGGGCGACCCTCCAGGAAGCGGTGTTGCGCCGGGCTATCCTCAATGGCGCTAACATGAGCCAGGCCGACCTGCTCGACGCCGACCTGTGGAGGGCCGATCTCACCGACGCCGTTCTGAGCGGTGCAGCGCTGTGGCGAGCTAACCTGACCGATGCCGGAATCAGCAATGCCGACCTCAGCGGTGCCAACCTGATCGGGGCCGACCTGAGCCGGGCTGATCTGAGCCTGGCCAACCTCCTCGGCGCTCATCTGGGAGGTCTTAGCCGGGCCGACCTGAGCGGCGCAGCGCTCAGCGGCGCCAACCTGCTCGGTGCTAACCTGCTTGGCGCCAACCTGCGCGAAGCCAACCTCAGCGAGGCCAACCTTACCAGAGCGATCCTGCAAGGAGCTGATCTGCGCCGCGCCAATCTGCGTGCTGCTATCCTGCATGAAGCCATCCTCCAGGGAGCGGACCTCAGGAAAGCCGACCTCAGCGGGGCCAAAATGGAGGGAGTGGACCTGATCGAGGCAGATCTGGGCGAGGCCATACTCGTCGGTGCCGACCTGCGCGGGGCGCATATGCGTGCCGCTGACCTGTGGATGGCAGTCCTGGACCAGGCCGACCTGCGAGGTGCAGAACTCTCAGGTAGACAACTGGGGCGTGCTCGATCACTTAAAAGCACTATTTTGCCCGACGGCACTACGCCGCCGGACTAACATCAGACCCCACAGGTCTGGAACTATATGTGTTAAGGAGTCGCACAATGTCAGCACTTTTTGATAGCCGCCAGAGCATTTTAGACACCGTTGTCCAGTTCTTCCGTGAAGACGACTGGCACTTCCGGCAACTCGAGGGAAGGCCCATCCTGCAACTCGGCTTCGCTGGCGAGAACGGAAACTGGACCTGCTACGCCCAGGTCCAGGAAGACAAGCAGCGCTTCATCTTCTACTCCGTTCTGGAATCCAAAGTGCCGCCCCAGAAAAGAGCCGCCGCTGCCGAGTACCTCACCCGGGCCAACTACGGCCTGGTGCTCGGGAACTTCGAGATGGACTTCTCGGATGGAGAAATCCGCTATAAGACGAGCATAGACGTTGAGGGCGGACAATTGACGACCGGTATGGTGAAAACAATGGTCTACACCAACGTCCTGATGATGGACAGATACCTGCCTGGGATCATGAGCGTCGTGTACGGGGGAGTTTCTCCCGCCGACGCCATCGCCCAAATAGAAGGGTAGGCATCTGGCCTGTCCTGGCATGATAGGGCGGGGTTGTTCATCCTACCCTGCCCATCAACGCAGCACGATGATGTCCGCACGGCGCATCTACATGGACCATTCCGCCACCACTCCGGTAGATCCGCGGGTCGTGGAGGCGATGGCTCCGTACTGGAGCGAAGTCTTCGGAAATAGCGAGTCCTCCCACTTCTTCGGGCAGGAGGCAGCCAGCGCACTGGAACAGGCCCGCCAGACTATCGCCGATATCCTTGGCTGTCAGGCGAGCGAGATCATTTTCACCGCTTCCGGCACTGAGGCCGATAATCTGGCCCTGCGCGGCGTGGCATGGGCCTTCTGGCGGAGCGGACGCGGCAGCCACATCATCACCACTCCCATCGAGCATCCAGCCGTCGGGCGCACGGTGGACCAGTTACAGGAACTATTCGGGTTTGAGGTGACCCGGCTGCGAGTGGACGGATACGGGCGTGTTAACCCGGATGATGTGGCCACTGCTATTCGACCGGATACCATCCTGGTCAGCGTGATGACCGCCAGCAATGAGATCGGCACCGTTCAGCCCATAGCCGAGATCGGGCGTATCTGTCGGGAGCGAGGTGTGCTTTTTCATACCGATGCAGTCCAGGCGGCCGGCCGATTGCTCCTGAACCCGGAGGACATGGGCGTGGACTTGCTGGCTCTCTCAGCCCACAAATTCTACGGTCCCAAAGGCGTGGGCCTGCTCTATGTGCGGCGTGCAGTCCCCCTTGTCCCGGCCATCACCGGAGGAGAGCATGAAGGGGGGCGCAGGCCGGGCACGGTCAACGTCGCCGGGGCAGTGGGGCTGGCGACCGCGCTGCGTCTGGTGGAGGATGAACGACCATCGGAGTGCGCACGTCTCACGCGCCTGCGTGACCGGCTCATTGAGGGCATTCTCGCGTCCATCCCTGACAGCCGCCTGACCGGCCACCCCACCGAAAGACTGTGCCATCACGCCAGCTTCGCCTTCCTCGGCGTGGAGGGAGAAGCGGTGGTGATCGGCCTGGACCTGGAGGGCATCGCGGCCAGTGCAGGCGCTGCCTGTGCCGAGGGCGAACCAGAGCCCGCGCCGACGTTGCTGACTCTGGGGCTCCCGCCCGAGTGGAGCATCGGCAGCCTGCGTTTGACACTGGGACACTTGAACAACGAGGAGGATGTGGAGCGCGTACTGGATGTGCTGCCCGGCATCATCAGCCGCCTCAGGTCACTCAGGTGACTGTCACCTGAGGAGCAAGCGGGTATTCGTCGCGCTGAGCGGCGGCGTGGATAGCGCTGTCGCTGCTGCCCTCCTGGTCGAGCAAGGGTACGAGGTGGTTGCGGTGATGCTCAAGCTCTGGGCCGAGGCCGGTGCAGGCGACACGCCGGGGGCAAACCGCTGTTGCCTTCCCGAGGCGGCGGAGCGTGCCCGCCGCGTCGCCGACCTGCTTGGCATCCCGTTTTACTTCCTCAACGCCGAGGCGCCCTTCGAGGCCAGGGTAGTGCGCTACTTCATCGCCGAGTACGCTGCCGGCCGCACCCCGAACCCCTGTGTGCACTGTAACCGCCTCATTCGGTTCGATTTCCTTCTCAGGCGGGCCCTGGCTATGGGGGCGGAATTCCTGGCCACAGGTCACTACGCCCGCATCCGCCGCGTCGGTAATCAGTACCAGCTCCTGCGCGGACGGGACCGACGCAAAGACCAGAGCTACTTTCTGCACACCTTGACTCAGGAGCAACTGGCGCATCTCCTGTTACCGGTAGGCGAGCTGACCAAGGAGGAGGTGCGTGCAGCGGCCCGGCGCCTGGGGCTGCCGGTGGCAGAACAACCGGAAAGTCAGGACCTCTGTTTTCTGGCGACGCCCGACTACCGCGACTTTCTGGCGCGCCGGGCTCCGCATCTGTTCCGCCCCGGCCCTATCCGCGACAGCGCCGGGAACGTGCTGGGACAACACCGTGGGCTGGCAGGCTACACTATCGGCCAGCGCAAAGGCCTGGGGATCGCGGCATCCAGGCCGCTGTACGTGCTGGCGCTGGATGTGAAGGAGAACGCGCTCATCGTCGGCCCCGCCAACGAACTGGGGCGGGATACCTGCCTGATAGAGGCCGTCCACTACATAGACGGCGAGCCTCGCCGGACTCCTTTCCACGCAGAGGCCGAGATCCGTTACCACGGGCGGGTAGTACAGGTCACCGTTACGCCACTGGACGGGGACAGAGCACAGGTACACTTTGCCTCCCCCCAGCGAGACATCACCCCCGGCCAGTTCCTGGTCCTGTACGACGGAGAAACTGTGCTGGGGGGCGGGGTAATTTGTAATACCCCCTGACCTGTGCTATAATTTTGACCAGGCAGGGTAGCGGGCTTGCGGATATGAAGCAGGCTTTTCCGCAGATTACCCTGCAGTGAAAGAGTTAGCGCCATTGGGCTAACAGATGCTTCGATAACATACGTTGTGTCCCCTTGTTTCCCTGAGTGAGAGAGTCCCATGGACGAAGCAGCCTCTAAACCATCAGAGAGCACAGTACCGACTCCTGAGCGCTCCGTTGCCGAGATACGTGCCCGCCGCATACTGATCACTGGTTTTATCGTCGCCGGCCTGGTGCTGCTGGGCCTTGTCGTGTTACTGGTGATCCTTTCTATAGACGCATACCGGGCAGCTCTAGCTGGCGCTGCTCCCAGCCCCGGTGAAGTTGTGGTCGGCCTGCTCCGGGATGCAGCGATCATCTTCGTCGCCTTTGAGACGATGATGATCGGCATCCTGCTGATTATACTGATGATTCAAGTGCAGGCGCTGATCGTGCTGCTGCGCGATGAGATCAAACCGATGTTAGAGGCCGTCAACGACACGGTGGCGACGGTACGCGGGACCACCCAGTTCGTCAGCCACAACGTCGTCTCACCGGTGATCAAATGGTCAAGCTATCTGGCCGGACTCCGGCGCATTGTCCAGGGGATAGGTGAGTTGATAAAGTAATACCAAAAAGCGGAGGTGACATATGAGCAACAATGGTGGTAGCGAGATCGGGGCATTTTTTGCCGGTTTCCTGGTAGGCGGGCTGGTGGGCGCAGCGGCCGCGCTCCTCCTGGCCCCGCAATCGGGCGCGGAGACGCGCGAACAGATCAGGCAAAGAGGAGTTGAACTCCAGCAGAAAGCAGAGGAATCGCTGGCCGAGGCAAAGGCAAAGGCGGAGGCCATCGCTGCCGACATCAAGCGCCGCGCCGAGGAGCTGCAAATGCAGAGCAAGATTGTGCTCGAGGAAGGGCAGAAGCAACTGGCTAAGGCAGCCGAGGAGACGAAAAAGGCGGCGGCAGCTATGATGGGGCGCAAGGAGGAAGCGGCTCAAGAAGTAGCCGCCGAGGCTTGAACAATTGCCACCTGCAGGTGACGGTCACTTTCTGACTGAAGTGACCGTCACCCAAACAGCTCTACGACGCCCAGCGCACCAGCCCCAGGCGATAGGGGTCGCCTATATCCTCATGATACGGCATGACCCGCAGGTTGTAGCCATACCTCCCACTGGTATGGCAGATAAGGGTGCCGGCAAATAGATAGTCACCCTGCTTAGCTTCCGCGTACTCCGTGCACTCCATCACCGTGACCATAGCGGTATCAATCTCCCCCCTGGAGTTCAGCGGGCCGTGGTAGAGCTCCACCTTGACGTCACCTGGGGATAGTTCTCCCAGGTGCACCAGAGTGCGTATGTTGATGGCGGCACCGACCTGGACATCGGGGGGAATCTCGGCTTCGACGCTAAGCACCCGCACCTCGGGCCAGCAGCGGTAAAGCTTCTCCTTCCAGGCCGCCAGCGCCCTGGCACGTGCCACGCCGTCCTTGGTCAGGCGGATATACCGCACGGTACCCGGCATATAGAAGCGCTGCGTATACTCCATCACCATGCGCGCGGTGTTAAAGTATGGGCAGATCGCTTTCATCGCGGCCTTGACCTTGGCGATCCACCTGCGGGGCAGCCCATCCGGCCCACGCTCGTAGAAGAGCGGCACCACCTCACTCTCGAGCAGGTTATAGAGCGCGTTGGACTCGACTTTTGCCTGATACGCGTTGTCCTCGTATACCTCCCCCCTGCCGATCGCCCATCCGATCTCCGGCACATAGGTTTCATCCCACCAGCCGTCCAGCGTGCTGATATTGAGCACCCCGTTCGCTGCAGCTTTCATGCCGCTGGTGCCGCTGGCCTCATGGTAGCGTAAGGGAGTGTTAAGCCACAGGTCCGCTCCCTGGACCATATAGCGGGCTACAATCATATCATAGTCCTCGATAAAGACGATGCGGCGGCGGAACCTTTCGTCTCTGGCCAACTGCACCACGCGACGGATCAATTCCTTGGCCGGATGATCAGCGGGGTGGGCTTTCCCAGCATAGATGATCTGCACCGGCCGCTCGGGATTGTTGAGGATGGCCTCCAGGCGCTCCGGATCCTCCAGGAGCAGAGTAGCCCGCTTGTAGGTCGCAAAGCGCCGCCCGAAGCCGATGGTGAGCGCCCGCGGGTCCAGCACATCCCATGCCCGCTCGAGCTCAGTGGCGGGAGCGCCGCGCGCTTCCAGTTGGTAGTGTAACCGCCTCCTGGCAAACGCGATCAGTCGCTCACGGCGTCGCTCGTGGGTACGCCATAGCTCGGAGTCAGGGATTTCGTCCACCCGCTGCCATACCTCCGGGTTGGCCGGATCGTCCTGCCAGGCCGGCCCCAGGTAACGGTCGTAGAGTTCAGCCATATCATGGGAGATCCACGAGAGCAGGTGTACCCCGTTGGTCACCGAGTGAATAGGCACCTCCCGCTCCGGGATATCAGGCCACAGGGAGTGCCACATCTTGCGAGCCACCTGGCCGTGCAGCTTGCTCACACCGTTGGCGTCTCCAGAGAGTTTGAGCGCCAGTACGGCCATGCTGAAGGGCTCGCTGGGGTCAGCGGGATTGACACGGCCCAGCGCCAGGAACTCTTCTCTCGAGAGGCCTAGCACAGGATAATATTCGGCGAAATACTTGTCAATCAACTGGGGAGGAAACAGGTCTATGCCTGCCAGCACCGGTGTGTGGGTGGTGAAGAGTTGGCTGGCCATGGCCACTTCCCTGGCCTCGGCAAAGGAGAGGTTATGTTCCTCCATCAGCATCCGGATGCGTTCCAAGGCCAGGAAGGCCGAGTGTCCCTCATTCATATGGCACACGGTGGGCCGAAATCCCAGGGCCTTCAAGGCCCGTATCCCGCCGATGCCCAGCACCATTTCCTGCCTGATGCGCATCTCGGTGTCGCCCCCATAGAGCTGGTCCGTGATATCACGGTCCACGGGCGCATTGCTTTCCAGGTTCGTGTCGAGCAGGAGGAGCGGTACCCGCCCTACCTGGGCCCACCATATCTGTGCCTCTACGCGGTGACCGGGATAACGGACCTCCACGGTCAGCGGTGTGCCATCCGGGCGACGCTCTAACTGAAGGGGCATAGTGTAGAAATCGTTCAGCGGGTAGTTTTCCTGTTGCCACCCGTCGGCACTGAGGTACTGGTGGAAGTAACCCTGCTGATAGAGCAATCCCACGCCTATTAAGGGCAATCCCAGGTCACTGGCCGATTTGAGGTGGTCGCCTGCCAGGATGCCCAGCCCGCCGGAGTAATTGGGGATACAATCGGTCAGGCCGAATTCGGCTGAGAAGTAGGCCACAATGGCGCCGGGAGGCAACGCCTGCGCTTTGTCGCACCAGCTTGTACCACTGGCCATGTAGCCGTCGAAGTCCCTGAGCACTCTCTCCATATGGGCCAGGAAGGCCTCGTCGCGGGCTGCCCGCTCCAGCCTGGATTGGTCTATCGTGCCCAGCATCAGCACCGGGTTGTGGCCCGTTTTTTCCCACAACTGCTCGTCCAGGCGGCGAAACAAGTTGATCGCCTCCATGTGCCAGCACCACCAGAGGTTATAGGCTAGCCTGCGCAGCCCTTCTAACCTGGGCGGCAGGGCGGGTTTGATGACGAAGCTGCGAATCGGGCGCATTTCACTCAACCCCGCGAGGTAATGTACCGTACCAGGGTGCGCCGCCAGGCACGCGGACGGCTCAGGTAGTCAAGGCAATTGGTCAACCGACAGGGCTCAAAATCGAACAGGCGCGGCACAGCCATCAGGTCCGTGGCTCCGTTCACGGCGAGCAGGTCAAGCCACCAGAACGGCGTGGGCGTGCGCGGCAAAAAAGTGTCCAGTAGCGCGATGATCCACTGCATAAAGGGGATACGCACGTTCAATAACCGCCGCCGCATTCCCGCTGCTCTCAACACCTCGCTCACCAGTTGTGGGAACGTGAAGTGCTCCGGCCCACCGAGCTGGATAGTACGCCCGCTCAGGCTGCTGGAGTCAACCGTCGCGAGCAGGCACCTGGCCAGGTCCTCGACCCACAAAGGCTGAAAGCGGCACAGGCCGGCATCCGGGATGGGCATCACCCAGGGGCAACACTTGGCCAGCATCACCAGCATGTTGGTAAACACGTCCTCGGCGCCGTATACCAGCGAAGTCTGGACGATGGTGTAATCCAGCCCACTGGTACTGACAAGGGACTCCGCCTCGCCCAGAATCCGGAAGAGCGGGTAAGCTGAGGCGGTATCCGCTCCCAGGTGACTCAGATATACGAGGCGTTGCACGTCCAGTTCCTGCGCTACTGTGATCAGGTTAGCCGTGCCGGCAATGTGGTCCTCCCGTAGGCCCCCATTCCACAGATCCTCCTCCCCGGCCAGGTGAAGGATGGCTGTCGCGCCTCCCACTGCGGTGCGCAGCGCGGGCAGATCGTCAAGGCTTGCCGACACTGCGGACAGGGCGGTCCCAGGGGGGAGAGATTGTTCACGACGAGAGGGGCGTAAAAGACAGCGTACCGCTCGTGATTCGGCCACTGCCCGGCGCACTACCGCCCGCCCCACAAAACCAGTTGCACCGGTAACGAGTAGCATATTCCCTATGTCGAGATCATTCTTCAGGTTTAAGGTGACGGTCACCTGGAAGTGACCGTCACCTGCCACCGTCCGATTATATCATCAATGGATTGGTTACACAATCAGCTATTTGCACAACCCTTCCTCTCATGGTATGATGAACTCCCAATGAACCACAATGTACACTCGATATCTGGAGATGACCCCATCGGGCAGACGGCAGGTATCACTATCCTCGGCCTGGGCCCGGGCCATCCTGACTACCTGACGCGAGAGGCCTGGACGGTGCTCGAAAGCGCTCCAGAACTCTGGCTGCGGACCGAGCACCACCCGGCTGTGGCAGGGTTACCCTCCTCCTTGGTCGTGCACTCTTTCGACCGGCTGTACGAGGAAGCGGAAAACTTCGGCGAGCTTTACGAGCGCATCGCGGGGCATGTACTGGAACTGGGACGCCGCCCTCAGGGCGTTGTCTACGCGGTGCCGGGCCACCCGCTGGTGGGAGAGGCAACGGTCAAACATCTCCTTGCCCGCGCCAGGGAGGAAGGGCTGCCGGTACGCATCGTGGCGGGGGTCAGTTTCATCGAGCCGGTGCTTACCGTCCTGCAGATAGATGCCCTGCCGGGCCTGCAGATCTGCGACGCCCTGGAGATCGCGGCCCGTCACCATCCACCGCTCAACCCCGACCTGCCGGCACTGGTGGCCCAGATGTACGACCGTCTGCTGGCCAGTGATGTGAAGCTCACGCTGATGAACCAGTACCCCGATGATCATGAGGTGGTCCTGGTGTATAGAGCGAGTATGCCTGAGCAATCCCTGGTCCGCCTTCCTCTCTACGCGCTGGATCGGCAGGATATGGATCACCTGACGACGCTTTACATCCCTCAACTCACTCGCCCAGGCGGCTTCGAGAGCTTTCAGGACACGGTCGCGCATCTGCGTGCTCCGAACGGATGTCCCTGGGATCGTGAGCAGACCCATGAGAGCCTGCGGGGAAGCCTGCTGGAGGAAGCCTACGAGACGCTGGCAGCCATTGATGCCGGCGACCTTCGTGCGTTGCAGGAAGAACTGGGAGATTTGTTATTGCAGGTGTTGATCCAGACCCAGATCGCCACTGAGGCTGGCGAGTTCAAAATGATTGATGTCATCGCTGGCATTGACGCCAAGCTCAAGTACCGCCACCCTCATGTGTGGGGGACGCGCCATGTCAATAACGCCCAGGAGGTGTTGCAACACTGGGAGAGGCTCAAACGAGCGGAAAAGGGGGACGCACGCTCGGTGCTGGATGGCATACCGGCTGCCCTGCCGGCGCTTCAGCAGGCCGATGTGTACAGTCGGAGGGCCGCGCGTGTGGGTTTCGACTGGAGTAGCCCGGACGGCGTAGCCGATAAAGTGCGCGAGGAGATGGAGGAGCTGGAAAGAGCCGCCGATATGGAGGAGCGGGAGGCCGAGCTGGGTGACCTGCTGTTCGCCATAGTGAACTGGGCCCGTTGGCTGGGCCTGGATGCCGAGACGGCACTGCGCAAAGCCAACGCCCGCTTCGCCCGCCGCTTTCGGACTATGGAGAGAATGGCCCAGCAGCAGGGAGTGGATATGAGCGCCCTCACGATGGAAGAACTGGAATCCTTGTGGCAGAAGGCGAAGGACGATGACGCTTAGGCGGCCACTGGTGTTGTTCTTTCTCACCGGGGTCAGCGCCCTCATCTATGAAATCTGCTGGGTGCGGCAAGGGACATTGACCTTCGGGGTGAGCGTCTATGCCTACAGCGCTGTGTTGACAGCTTACATGGGCGGGATGGCGCTCGGCGGTTATCTGATCGGACGGCGGGTTGACCGTTCCGCCCACCCACTGCGCCTCTTCGCCGCCCTCCAGGTTATACTCGCCGCTCTGGGATTGGCGGTCCCGTTCGCACTGGAAAGCGGTCTGACTGGCCTTTACGCCTGGATAGCTCGCAGTCTGCCCCCTGCGCCATTCCTGCTCAATGCGCTGCGGTTGCTTCTCTCGCTGCTGGTGCTGACCCCGCCGGCTATATGCATCGGCGCCGCTTTGCCGGTGATGAGCCGGGTCTACGCGCGAGAGGATGGACGGGTGGGAGGAGAGGTGGGCAGGGTGTATGTGGTGCATACGCTCGGTGCCGTGATTGGTTGTCTGCTCACGGCCATCTTCCTGATTCGGCTTCTGGGCACTCGCGCCACTATCCTGCTGGCCTCGGCGATTAACCTGGCCGTCGCTGGTATGGCGGGGAAGCTACGCCTCAGCGCGCCACAGGGGAAGCGCCCCGCTCCTGCCCCAACCACAGGTACTCCCAGCAGAGCGGAGCAACGCTTCGTGCTCTGGGCCTACGCCATCTCGGGCTTTGCCGCCCTGGGATACGAGGTGGTCTGGGCACGTGTGATCGCGCTCTACACCCTCGGTGCGGTGTACTCGTTTTCCATTATGCTGTCCGTTTTCCTCGCCGGACTGGTGGTGGGTGGCTGGCTCGGCACCTGGTGGCTGCGTAGAGAGCGCCGGTCGCCCGCTGTTCACTGCGGACACTTCGGACTTCTGGAGCTGGGAGTCGGGACGCTGGCCATCCTGGCCCTCCTTGTCTTTGGACGTCTGCATAGCTTGCGACTGGAGCACTTCTCCCCCCGCTATTCGGTCGCGGCGGAGATGGCTTTTGAGGGGCTGCTTTCTTTCATCACGCTCTTCCCGGTCACAACGCTGGTGGGGGCTATCTTCCCCGTGGTCAGCAGTCTCTACACTGCGGAGAGGGCAGCGGAGGTGGGGATGAAAATGGGACGGCTTACGGCGCTGAACACCGCCGGCTCCGTCCTCGGTTCTTTGCTGACCGGTTTTCTTATCATCCCTCTGCTGGGATTGCAACGCTCGACACTGGCGCTGGCCGCTCTGAACATCGGTATAGGATGCGTCGCTCTGCTCCGCTTCGCTCCCTACACAACGTATGTGAAAGCGCTAGCCACTGCCGTTCCGGCGGTGGTGCTGGTGGCCGCCCTTGTGCGCCCCCCGGCGCGCTACCTGGGGTACTGGCAGGAGCTGGAGGACAGGCTACTCTTCTATCAGGAGGGGGTCGAGACAACGGTGGCGGTTTTCGCAGCCGGCCCGCAGAACCCCAAGTTCTCCACCGTCAACGGGCGCGTGGAAGTGCCCACCGATATCCTCAGCCTGCGCGCGTTTTATCTGCTGGGTCACCTGCCTCCGCTGCTCAAACCCAACGCCCAAAGCGCGCTGATGCTCAGCTTTGGCAATGGCATCGCTACCGGGGCACTCTCCACACACGGTATTCCGCAGATCGAAGTGGTGGAGCTCTCGCCTGAGATGATCGCAGCGGCGCAGGTCTACGCCCGCGAGAACCGGGACATTCTCTCGTACCCGGGCCTGCGCGTCCATGTTGAGGATGCGCGCAATTTTCTGCTCCAGACAGACCGACGGTACGATATCATCACTACCGATGCCACCCATCCCTCTAACGCTTGCAGTTGGGCGCTGTTTACCGTAGAATTCTATCGCCAGGTGGCGCGGCACCTGGCTCCCGACGGCG
Organism: Anaerolineae bacterium; assembly: GCA_026418995.1. GTDB lineage: Bacteria > Chloroflexota > Anaerolineae > B4-G1 > B4-G1 > JAOAAG01. The sequence goes on from JAOAAG010000268.1 coordinate 14,512, forward strand.
TCTTCATCCAGTGGGTGCCGTTACACAGCATAGCGAGCGCCGATTACCGTGCCATCCTGCGCACGTTTCAGAGCGTCTTTCCCCACGCTACGCTGTGGTACACCGGAGGAAGCCATACCCTGCTTCTGGCTACGCCACAGCCGCTCACCGGGGAATACCTGGCCCAGAGGCTCACTCCACCGCATCTTGATGCGGTCGCTGACCTGGGAACAGAAGACATTGCCCGCTACTGGGTTATGGATTCCGAGCAGTTACGTCAGTTTGCAGGCAACGGCGCCATCGTGCGTGATGACCGGGCTTTCTTTTTACCCATCAACGCGGATACAGCGCAATTGATCCAGGTGATCCAATTGGCCGCTATGCGCAAGCGGTAGGCCCGCTCTTAGAGATTCTGGCCCACGATGTGCAGAGGACCATGACTATCCTGACGTGATACAACAGGATTTGAAAGGAGAGTATGCCAGCGATTATACTGGTAGGCACTCAATGGGGTGATGAGGGTAAGGGGCGTGTGGTGGATTGGCTGGCCCGCGACATCAACATAGTCGCCCGCTTCAACGGGGGAGACAACGCGGGTCACACAGTAGTCGCCCAGGGGCATAAGCTCGGCTTACATCTGGTACCGTCAGGCATCCTGCATCCTCACGTCGTATGCCTGATCGGTGCTGGGGTAGTGGTCAATCCCCAACAGTTGGTGGCGGAGATAGACAGACTGGCCGCGCTGGGGGTGGATGTGAGTCCGGCCCGTTTGAAGCTTAGTGCAGCGGCGCACATTATCCTGCCCACCCATCGGGCTCTGGATGGGGCGCGGGAGGCGGCCAGAGGGGGCGATGCCATCGGTACCACGAGGCGCGGTATCGGCCCGGTCTATGCCGACAAGGCGGCTCGCATCAACTTGCGTGCTGGCGACATGGCCGATCCTGAGAGCTTCTCTGAGCGGGTGGCCGAGGTGGTAAGCCTCCACAACCGTCGTTTAGAGGAGGAATACGGCCTTCCACCTCTGCCGCCGGCGCAGATTGCAGCGGAGTACTGTGCCTGTGCCCGACGTCTGTCCTCGCATCTGGTGGACGGCTCGGCGCTGGTCGGCGAAGCGCTGGCAGCAGGCCAGACCATCCTGTGCGAGGGAGCACAAGGATTGTTGCTCGACCTGGACCATGGCACATACCCTTACGTCACCAGCTCCTCGACGATAGCCGGGGGGGCGCTGACCGGGCTGGGGTTTGGCCCACGTTATGTCTCCCGGGTCATCGGCGTCGCCAAGGCCTACACGACCCGTGTCGGCGCCGGCCCGTTCCCCACCGAAATATTCGATGAAACCGGCGAACGCATCCGGCAGGTCGGCGGCGAGTACGGGACGACGACGGGGCGTCCGCGCCGCTGCGGCTGGCTCGACCTGGCCATCCTGCGCTACGCCGCGCGGGTCAACGGCCTGGACGAGTTCGCCCTGACCAAGCTGGATGTGCTGAGTGGCCTGAAGCGGATTAAGGTGGCCGTCGCTTACGAACGGGCCGGCGTGCGCACCGAGTACTTCCCCGCCGAATTCGGAGCGCGGGCGTTGAGCGAATGGCGCCCGGTATACGAGGAGTTGCCAGGCTGGGAGGAGGAGATCAGCAGGGTACGTAGCCGCGCCGAGCTGCCTGCTGCTGCGCGCGACTATATCGCCTTAATTGAGGAACAGGTCGGTATACCGGTGACCTTCATCGGCGTCGGGCCGGAGCGGGACCAGGCCATCACGTAACGAGTCCTCCTCCGGCCACTTTCCACAATATCTCCGCAATACGTTGGGCAGCCTCGGGACGGGCCAGTTTCCGCGCCCGCGCGGCCATTTGCTTTAACTTATCAGACGCCGGGGAGAGGAGCTCGCGCACCGCCGCCGCCACC
>JAOAAG010000363.1 GCA_026418995.1 Anaerolineae bacterium
GAATCGGCTCGGGGACGAACTCCCGCCGGTATGCCTCTGGAGTCAGGCGAGGGAAGACTTTCATCCCCTCCTCATCCAGTCGCATGGAGTGCCGGCCCTGGCGGAAACCGGAGCCCCGGAATTTCAATATGGAGAGGCTGCGCTGGTCTCCTTCCCGCTGAAGTTCTATCACTCCATCGGCCAGGAACTGGAGGTCGGCGTCGGGCGCTTCGGGGCTGCTCTCGGAGGTAAAGAGGACGGTGGCTCCGTGCTCTATCAGGAAGCGCACGAAGGAGAGTACCTGCTTGCGGTATTGGAACGGGTCAGCGGAGAGGTAGCGGAACTGGGTCATAGAGTCCACCAGCACCCGGTCCGGGCGGACGGCCTCCACGGCTGCGGTAATCTGTTGGGTAATCGGTGCCCGCTCCACTTCGGCCGGGGAGAAGATGTCGTAGGTCTCCACCTGGGTGAAGAAGTCAGGAGTCGGGGTGAGGTCCAGGAAGGCCACCCCACTCAGGTCAATCCCCCTTTGTTTGGCGTTCTGACGGATCTGACTTTCCGGCTCGGTGAGGGTGATGCAGAGGGTTTTTTCGCCACGGGCCAATCCGGCGGCGAGGAAGTGCAGCCCCAGAGTGGTCTTGCCGCAGCCAGGACCGCCGCGGATCAGGTAGGCCCGCCTGGGAATGAGACCGCCATTCGGAATCTCGTCCAGGCCGTGCACTCCGGTGGAAATTCTCGATTGGTTCATGTGTTCCTCCTCTCCGTGGGGGCACCCACGCTCGTACTTTGCTTAGCTGCGGGTCTCATCAGCGCAGCGGGAAAAGCTACATATCTCTACGCCCTGGCCTCGCCCAGACAGAGTAACCAGTTGTACTCCAGGCCCAACCAGGTGGAGCAGTCTAATAATAGCATTATGCCTCCGAGAAGTCAAAAATATCCTGCGCAGGAGAGCTTCTCCAGTCGGTCCGAGGGGCAGCGGCTTGTTCTGAGCTCGCAACTGCATTACGCCTGGAGCGTAAGGGTGGGCAAGGTCGGGGGGCGGCTGCGCGCACAGCCAGGAAGTGGTCAACCACTGCGGTTTGTGCGAGTTGAATGGCCTCCCAAGGGAGCAGATAGAGCTGTTGCGGGCGAGGCAGATTCCAGAGGAGCTGTGGTAGGGTGAGGAGGCGCTGTAGAATAGCGCGCAATACAGCGCTCCCCTGGCACGTGCGGGCGCGTAGATGATCGGTTACGGGGGCTGGTGGTGACGGACCGGTCAGGACCAGACGAGTTCAGAGTGCAGCAGATGCCGTGGAGGGCCAGCGGTGGAATACCGGTACTTCCAGGAGCAGGGGGACGAGACGAGCGAGCGACAGCCAGTCAGGCGGTAGAGGGAAGCGGCTTGGAGGGGCCGTTCCATCCGACAAAAGTGGGCCTCCCTGAGACAACGGGCTGGTGATGGAGTGACTGACCCAAGACCCAGGCAGCGCAGCAAGTTTATCCAGGGTGATAACAGAGTATGTGGGAACGGCCCACCAGGATCAGTTCAGCCTGCGTGGGAAAAGGCATTGGCAGTTTGACAAGGGGCAATATCTGTACGTTCATCATGGGGAGCAAGTCGCCTGGCATTACGCCGAGCATATCCCCCAGCTTGGCCTCGGCCGGCAGTGCAAACTCGCCCCGGCATACGGCGACAGGTGTGTAGAGCATCATTATCTCGCGCCGCGTAAAGGTTCTCACCGTAGCGCGCGCCTCCTCGGAGGTCAGATAGAGCAGGATGATGTGCGGCCTGAGCACGACGATCTGCGGGCGGGAGAGGCTCTTCAGCGGGAAGCTGGGCGACAGCGGCGCCATGTGCACGTCATAGAGTGAAAAGCTGATGCGAGCTGTATCGGCGATAAAACTGCCTACTGCTCCGATGCTCTCCAACTGGCCTTTGAACTGGAATTCGGTGGTCACAATCAACGTGTCATGCCGTTGCACGGGAGGGGCCTGGAGTCCCATCGTTGTTTGCTCCTTTCTAGGCTTTGTGGTAAAATAAATACGCCTGGTGGGTGTGGCCTAAGGGTTAAGGCACCTGGTTGTGGCCCAGGAGATTGTGGGTTCGAATCCCACCACTCACCCCAGTTGCGCAGCCGGACTCTGTTCCGGCTTTTCATTATACATCCATTGCCCCCGTAGCTCAAGGGATAGAGCGACGGACTTCGAATCCGCAGGTTGCACGTTCGAATCGTGTCGGGGGCGCCTGAATGGGGCAGGCGAAAGTGGTTACCTCCATGCCGTTCTTCGTCGGCCTTTTAGCCCCTACCGTGATTCACTCGTTGTGTTTATTGCCACGCAGCTCGCCGCCCCCCGGAGCAATCCGACGTTGTCCACGACGTGCCGGCCCGCCTGACGCCCCCGATGCGCCGCATCGCGCGCACCGATTGGCTGATGGATCAGGTGCTCTATCCGTTGTACGGTCTGAGTATGGGAGATCGCCATCGTGGAGGAGAGCCGGTAGGTCACGCCAGCGTATAGCAGCGCACTTGCTCTGTTCGAGAACGCCGACCCCGGCCAGCGTCCCCGCTGGAGGCTGGCCGGGCCACCGCCCGGCTCCTGCACCCCCCGCTACGCTGTCTATGATCCCCAGACCTACGAGGTTCTCTGCCTGCCCGGCCGGCCCGTTCCACCGGAAGTGGTGAGGCGGCTGTGGGACCTGGGATTGCTGCAGGCGGTGCTCTGATTTGCACCTGCCCAGAGATCATGGTAGAATGCGGGTGTAAATCGAGTAAAGAATTACTGCCAATGACCGAACGTCTATCCCCGATTTCTGTTGCCCAAAGGCTTCGTCAACAAGACCTGTTCTACTTCACGCCGGCACTGGTGGCTGCGCTCTTCGGGCTGGAACGCAGACAGGTCTACAATCTGATCGCGCGGCTCAAAGCCGACGGGTTGGTCGGTAAGGTCGAGAAGGGCAAGTTCCTCCTCCTGGGCCTGGAACCGGAGCGGGTGTTGTCCAACCCGCTCTTCATTGCCAGCCACCTGGTCACACCGGCCTATGTCTCCTATTGGTCTGCGCTCCACTATTACGGCTTCACCGAGCAGGTTCCGCTGATCACTTTTGTGGCGACGACGAAGAAGAAGCGCCCGGTCTCCTTCCGTAATCTCCGCTTTCGCTTCGTGACCCTCAAGCCTCACAAGTTCTTTGGCTATCGCCGCGAGTGGGTCGGTGACTTGCCTGTGCTCATCGCCGATGAGGCCAAGGCCATTGTGGACAGCCTCGACCAGCCGCGTTACGCCGGCGGCATCGCGGAGGTTGTCAAGGCCTTGCGGTCGGCGCTGGCGACGGTAGATGTGGCTGTGTTGGTTGAATACGCCAATCGGATGGGGGACAAAAGCCTGGGATCGCGGCTGGGCTATCTGCTGGAGGTTCTCGGCTGTCCGGCAGAGGGACTGCTCTGCTCGACGACTCCGATCAAGTTGGAGCCGGGCCGCCCGCGTGCCGGTCGCCTGGTGCCTCGGTGGCAGATCATCGTCAATGTCCCCGAAAGTGCACTGGCGCCGCAGGAGGTGGGCTGATGTTGACCAAGTCTCAGATTCAGCGCATCGCCCAGCGCCATGGCGTCGGGATGCAGGTGCAGGAGCGGGACTATATTCAACACTTGCTCCTCTGGCTGCTCTACTCGCGTAGCCAGGCATTGGTCTTCAAGGGAGGCACGGCGCTGCGGCTGGTCTACGGCGGCAATCGCTATTCGGAGGATTTGGATTTCAACGGCGCGGCAGATGTCGCCACACTGCGCGTGTTGTGGGAAGGAGTCGTCGCCGGGCTGAAGGATTTCGGCGTCGTTGCCGAGGTGCGCAATGCCTGGGAGTCCGACGTGGGAATCAGTTTCGACGTGAGTTACCAGGGGCCGCTCTTGTTGCCGCAGTTTGTGCCCTTCGAGGACGCCTGCACGGGCGTGGCGCCTTTGCTCGAGTGAGCAAAATGGTCGGAGGGATGAGCACCTTCCTTACCCAGGCCGTTCAGACGGTGCTTGATGCCCACCCCGCCGGCCTTACCGAGCGGGAGATTCGCCGCGCCCTGATCGAGCGGAGCGGCCTGCGCTGCATCCCGCGCGAGGGCCGGGAAATCCTGCTATGCGCGCCGACGAGTGCTGCTCGTTGTGCGATGTGAACCTGGCCGTGTCGTGGGCCGGCGAACCGGCGTAGGAGAATCACATTGTCTCCTCCCCCGCGTTTCTGACCCGGACAATCAGGTTAGGGCCTAGTCCCTGCTCCCCAATCCCTGATCACTATCTGCGACTTATGCGACGCACAGAACGGCGGATACGTCCCATTGGAGCGGCGCTTATGCGGCGTGTGGGGTGACAACGACGGCGCTCAATGGGGCTTCTGGACTCTGAAATACGCTGACTTGACAAACTTCCCGTGTCGCGTACACTCTCCCTCGATCGTCCGCGCCGATGGTGAAAGCGAGTATGAGGTGGGTACGCGGCCTTTCGGAACCCCTCGCAGATCGTCAGGCGTAGCCCCGTGCGGGCTGCCCGTCGCACACGAACCCTCCCCGGCCGGCGGAGCGGGCGTTTCCGTGCCCCCTCCTCCCGGCCGGGTTGCGTTTGGGCGCACGCTAACGATCAACGAGAGGAGCATAGATTGGAGGTATGAGGCAATGAGCGGGAAAACACGCGCGATTGTGGGAACAGCGCTGATCGGCGTAATCGCCATCATCATGGTCGTGATCTTTGCACAAGTGAGTAAGCGGGCCGCAACGCCGGCCACGCCCGTGCTGATGACCGCCGATGTCGGCTCCCTTTAGAGTCTCCCGGCGGCGTGCTGCTCTACCGCGTGACCATCGAGAACAGCGGCATCGCGCCCGCCACAGGCGTCACCTTCGACGACACGCCCGACCCCCGCACTGCCCTGCTGACCGGCACCCTTGCCATCTGTTATTCGCCATTGGCCGATTCGCTGACTCGCTGATTCGCCCAACCGGGGGTGCGTGATGAAGAACCGAACCCCGATGCTCGTGACCGTAGGCTTGCTCGCTGCGATTGTGCTTGGCCTGGCGGCAGCCCTGGCGCGCTGCCCGGCGCAGCCGGCGCCCGCTACAACCACCGTGACGCCGCCCGCCACCCGGCCACCGACGTGGACGCCGATCGGCGCAGCAGTTCCGCCCACCACGCTGCCCACCGTTGACGTCGCGGCGGTGCTGGCGACGGCGGCTGCGCTGGGGCAACTCATCCCCACGGCGACGCCCACCGAACTGCCGGCGGTGTTGACGGCGTGGGCCGAGCAAGGGACGGTGCTGCCTACCTCGACGCCCGTCCCACCCACGCCAGCCCCGACTCGGACACCCATCCCCACCCCCACGATGACCGCAGAGGAGCAATTGTTAGTGGAAGAGTTTCGGCACAACGATGTGCAAAGCGCGTCTTCTCCCGGGGAATGTTCGGCGATCTTGGAAACCCAGCCTTGGTGCAATGTGACCCAGTATGCCAAGTACATCACACGTCCGGAGTGGAAGATGCTGTTTCCAACTGCCAGGTTCCTCTTGATAGAGTATGACCTGTACGGAGGGGAATTTGTGCAGCACCGCACGATCCTCTTTGCCGAGCAGGATGGTCAGCGCTACCTTCTTCCCAGGGATTTGAAAGTCTTGTTCGATCCAGTCGTGGTCACTGACGAGAACCGTGAACTGGTTGCCCGAGCGCTTGTGTTGATGCTCCTGCCGGACTATCTCAGAGGGGAGATCGTTTTCTCTGATGCTAGAGAGATCGACAAGCAAGGAGTTGCACCATACGAACGGTATAACTACGCCATTACCGCGTGGACACAAATCCGGGGGTTGAAAATCGAGTGGTGGTTTGTGTTTTATGGGGGTCACCTGATCTATGCCTCAGGAGAGATCGTTGAGCGCAATGTTGGAGAGTACATTGATGTTCCGCCCGAAGAACTTGCCCCTGGGCTACTTGATCTCGAGTATAAAGGGTTTTAGCGATGGAAACACACGGTGTTCGATCACTTGCTATAGCTTGCTTGTTGGCATTTGTTTCGCTGGTACTGACTCTCAGGGTTGCCTCTATTGGTATTCGTTGACGTCGGCGCGATCCCGGCCGAACCTGACGGCGTCGTCACCATCTGTTTCCGAGTCACAATCAGGAATTCGCTGCCTGTGGGCGTGACGGGAGTGTAGAATCAGGGCGAGGTGCACGGCAACGGTCTGTCACCCGTTTATACAGACGATCCGCATACCGCTGTGATTGGCGACCCCACGGTGATATCCATCATGGCTGCCCCTGCGCTGAGTGCTGCCAAAACCTCCCGCCTCGCGATTGACAGGGATAACAGCAGCATTGGTGGCTCGGTCGCGAACGCTGAGGTGTTCAGCCTCTCCGGTCGGGCACAGCATTGCCGGGTGGGCGGCGGCATTGCCGGGTGGGCGACGGCGTTGCCGGGTGGGCTACGGCAAAGCCGTCACCCATGACAGTTCTCTGTCCGCAACGGAGCACACTTACTCAACTTTTTGAGCAGACGTCATCACAGCATACACCGTGGTTTGCACCTGCAACGTGTACCGGCCTTTCCCTTTCACGTGTTCCCATTCGCGCTGCCGGAGCAGTGAGCGGTTCAGCCATTCCCCGGTGTCGTACAGCTCAACGTAAGTGACCCTTTGGGCAACCGGATCGAGGATGTCATCCATAGCGTCGGCGTAGAGCCACCAGACCGGCTCTCCCCAGGGTGTTCCTTCAAAAGAGACCACGTATCGGACGCCGCTGGCAAGAATTGCGCCACGCAGGGCTGCAATGTTGTCCTCAGATGGACTTTTCAATAAGGTAGACGGCATGTAGACCTCGGCAAGCCGTGTGCCGGGAGGCACGTCGCGCGTGCCCAGATACCAGGCCAGAGCACTGGGGCTGAACTGGTCCCAGAAGTTAATCAGGTAGAAACGCTCGCCTGAAGGGATCTGCTCCCTGATCCAGGCGGCCAGATCATTCAGCGCAGGGTGGGTCTCGTATTCGACTTCCATTAAAGACGGATAAGTTCTGAAACGGTCAGCCAGCACAGGTACGGCCAGGATGATGCTGACCGCAAGCAGCAGCGCGACAAGCCCCCACCATCGGCTCAGCGTTCCCCGGCGCCAGTGATCTGCGCACCAGGCAAGCATCGCGCCTGTGAGCACGTGTGCCGCGGGCACAAAGGTGGCGATGAAGCGCGTCTCCTTCTGGGAATTGAGGAACATCTCGCCCATGCCCGCACAAAAATAGATCAAGAGCAGGCGTAACCTGGGCTGTCGGAGACGGGTGGTAGCCCACACGATGCCACACAGCGTCACCAGGGCAAACAGGGGCGATGGAGTGTAGTGGAATGCAATGCTGCGTGGATAGAAGAGCAGCGTCTCCAGATGCCAGGCTTGCTGGTCTGGCTGGGTCATGACGTAGGCCCAGAACATCGCGAGCTTGTCCGGCCCTGCAAACCAGAGGACGAGCGCCAGCGCGAAGGGCCCGAATAGCAACAGCCAGCGCCTGATCAATGCGCGTGACCACTCGGGCAGACCTTGTTCGCCGCCATAGTGCATGCCTCCCCGCCACCATGGCAGGAGAGAAGAACACTCCATTAAAACGACTGTTGCCGCAGCGGGGAGGCCATAGGTGTATTTAGTCAGGAAAGTCGCTAACAGCGCCAGACTTGTGCCGACGAGGCGTCCCGCAGTGGGGCTTTCAAGCGCTTTAAGATACAGCCACAGCATCCCGAAACTTGCCAGCAAGCCGGGCGTCTCCATCATGGCAAGCCCGGAGGCCACCAGGAGTGGTTGGGAAGTCAGCGTTAGCGCAACGGCGATGAGGCCGATCAGCCAGCCGTGGTGCTCATCTATTACCTGGCCTACCTGATACACGACGACCATCGCCACACACAGACAGGCAAGGCTGAACAAGCGTGCTGTCAGCGTTGATGGCCCCAAGAGGAGAAAGAGCACGGCTTTCAACACCGAGAACGCAGGAGGATAAAAGCCCTGACGGTAGGCATCCCGGACGAAAGCGGACAGGTCGCCTGCGCGTAAGTCAAGGGCCAGCTCTAACCCGGTGTTGGCATGGACCGCCTCGTCGGAGTCGAACGGGTAGTCGCGGTAGGTCCAGATTGTCCAGCCGATAGGGATGGCCGCAAGCACGACGAGTACGATGCTGGTGTACAGTGCGATGCGGTTGGCAGTACGGGGTGTGCCGGCCAGATCGCGCCTCAACATTGACTGAAACCTATGGATGTTCCCTCCCTCTCTGCTGCGGAGGGGGAGGCGTTGGGGGATGGGATGAAGCTCGCCCTGATGCCAATGCTTTTGCACAAGCGGTCTGGGTTCATCGGTGAGGTCCCTTCGCCAGGAAAGGCATCAGGCGCCCATAAAGGGCGCCTGATGCCCGCTCTCAAAACCCCTCCTACTGACTTGGCCCGATCATCCCCTCCAGTAGTTGGGGCATGTACCAGATCTGCTCATCGGTGGCCTTCTGGCCGGGGGCCAGGTAGGTCGAGCCATCCTGATAGTTCAGCGGCCCAACGAAGAGGTTGATGGAGCCATCCGCCAATCCAGCGATGAACTCGTCCACCTTGGCGGCCCATTCGGCCTTGAGCGCCTTACCCTTCAAAAAGCCGACCGCGCTGGTGTCGCGATTGTTGATGTCCTTCCAATCTGGGCCGGCCCAGACCCAGCGCTGCGTCCACTTCCCCTCCATCACCGCCTTGACCTCCTCCACGTAGCCTGGTCCCCAGTTAAAGTACGGCACGCCCAGGCAGACATCGGGGGCCAGGTCGCAGGCACCCTCGTAGTCGTAGGGGACGGCGAAGACGCGCTCGCCCTGTCCGGCCCGCTGGCCAGCGACCTGCAACGCCTCCGTGGTGTCAATGCCCGACATCAGCACATCCGCTCCGGCGTTAAGCAGGTCGTTCGAGACCTCGGTGGGGTCGAGCGTGACACCGGGGATGTTGAACCAGAAGCCGATCCAGGTGACGGTGAATTTCAGGTCGTCGGGGTTCAGTCCGCGATACTTTTCGTAGCAATAACGGGCACCCAGATAGGCGGATGCGGCCAGACGGCGGGTCTCGTCGTTGATGAGCGGCCCTACGTAGCCGATGGAGCCGGTCTCAGTAGCCAGCGCCGCCGCGCAGCCGGCGATCATCTTGCCGTACTCCATGCGTCCCATATAGTTGCCGACGTTGGGCGGGGCCGTGCCCTTCAGTACCTGGTCACCAGAGATGCTGATGAAGACGATGTCCGGGTACTTGGTAGCGACGCGGTCAGTGTCCTCCAGAAAAGCGTCCGAGGTGGTAAAGATGATCTTGGCCCCCTGTGAGACCATGTCGTCCACCACCTGCTCCAGCGTCGTCTCCGGCCGGTCAGCAGAGTTCAACTTGTCCAGATGGACGAAGCGGGTATTGGGGAGCTTCTTAGTGACGTACTGAGCCGCGGTGTAGTGGGCCTCACTCCAGCCATGATCGTTGTAGGGCCCGACGAGGACGACGCCGAAGACGAACTCTTGCGGGGTAGACGGTGCCTTGGGCTTACACGCTGCCAGCACCAGCGCCACGAGGATCATAGTTACTGCCAGACTGTATAGACGCTTGGACATTTTGACCTCCTTGGATAATTTAAGTGCTGGTCTAAAACGGTCACCGCGATGAGAATGTTTCGCCGATAGACATCACCCCCTTTTCCCAAGGATGCCTAGATGATAGCACGACCATGTTGCTTTGACAAATGGCATCGGATGAGGGTATACCTGGCCCCATGGACCTGCCGAGCCCGCTGGCTGGCCCTGGTAGTACGGCCCGTCGTCGGGATCACAACACGGCTAGATAACACGGGCACCTGCTGCGCAGACTGGAGTCCACACAGCGCAAGCAGGCTGAATAAGCTGAGGAGACGATGTGGAAACTGGGGAACGCTGTGCCGAACGGCCTGGTAGCTCTCTGTGCCCCTGACCACCACAGTCCTGAGCGAGTGCTCTACCCTTTCATCATCGCTGCCACCGATGGGAACTGGCTCAGATCGGTGTGGGGCAGGAAAAGCGCCGCGTTGAATTCGTCGAAGAAGGTGTTATCTGCCGAAAGTTCCAGGTAGGTCATCATCTGCGCTACCTCGGTGACACGGCGACGCATCTCGCGCGAGAGGAGCGCCATGTACGCGCCCCGCACCGAAGTGTTGCCCATAAACTGAAAGCAGTCGAACGGTTTATCGGGGAGGAGGCCGATCTGGATCGCGTTCCGCACGTTAAGGTACTGGCCGAACGCGCCGCCGATGAGCACCTGCCCCACCTCGCTCAGGCTCAATCCCACGCTGCGGGCCAGGACGGAGAAGCCGGCATAGATCGCTGCTTTGGCCCGCATCAGGTTGTCAATGTCCACAGCCGTGATCACGATGTCCTCGCCGGTCGCGCTCTCCTCTGCCCAGGCCACGACGTACTCCGGGCCGTGCGTGCCCCGACGCACCCGTTTCGTCCTTAACCCCAGGTTGATATTGCCGCTTTTGTCCACCACTCCCGCCGTAAACATTTCGGAGAGCAGTGAAATCAGCCCAGAGCCGCACAGTCCACGTGGCTTCTCGTCGCCGATGACGCGATAAGTTGCCTCGTAGTCCTGAGGATTGATCCATACCTCCTCAATCGCTCCGGCGGTAGCACGCATACCGTGCACCACGCCCGCTCCCTCAAAGGCTGGCCCTGCCGAACAGGCGCAGGCGATCAGCCATGTGCAGTCGCCCAGTACCATCTCCCCGTTCGTCCCTATATCTACGAAGAGCGTAAGGTCCTGCGTGGAGCACATCCCCGAGCTCACCACGCCAGCGGTGATATCGGCGCCGACGTAGGATGCAATGCCCGGCAGGCAGTCTACCGTCGCCTCCGGATTCACCGCCAGCCCGATCTCGCGGGCCGGGAAGGTGGGGACCTGGTTGACTGCGGTGACGAAAGGCATCAGGCGGATGGATTCGGGGGAGATGGCCGTGAAGAGGTGGATCATCGTGCTGTTGCCTGCGACAACGACTTTATAAATTTCGTCGGTGCTGATGCCCCGCTCCTGGGCCGCCTGGGCCAGCAGGCGATTGAGTGTCCCGACGACCAGTCTCTGAAGTTCCTCCAGCCCATTCCCCTTGCTGGCGTAGATGATGCGGGAGATGACATCCTCGCCCCGGGCGATCTGGCCGTTATAGTCGGCCTGTTGGGAGAGGACCTCGCCGCTCATCATGTCCACCAACCAGACGTGATTGGTGGTCGTGCCGATGTCAACGGCTGCCGCCCAGAGGCTTTCTAAGCGCTCGCCCGGCAACACGTCTATCAGGCGGGGTGGGCCCTCCGGGCGATCCCAGGCATCCAGCTCGATCACCACGGTGGCTGTCCAATCGCCCTCGCGCAGGGCCCGGCCCAGCTTACGCAGTACGGGCAGCGAAGCCTGAATACCGCGCAGGTTGTAGCAGCGGGCCAGTTCACGCTGCAGGCGAGACCAGTCATCAGTTTGATCCTGAAGGGAGGGTGGGGGAAGGGTAATGCTATACTTGCGCAGGGGCTGCTCGTGACGATCGTAGGCGAAGGGCAGGGCAATCCTGGCCACCCGCTTACTCTCTTTCAGCCGCCGCTCGATTCGCTCCTGAGGAGGGATAAGGACCACGACATCCCCCTCGATAGTGGTCTGGCAGGCCAGAGCGTATCCTGCCGCCACATCCTCAGGTGAGAGACGCTGGGTGGAGCGACGACGTACCGCTCCCTCCTCCACAACGACTGCGCAGCGGCCACACCGTCCCTGGCCGCCGCAGGGCATGAGAATCTCTACACCAGCCGCGCGCGCCGCATCTCCGATTAACGTACCGTCTGGGACTTCGAGGGTGGTGTCGGATGGCAGGAATCGGATTCGGGGCATGGTTGGAATTGCTTGCTAGCACAGAGGCGCAGAGTATGCAGAGGAAACCATCGTCGCTATCTCTGCACCTCTGCGCCTCGAAGGTTCATCCGTGTCGAGCTAATTCGCTCTCCACAGTTTCAAATAGGCTGGCAAATCCACCGCCTCACGCGGTCCAACCAGTATTTGCCAGCCTGGTAATGCTTCCTCCAGCTCTCCCAGCAGTACCGAGACAAGGCCCGGGATGATTAGCTTGCGGTGGTTGAGCTTGTCGGCGATATTAGTGCTTTTTACCGCCTTGGCGATGCGTTCCGCGTCGAATTTACCGGCTGCCCATGCGGTAAGCACACTCATGCCCTCCGCGTCCGCCACCAGCAGCCAGCCTGGGAGGCCGCTGCCGTCCACCTCGTTAGCCACAGAAAAGTAGGTGATGGAGAAATTGGTCGTCACCATCAGCGGTGAGTCGGGCTGGGGGTTATTGATCTCATAGACCCCCGGCTGGACCTGGATAGGCTTCTGCGGATCGGTATAGATATTAGTGCGCAACGCCAGCAACGGGTAGAGCAGAGCCGGGTTGAACTCATCCAGCACGATGAAGCCGCCGTATTTGGTCACGGCCTGTGTAGCCGCTACCGCGACCATCCCCTCATCATCTGCCATCTCCCCGGGGAAGGCGATGATCGGGTAGCCCAGTGGCCGGAAGGTCTTCTTGAGCGCCAGACGGCGGATCAGGGTGTTCAACGCCAGCGCCGACTTCAGGTCGCGCACGCCGGGATCGAGCACAATGTCGTCCACGCCGGCGCCTTTCACCTTCTCCGTCAGGGCAGCTAGCTCGCTCAGGGTATTGGCCCGTACCGCCAGCGGTGCGCCGAACTTCCTGGCCAGTGCTGCTAAAGGCTCCCAGTTCTCAGCCGTTGCGGCGTAGAGGAGCGGGACCGCCGAGGCGACCTCCTTGGCCGCAGACAGGCCTTGCTCCAACACCTGTGCCTCTGGAGACATCAGGATCAGTGGCAGTACCGCCGTCGCCAGTACTTCTCTGATAGCTGCGGCGAAGGCCGCGCCGCTGCCGGTGGCTTCCAGCGCAAAGCCGTCTATGGTCAGCGATTTACCCACATAATCAACTTTGTAGCCCGCCGCCTCCCGCACGGCGGATTTGAGCGCCTCCAGCGGCATATTATCGCGCAGGCGAATGAAGATACCGCAGGGATTGTAGAACGTCTTCTCGTGACGATAGAGGACGATCTCGTTGCCCGATTTTACCTCCCGACCGTCCGCAGAGAGGGTCACCAGCCGTACCGGTGGCGCGGCGGACTCGGCCAGTTGCGCCCGCGCCTCTTCGGAGACATAGGGACACTTGTCCAGCTCGGCCTGCTTGGCTGCCAGTTTCATCGCAAAGGCCAGGCAGGTCGGGAAGCCGCATTCCTTACAGTTTGTCTGAGGCAGCAGTTTATAGATTTGAAGGCCCGAAAGCGCCATCTTAACTCCCTCCTGGAGGATACAAGTAGAGGATACAAGTAGACAAGGGAGCAGGAAACAAAGAATCTCCCCTTGTATCCCTGTCCACTTGCCTACTTGTCTACTTGTCTACTTGTCTACTTGCCTACTTGCCTACTTGTACTCACGTCCTTGCCGCAGCTCCGTGATCATCGCGCGGATGCGCCGCACCGACTCAGGGTGACGCAGCACCACGAGGTCCGCACCGGACTCGATCAGGGTGGCGGCCGTCATGGTCTCCCAGTTGATGGCCCGCTCCTTCCAGTCGCCCCAGGAGACGGGCACCCCCTCACCGACCTTGCTCTCCTTCTGCCGCCAGGCCTCGTAGCCCACGGTGACGATCATAGGGAACTGGGTCATACTGTCGCCCTGCAGAGCTGCCAGGCGCAGGCGCTCCATCACCGAGTAACCATATTCTATGCCGTAGCCCACTGCAGCGCAAGTCGGGTCCATCAGGATACGGTCGGGGGGCAAGCCCATATCGGTGATGAGGATGTTGAGCTGTTTAGCCAGATTCACGTCCATCGCGGTGCGGGCAATGACCAGGTGGCCGTGGGCCAGCGCTGCCGCGACGATGGTGCGGTAGTTTTTCTCCTCACAGATGCCCAGGACAAGGCGCTCGCCTGCCGCCGCCTCGGCCACGGGCACGAGCAGCTCGTTGTCGGCATCTACCTGCCCCGGCCCCAGGACGATAAGTGGCAGGCCGGTGGCTTTGAGCACTTTTTTCACCACCTCGCAGGCGTGAGCCGGCGTGTTGGGGTTCCCCTCGGCGTCAGTCAGCGTCAGTTGCAACACGATGACGTCCGCGCCGGCCTTCTCTGCCGCCACCGCCCATTCGGCTGGATCGCTCATCGCCCCGCCCCACGCCTCTACCAGCAGCGGCGACCAGTCGCTCGGCCTGCGGTCCTGGATTTCGATGGCGATCGCCGGAGGGTGCGGTATGGCGCCCTCGAAGTCAAGGAAGGGCATGGAGGCTTCACCTCCTATAGTGACGGTACGACTGCGTGTGCCCCCCTCGGCCGGAGTCGCGCCCAGCACAACCTCACGCACCTTGCCCGGCCACTTCTCCCTCAGGACTTCGACGGTCGTCTCCTGCTCCGGGGACCATGGAGGGACGATCGGGCGCTCCAGCTTCCTGACCACCGGCTCGACGACGGGCGGTACCTCGGGCACCGCTTCAGGTGCTGCAGGTGCCACGGGTGCAACCGGCGGCGGGGCGGGCGCTGTCACCGGAACCGTCCCGCCCAGCTCACGCAGAGCGGCCTCGAGGGCGCGGCGGATGCTCCCCAGGACGATCTCAGCACTGGCCTGGGCCACGGCCTGGAGATCAACCCCGGTCAGCAACTGTGGGGCCGGCGTGGGAGGAGCGACCGGCGCAGGCGCCGGTGGCGCAGGTGGCGCGGGAGGCACTTCCTTCGGGGCCGGCGGTGCGGGCGGAGTAACCTCCGGAGCAGGCGGAGGTGGCGCAGGCTTGACCTCTGCCACCGGCTCGACTTTCCTGGGCTCCGGCTTCTTCACTTCCTCCACCTCTTCAACGACGACGCCAGAGGCCGTCTCCATTTTGCCCATTTGTAGTACTGGGTGGTTCACCTCGTGTACCCAGTCTATCAGCTCGGCCACTGTGGTGACCTTGCGCTCATCGGCGATACGGTCTATCAGATCGGGGATACCCTCACGCTCGGCCACGGCCTTCAGCTCCGCCGCCATGCTCTCCTTGAGGAAGCTGGACATCCAGACCACGCGTTTGAAACCGCCCTCGGCAGAGATGAACTTGGGACTGGTCAAGTAATATTTTCCGACACCCATCACACCGGGGGTCTGGAGGCCACCTCCGGCCATACCGGCCAGCGTGGAGAAGGTCATGCCGGCGGGAGTCATGCTCGGGTCCTCGCGGCTGACGACCATCACTCCCTCCACCTCCGGGATGTACATCACGATGCACTCGAAGCAGCCACATGCCGTCATCGGGTTCTCAAGAATCGAGTACATCGCTACTTGCTGGACAGTGCCCTTTGAGTTGCGCTGGGCGGCTTCGTTCGTGCCGGTCCAGTAACCCTTGACCGGATCAATCACCTTACCCTTGGGCACTGGTTGATTCGGTCCGGTAGGATTGATCTGGTGCGAGGCCTTGCAGTCCAGCCAGTTGTATGCTCCGCACAGCCCCAACCGCTCCGGGCTGATCAGGCAGACGTGTGTGGGCGCGAAGGACTGACAGTTCTTGACCACTATGCCGTTCACCACGTAGTTGTGCGTTTCATCAACGCTGAAGTTGTACACGCGATCGGTTTCACATGGGACGCGCTCCAGTGACCTGATCGGCTGGAAACGCACGTCGGCCCGAGTCCAGGCACGCAGGGCCCTGTAGTCTGGGTCGGTGGCCGGAACGACATCCGAAATGGCATCCAGCACCTTGGCAAGTTTGGCCTTGCTGGGACGAGTCTTACCCATCTTCCAGGCCATCAGGCTCTTGTAGTTAACCGGCAGCCGGGTAACCCGGATGGCGTAACGGTCCAACAGCGCAGCGAGGTGCTGCCCGCAGACCAGCGGCACCGTGTCGCTGCGCACGCCATGGCGCGGATCGGTGCGGACGGCGATGGCCTCAAGCTTCGCCCGCTTGGCTGGATGATCGGAGCCGACAACCTCGCGGAAGCGGACGGCATCACTATCGGCACTGGTTGCTACCTGATAGCCGCGCTTGATTGGTGTGATACGAGTGGCGATGCCAAGCTTCTTCAGCAGGAGATGGAGATGTCTTGCCTCGCTATGCGTCCGGGTCGTGATGACCACCCGGTTCCCGGTGATATGTCCATCGCCGTCAAATAGGCCGCGCAGGAAAGCGGCGATCAGCGGGGTGGGCAGCGAGGAGATAGCATACCCTGTCCATTTCTGCTTCCGCTCGCGCGAGCCGATGCCTAGCCCGTTCAGCAGCCGCCCCAAGAGGGTGTTCCCCACAACAGAGACGGTCACGGTTCGCTTCGCTTCGAGCACCAAGGTATCCGAGCAAGAGATTTTCGGCTCCACGACCTGTTCCCTGGGCGGAGAGCCGAAGACCTTGGAGACAATCTCGGAGAAGCGAGCCGTCAGTGCAGGCTCCGCATTGGTGAACTGGACGTAGACGCCACTACGGCCATTCTGGCCGCGCCAACGCACGCAGCCATCCGAGGCCACCAGTCCGGCGGCATATAGCAGATTCTCATCAAGGTGTGGCTGTCTCAGTTCAACATTAGACTGGAATTTACAGATCCGGCTTTTGACCTCATCCCAGTCTTGCCCGGCAAGTGCAACAAGCTTCTTGATCTCGCCCAGGGTGAGCCGCTGGCACGGGAATTCCTGCCGCGGGTAAAGCGCGCTGTACAGCCGCCGGTAAGAGATTCCAGAGCGAGCGGCAGCCGATGACAGGTCGGTGCATGCCTCGATCCATCCCCGCAATTGGGCGTAAAAGCTCTCATCCGAGACCCGATAATCGTCCGGCAGGTAGTCCACGATGTACAGCGACCCGGTGGACGGAGCAGTGGAGGCAGGGAATGTGTCAACCAGATGATCACCCGGTTTCAGCCAGCCGGCAGCCACCCATTTGAGCCCCTCGAGGCTATCCACCAGCACCTTATGATTGGGTGTCAGGATCAGCTCGTTGCCGTTGCGTAAGCTGATGCGGACCAATTCATCCATCGGCGGGTTGATAAACAACTCGCCCACCGGCTTGACGGTAAGATGATCAGTGGCAAAGGTCATTACAGAACATGGCCCATCTTCCACTGCTTTTTCGATCACTTTCTCCACCGGCAGGAAGGAGCCGTCCGCCAGCACCACGTCTTGGCCGGGCGGGACGCACAGCGTGCAATCGTAGAACGTGTCCACTGCCTCGTCGGTCAGAGTGGCCAGGCGCCGGTTGCGATGGTCGTAGGCCGCGCGCGCCTTCTCCAGCCACTCGGCGTGAAGCTTGGGATCGGTAATGATCTTGACCTGCACCTTGTCCACGATCGCCCCGAAGTCGGCATGGAAGCGGGCGTAGAGGATGTCGCCGAAGTGGCGCAGGTTGAACCCTTTTTCGGCAGCAGCTTTGCTGATGCGAATCCAGGCGATGTCACGCTGGCCGATGTGCTGGACACCGGAGGCGCCGTTGATGAAGTAGTGAATCTGGCGCTCCAGCACTGGCTCGAAGTCTTCCTGCATCTTGCGGCCAGCGACCTCGACCAGGATGCCCAGGTCCATGGCCCCACCTTCGGGCACATTCTCGAAACCGGGGCCGATGACCTCGATCTTGCCATCCTCGACCTCGTCCATTGGCAGCATGCGCAGGTACTCGAAGGCGCGGCTGTTCTTGCCGCCGAACTCCACCCGCATATCGGCCCGGCGCACCACCTCGCCCTCGAAAGCAGAGCCATACGGGACGGGAATGGGTACTTCGGTGATTTTGATTTTGACGCCGCGCACCTCGATGGCCCGCTGCACCAGCTTAGCCGCCCGCTCGGCTTCGCTCTCAGCCTCGATCTCGTTCCAGGGCATCGAGATGACGTGCTCGTAGCGGGTGATGCCGGTGGGAAGGATCTCGGGGATGATGGTATCGGCGATGATGGGGAAGCCGTAGGAGATGGCTCCGGCTGCAGCGGCGTACTTCAGATCATCTACCTCGCCCAGGGCCAGAACGAAGGCAAAGACGCGGAACTTGTTGTAGAGCAAGATGTCGCGCCACTGACCAGGCTTCAATCCGCCGAAGGTCAGTGCCGAGCGCGTAGCGAAGCCCAGCGGGTAGATGGCGGAGATGGTATCCCGGCCAAACGGGACAATGTAAGTATCATACCCCATCTCGACGCCTTCTTCGTACAACTGGTCAATGACGGAGCGTCCGTTGACGTTGCCGCACAGGAAAATGAGGATGTTACGTCGCTGAAGCTCGCGCACGATAGCTACGGCTGCCTCGTTGGTGTGGGCAGCGCCGACGATAGCAGCAAAGCCGGGCATCCGGCCGTCCACAAGCTGAATACCCCACGAGCGCAACTGCACATCGTCAATGGGGCCGTTGAGATGACCACCCGATAGGTGCGGATATTGTGTACTGCCGGTCAGCTCCAGCCCGGGGTAGAGTTCCGGCTGCTCGCCGTAAGTGAAGCGAATCCCTTCGATAGCCTCCGCCGCCAGCAGCGTGGCCATACCACAGTCAAGCGCTTCCCCCAGATAGGGCACCCACAGCTTTTCGTCCGGCACCGGGTGGAGAAGCTTTTTAGCGTGCTCCAGCGGGAACGTCAGATCGGCCAGCTTCTCGACCTTGTGATTGAGCATACCATAGGTGACTGGCAGGTAGTAGGCCGTATTGGGAAAAGCGACCGGCGTCTCGCCCCCCTTCTCGGCGAGGGCCTTCTGCAACATAGCTTCTGCCTCAGCCACAAGAGCATTAGCACCTCGAATAGCACGTGTTGCGATATACTTTGACATAGCGCTCTCCTTGACTTTTATTTAACCGCAAAGGACGCAGAGGACACAAAGGGTTTTCCATCATTCTTTGCGCTCTTGGCGCCCTTTGCGGTTTACATTGCACCGCAAAGCACGCGAAGGACGCAAAGGGTTTTCCATTTTCTTTGCGCTCTTGGCGCCCTTTGCGGTTTACATTGCTCCGCAAAGGACGCAGAGGACGCAAAAGGTTTTCCATCATCTTTCTTGGCGCTCTTTGCGCCC
>JAOAAG010000036.1 GCA_026418995.1 Anaerolineae bacterium
AGATGTGTATAAGAGACAGAAGCTGCGTATCCTCATAGGCCGTTTTGCACCTCTCAGAGGACAGCTACAATGGGTCTACCTTTGGCGGTTCAATCCACAACAAGCACAGCACAAGAGACGCGTCAACCAGCAGACAGATAACGCAGGCTACACCGCAGCCCCGTCGCAGGCCAGCAGTTTTCTCAGAAATTGGGCAGTATAACTGGCCTCCACCTGCGCCACCTGCTCCGGGGTGCCCTCGGCGACGATCTCCCCGCCGGCATCGCCTCCCTCCGGTCCCAGGTCTATGATCCAGTCCGCCACCTTGATGATGTCGGGATGGTGCTCGATGATCACCACCGTATTGCCTGCGTCCACGAGCTTGTTCAACACGGCGATGAGCCTGTCCACATCGGCGGCATGCAGGCCAACGCTGGGTTCATCGAGCACATAGAGCGTGCGACCGGTCGCCCGCTTGCTCAGCTCCCGCGAAAGCTTCACCCGCTGGGCTTCGCCGCCTGAGAGGGTAGGCGCAGGCTGTCCCAATCTGATATACCCCAGCCCCACTTCGTTGAGCGTCTCCAACTTAGCCATGATGGCGGGGATATGAGCGAAGAATTCCATCGCCTCGCTCACCGTCATATCCAGTACCTCGGCGATGTTTTTGCCCTTGTAACGTAACTGAAGCGTTTCCCGGTTATAACGTCGCCCACGGCAGACGTCGCAGGGGACGTAGATGTCGGGCAGGAATTGCATCTCAATACGTAACGTGCCGTGCCCCTGGCAGGCTTCACAGCGCCCACCCTTAACGTTGAACGAGAAACGCCCTGCCTTGTAGCCACGCATCCTCGCCTCCGGTAACGAGGCGAACAGATCGCGGATGTGAGTGAACAGATTGGTATAAGTGGCCGGATTGGAGCGGGGCGTGCGTCCTATTGGGGATTGATCAATGTTAATGACTTTGTCTATATGCTCGACTCCTTCGATGGCCTCATGCTCCCCGGCTGGCTCACGGGAGCCGTGGAGCATCTGCGCTAGCCTGCGGTACAGCACCTCGACGATGAGGGTGGACTTGCCGGAGCCGGAGACGCCCGTGATACAGACAAACTTTCCCAGCGGGATATGCACGTCAATGTTCTTGAGATTATGGGCCCGTGCTCCCCGCACTACGATCTCGGCGCCGTTGCCGGGGCGGCGCCGGGGAGGCACCGGAATCCTCCGGCGGCCTGACAAATATGCCCCGGTCAGGCTCTCTGGGCAGGCCATCACATCCTCGACCGTCCCAGCGACCACGACCTCCCCACCATGCTCGCCGGCGCCAGGCCCCAGATCAATGATCCAATCGGCTGCTCGGATCGTTTCCTCATCATGCTCCACGACGATCAACGTATTCCCCAGGTCACGCATATCGAGCAGCGTGCGGATCAAGCGCGCGTTATCGCGCTGATGCAGGCCGATGCTTGGCTCGTCGAGCACATAGAGCACGCCAGTCAATTGCGAACCGATCTGAGTCGCTAACCTGATACGCTGCGCCTCGCCGCCAGCCAGCGTCACCGCCGTGCGGTCCAGTGTCAGGTAGTCCAGCCCGACGTTGACCATAAACCTGAGCCTGGCGTGCACCTCCTTGAGAATGCGGCGTGCGATCTGCCATTCCCGGTCGGTGAGCGGGGAGCCCGGCGGGGCCGGCTCGAAGGTCTCCGCCTCATCCCTCTCTCCCCTCGCTGCTGTGTCCCCAGCCTGGAAGCGGAAGCCGGATAGCTCGTTCACCCATTCCAGCAGCCGTTTGACGGGCCACCTGACAAGTTCATGGATGGACTTACCGGCCACGGTGACCGCCAGTGCCTCCGGGCGCAGGCGCGCGCCCCCGCAGGCCGGGCAGGGCCGATGGGTCATGAACTCCTCGATCTTACTGCGGACATAATCGGAATCCGTCTCCTGGTAACGACGTTGCAGATTCGGTATCACCCCCTCGAAGTGAGTGAGATGGGTGTGGGAACGGCCATCCCGGCCCACATAGCGCACACGGATGAGTTCATTGCCGCTCCCGTACAGGAGAATCTGCTGCTGGGCGTGATTCAGGCGGCGCCAGGGGACATCGGTGGGGATGCCGAAATGTTCACACACAGCCTGCAGCAGGTGCCAGTGATAGCTATCGCGTGTGGTGTCGTTCCACGCGTAAATAGCCCCATCTTCGATACTCTCGTCGGGATTGGGCACGATCAGCTCCGGATCCAGCTCCAGGCGCGATCCCAGGCCCTGACACTCGGGACAGGCGCCATGTGGGGTGTTGAAGGAAAAAGTGCGCGGTTCGATCTCCGGCAGACTGATGCCACAGACGGGGCAGGCTAGGTGCTCTGAGTACAGGATGTCCCTGGGCGGCTCCGCCGAGACATCATTAATGATCACAATCCCGTCGCCCAGCCGGAGCGCCGTCTCGACGGAATCGGTGAGGCGGGAGCGGAACCCATCCTCCTGCCCCTCCGCCGGTTCAGGGATGATCAGCCGGTCCACCACCGCTTCAATGGTGTGCATCTTGTAACGGTCGAGCTCGATCTCCTCGTCCACGTCATAGATGCGGCCATCCACCCGCACGCGCACAAAGCCGGCCTTGCGCACATCCTCGAAGATGGCCTGGTGATGGCCCTTGCGCTCCCTCACCAGCGGAGCGAGCACCTGGAAGCGGGTGCCAGCGGGCATGCCCATCACTGCGTCCACAATCTGCTGAGCCGATTGTTTGGTGACCTCGCGTCCGCAGCGGGGACAATGGGGTATGCCAATACGCGCGTACAGCAGGCGCAGATAGTCGTAAATCTCGGTGACAGTGCCCACCGTCGAACGGGGATTGTGGGAGACGCCACGCTGGTCAATCGAAATGGCCGGCGAGAGGCCCTCGATCTGGTCAACATCGGGCTTCTCCATCTGTCCCAGAAACTGGCGTGCGTAGGCCGAGAGACTCTCGACATAGCGTCGCTGTCCCTCAGCGTAGATGGTATCGAAGGCCAGTGACGATTTGCCGGACCCGGAGATGCCGGTAATCACGACCAGTTTGTAGCGCGGTATCTCGACGGTAATGTTTTTCAGATTGTGTTCCCGCGCTCCGCGTACAATGATGCTGCCCTGGCTCAAGCCTCACCACCTGCCCGCCTGGAGATATCCCCGACATCGGGGAAATACGATTCTAGCACATTTCCTGGATTAGACAAAGCTTCGGGAGGATGCAGGGAGTGAGTCCCCTCGCCGCTTCCTTGACATCCTGGTTTCCGCATGTATAATGATTGCACCTGCAATAATTTGCACATACGACCACTCTTAAAGGTTGTCCTGCTCTGGCTCAGAGAATAGCCTATGCCGCATTGTCATACCCTGATCGCGGCCTTGCGCCGCAGCGGTTACCGTCTCACGCCTCAGCGCGAGATGATTGTCGAAGCCATCGCTCATGCCGGACGACATATCACCGCCGAGGAAATCTTTGAGCAGGTACGCAGCCGCACCGGAGCAGTCAATATCGCCACGATCTACCGCACGCTTGATCTCCTGGTGGAGCTGGGATTGGTAAGCTGCACGGACCTGGGCGATGGCAAGATATGGTACGCCTCCTCGCACCATGGGCCACACTGCCACCTCGTGTGCCGCTACTGTGGGTGCGTGACTGAGGCCGACTATGCGCTGCTGATCCCTATAGATGAGCGGTTACGAGAGCAATATGGGTTCGTAGCCGATTTACATCATCTGGCAATCCCCGGCGTGTGCGCCGCCTGTCAGTCCAAAACCAATCCCAGATAAGGAGGTGTCAAGATGCTGTTCAGTGGCTTACCATCTTCTTCCGAACCCCTGCACATACCAGATGGATTTTTGAACTGGTGGGTATCGCTTATCTGCTGGGTACTGGCGATTGTCGGCGTGGGCATTGCCATACGCCGCAGCGGCAAAACTCTGGGCGAACGGCAGGTACCCCTGATGGGCGTGCTGGCTGCGTTCATCTTCGCCGCTCAGATGCTTAATTTTACCATCGCCGGGGGCACTTCCGGCCATTTTCTCGGCGCCGCTCTGGCGGCGATCCTGCTGGGCCCCTGGGCTGGTATCTTGACGATGACAACAGTAGTCGCCATCCAGGCACTGCTCTTCCAGGACGGCGGGCTGGTGGTCATGGGTGCGAATGTGCTCAACATGGGCGTCGTCGCCACACTAGTGGCCTATGGCGTGTACCGGGGGGTCCTGGAACTGCTCGGAGGAAAGAAATGGGGGCTTCCGGCAGGCGGCTTCGTAGCGGCCTGGGTCTCTGTGGTGACCTCTGCTGTTGCCTGTGCGGTGGAACTGGCCTTCTCCGGCACCTCACCACTGACCGTCGCGCTGCCAGCGATGGCTGGGATACATGCTCTGATCGGCATCGGAGAGGGTTTGATTACAGTAGGGGCGCTGCTCTTTGTGGCGGCCGTACGGCGTGACCTGCTCGAAGTCACCGGTCCGGCCGCCGGGGGCATGCGCTGGGCTATAGTAGGACTGGCGATCGCCCTGGGGCTGACCTTACTGGCACCGCTGGCATCGCCCCACCCGGACGGGCTAGAGCGCGTCGCAGAGGACCATGGCTTTATCGAGACAGCCCAGGGAGCTCCGTATGAGATCATTCCTGATTACGTGTTCCCCGGCATCCCCAACGAAGCGCTGGCTACTATCGTCGCAGGCCTGGTCGGTACGTTGATTGTTGCAGGAGTTGCCTTCACCGTCGCTCTGGCACGCCGCAAGGCTGCCTCTTGAGGTATGTCTTTTGGCCGGTGAACATCTCCACGCGCTAGACGGGTATCGTGCCAGAACCAGCCCGGTGCACCACCTGGACGCCAGGGTCAAACTGGTTCTGGCACTTTTGTTCATCCTCTCTGCCGTACTGACGCCCACCGGTGCCTGGCCCGCCTACATCCTGTTGACCGCGCTAGTATGGAGCGCCATCATACTGTCTCAGGTGGGGATGGGATTTGTACAACGCAGAACAGCGGTAGTTATGCCATTTGCCCTGGCGGCAGTGACGGTGATCTTCACTACTCCGGGGCGTCCCGTGCTAACGGTGTGGAAGTTCGACATCACCGATCACGGACTGCTACGGCTCATTTCGATTCTCCTCAAGTCATGGCTCTCGATCCAGGCGGCGGTGCTCCTCACTGCCTGTACTCCCTTCCCCGCTCTGCTCCAGGCGATGAGTGCGCTGCGCATCCCCAGGGTACTGGTGGTCATTCTCGGCTTCACCTACCGCTACATCTTCGTGATCGGCGACGAAGCGCTACGGCTCATCCGGGGACGCGCGGCACGCAGTGGCGACCTCAACGGTAAAGGCGGGGGCACTCTCCTGTGGCGAGCGCGGGTCACGGGGAACATGGCCGGGAGCCTGTTCCTGCGCAGTATTGAGCGGAGCGAGCGGGTGTACGCAGCGATGCTTGCGCGGGGCTACGATGGTCAAATACGCACACTGAACCACCCCACTGTGCGTCCCTCAGAGTTGGTGCTGATGCTCGCAGGCAGCCTGCTGCTGGTGCTGATCCAGTTGCTGGCACGGCTCAGATGGTAGCGATGAAAGCGATCGAGATAACCGACCTGTATTACGCCTATCACAACGGCCGCTATGCGCTGCGCGGAGTTACGCTAAGCATTATGGCGGGCGAAAAAGTGGCCCTGGTGGGGCCCAACGGCGCCGGCAAGTCCACTCTGCTTCTCCATCTGAACGGCATTCTGCGCGGCAGGGGCACGGTACGCATTTTGGGGGAGGAGATCCCCGGCCATAACCTGCCCCGTATCCGGGCCCAGGTGGGGCTGGTTTTTCAGGACCCGGACGACCAATTATTCTCCCCCAGCGTGTTTGACGATGTGGCATTCGGGCCATTGTACGCCGGGCTGCCGGAACACGAGGTGCGCAGGCGAGTGGCCTGGGCCCTCGCCCAGGTCGGGCTGGAAGGCTATAGTGAGCGCCTCTCACATCACCTGAGTCAGGGTGAGAAGAAGCGAGCCGCCATTGCCAGCGTCCTTTCGATGGAGCCGGCCATCCTGGCACTGGACGAGCCGACCTCGGGCCTCGACCCGCGTGCCCGGCGACGCCTGATCGAGTTTCTACGCCAACTGCCACAGACCATCCTGTGCGCCACCCATGATATGCACCTGGTGGCAGAAATCTTCCCCCGCATGGTCATCCTCGATGAGGGCCTGGTGGTTGCTGACGGCCCGACACAGGAGCTGCTCGACAATACCTCGCTCCTGGAAGCCCACGGACTGGAGCGGCCGTGGCCGTACAAACCACAGGAGCACGGGACTCCATAGCAGCCGCACGTCCGACGTTCGCATTGACCGATCCCCTCTGCCACAGTATAATATACACAGCCCTTCCCCTGGTGGACGGTTGGAAGGTTCAGCCATATACCGTGGATATGGAGAATACGGGCTGCGGTGAGCACCCCCTACAACATGCACACTAACTCCGATGCGGTAGCGATTCGGTTCGACAAAGTCTCGAAAAAATTTACCCTGCACCCGGAGAGGGCACGCTCGTTTCAGGAGCTGGCCCTTAATCTGCTGCAGCGGAACCATCACCGCGCTCCTGAGGAGTTCTGGGCTTTACGCGATGTAAGCTTTACCGTCAAACGCGGTGAGACACTCGGCATTATCGGCCCGAACGGGGCCGGAAAGAGCACGCTGCTCAAACTCATCTCGCGCATCATCGAGCCGACCTCCGGACGGATCGAGATCAATGGCAGAGTGGGGGCGCTCCTGGAGCTGGGGGCGGGGTTTCATCCTGACCTGACCGGCCGGGAGAATGTCTATTTGAATGGCTCGATCCTGGGGCTGACCCATGCTCAAATCCGGCGCAAGCTGGATGAGATCGTCGCCTTCGCGGAGCTGGAGCGTTTCATAGATGTGCCGGTCAAACACTACTCCTCCGGAATGTACGTGCGGCTGGGGTTCTCCGTCGCCGCGCATACCGACCCGGAAATCCTGCTTATAGATGAGGTGCTGGCCGTCGGCGACCAGAACTTTCAGCACAAATGCCTCGAACATGTCCTGGAGATGCAGCGACGGGGAGTCACCATCTGCTTCGTGTCCCACGACCTGGCCTCGATCCGCAGGCTGTGCAGTGCGGCCATCTGGCTGGGCGAGGGGGTAGTGCGGGCAGCCGGAAATGTTGACGACACCATCTCGGCCTACCTGCGCTACGCCGCGGAAGAGGAAGAGGCCCGTATGGAGGCTCCTACCCCTGTGCTGACGGAGGTGGAGCGGATACCTGTCATCGCACTGGAAAGCCATCCCCTGGAGATCGTCAAGCTCTCCCTGCGCGGAGTAAACGGAACGGAACATACCGTTTTCCGGGTGGGGGAGGTATGGCAGGCTTCATTGCACTACCGGGCCTACCAGCGGATAGAAAATCCGGTTATCAAACTGACTGTGCACCGGGATGATGGCCTCCACGTGTGCACTGCCATCACGTCCATCCCCAGCATCGAGGGCGAGGGAGAGATCTGTTATCGGGTGGAGCGCTTGCCACTCCTGGAAGGGCGGTACTTGCTCTCAGCGGTGGTATATGACCAGACGGCTACACAATCGTATGCCCAGTGTGATGGCCTCTATAAAGTGCGCCAGACGGGCAGAGGAGAGCGCTATGGGCTGATGAGCCTGGGCGGAGAGTGGATATGGGATGGACCGGCAACTGCCCTACCTAAGGCTCCGTATGCCCAGGCTATCAGCAAGACCAGCGGGCGGCGCTGGGGCAGTGGAGACGTGGAGATCACAGCGGTCTCCTTCTTCGATGCAGCCGGGATGGAAAGGCGCGTATTCGAGTCGGGAGAGGCATGGGGCGTGCGGCTGTACTACCACGCGCCCAGACGTGTCGAGAGGCCGGTCTTTGGTATGGCCATCCATCGCAACGACGGTGTGCACGTGTGCGGCCCCAATACCTACTTTTACGGACTGGAGATCCCTTTTGTGGAAGGTGAGGGGGCCATCTCTTACCGTGTGCCGGCACTACCGCTGCTGGAGGGCACCTACCTGGTCTCGGTTTCCTCCCATAACGAAGCCGATACGGTGATGTACGACTTCCACGACCGGCTCTACCCGTTCAAAGTAAGCCAGTTCTCCACTGATAGTGAACCGCGAGGGGTGGTCGAATTAGGAGGGAGATGGGAACAGACCCCCTGGAGGCCCTGACCCGTTACCTGACGGAGCAGAGCGAGGTGATCCTGGCTTATCTCTTCGGCTCACAGGCCGATGGCAGCGCCGACCCACAGAGCGACTACGATATCGCTGTGCTGGTCCGCGACCCTTCGCTTGAGCTATGGGCGCGTCTGGCCCACGAGATAGCAACTGTACTGGAGACAGAGCGGGTTGACCTCGTGTTATTGAATCAGGCACCGGTGGAGCTGGCCTATGCGGTCATTGCCCAGGGCCGGTTGCTCTACGAACGTAGCGTGGCTGAGCGGGTCGAGTTCGAGGCTAAAGTGTTGAGCCTCTACGGGGACTATCTCCCTATGCTGCGCCGTCAGCGCGAGGAGATTCTGAAAGGCGAGGGGCATGAGGCCGGAGTTCGGCGGTATCGAGAGGCGTTTGGACGAACTGAGCGCACGCTTGAGACGCTTAGAGCCGCTCAGAGGAAAAGCACTGAATGAGTTTCTCCAGGACGCTTACCTGCGCGACATCGTGGAGCGCAACCTGGAGATCGCCATCCAGTGCTGTGTTGATATTGCCAATCGTATTATCTCTCTGGAGGGGGCGCCACGGCCCAGGGATTCCTACGAGAGCTTGATGCGACTGGGGGAGCTAGGTACACTTCCTGTGGAATATGCCCGGCGCCTCGCCCCAATAGCCGGCTTTCGTAACATCCTGGCTCACGAGTACCTTGCTATAGACTGGGAGCTGGTCTATACACACTTGCAACGGTTAGACGAGCTGCACCTGTTTGCCGATCATATTCGGAGCTGGTTGCTGAAGCGGACGATAGCATCGGGGGATAATGGAATCGAAACTGTCTCCACCAAATAACCAGGCGGTGCGGGAAGTCCTTCTGGACCTGGTCAGTCAATACGCCGAGGCGCTGAAGGCGCAGCTTGGGGATTCCCTGTTGGCTATCGTCCTCTTTGGCTCGCTGGCAAGGGGGGAAGCGACCTCCGATTCGGACATTGACCTGCTTATCGTGGCCGAGGGTTTGCCAGGTCGCAGGCTAGCCCGGCACGACCTCCTGCGCTCCGCCGACGAGGCGGTGGATCAGCGCCTGCGGGCGCTCTGGCGGGAGGGCATTCGCACCGATTTCTCTCCCATCCTGAAAACACCCGAGGAGGCACAGCGCATCACGCCCCTCTATCTTGACCTGGTAGAGGATGCGGTGATCCTTTACGAACGGGAAGGGTTTTTCTCGGCTATTCTGGAACGCGTTCGTCGCTCGCTCGCGCGGCTGGGCGCCCGGCGCCGGCAATTGGGCAGGGTTCGTTACTGGGAACTTAAACCAGATTACACGCCCGGTGAGATCTTCGAGATATGACCAACGAGGAGATGGCACAGGCCTATCTGGAACAGGCGTTGGAGATACTCATCGAGGCGGAGAGTTTTTACCGGCGAGGTGTGTGGAATCTCGTGATGCGCCGTGCCCAGGAGGCGGTGGAGATGGCGCTGAAGGCCGCCCTGCGCGGAATGGGCGTGGAAGTCCCCAGGACGCATGACGTAGGACTGTGGCTGCGGGAATACAGGGAGAAGTTCCCGCCGGGTTTTGCTCAGGATATTGACCGGCTCGCTGCTATCTCCCGACGGCTTCGTCGGGAGCGGGAGGTTAGCTTCTACGGCGATGAAGAGGTCGGAGCACCGCCCCAGGCTATCTACACGCAGACGGATGCCCAGGAAGCGCTGGAGGAGGCCGAATGGGTGGTGGGAAGGTGCCGTGACCTGTGGGGGAGCAAGTAGCGAATGCAGGGGCAGCCGTCTTCCCGGCCGGGCCATGTGCTGGTCATCAGCCACGATGTGGTGGGGGAACGGATGGCCGGGCCAGGGATCCGTTATTTCAACTTGGCGCGGGTGCTCTCCCACCACTTTCCGACGATACTGGCGGCGCCTGGTTCAGTGGACTGCCCTGCCGACGGCTTCGAGCTATGGCCGTATCAGCCAGGGCAATGGGAGACGCTTTCCCCGGCAGTGACGGGTGCGCGCGCGATCCTGCTGTGCGGTGATGTGTTGGCCTGGTTTCCGCTGCTGGGAACGTGCGGCGTCCCGCTCATTATGGACGGCTACGATCCTCACACGCTGGAGACGCTGGCGATGCTGGCCGGCCATCCCGAGCAGGAACAGCGGCACGCTGAACGGGAGCGCATCCTGCAGATGCAGTGCCGCGCCGGCGACTTCTTCATCTGCGCCAGTGAGCGGCAGCGCGATTGGTGGCTGGGGCTGCTGGAAGCGACCGGGCGGGTTAACGCGCGGACCTATAACGACGACCCCTCCCTCCGCAGGCTGATTGATGTCGTGCCCTTTGGGCTGCCCTCGAAGCCGCCGCACCACACCAGGCAGGTGCTTAAGGGAGTATGGCCTGGTATTGAGGCGAAGGATAAAGTGGTGCTGTGGGGCGGGGGGCTGTGGCAGTGGCTCGATCCGCTCACGGCGATCCGGGCAGTAGCACAGATACGGGAGCAACGCAGCGATGTAAAGCTGGTTTTCCCCGGCACGCGCCACCCCAACCCGGTCGTGACAGATATGCCGATGCGCCAGGCAGCCATCCGGCTGGCTGAGGAGCTGGGCCTGCTCGACCGCTCCGTCTTCTTCGGCGAGTGGGTACCCACCGACGAGTGGCCGAACTATCTGCTGGAGGCGGACGTGGGGCTGTCGCTTCATTTTGACACGCTGGAGACGCGCCTGGCGTTCCGCAGCCGCATCCTGGATTACATCTGGGCCGGGTTACCGATGGTGGTGACGCGCGGCGATGCGACAAGTGAGCTGGTTATGGCGCACGGGCTGGGGCTGAAGGTGGACTACCAGGACGTGGACGGTGTAGCGACGGCCATTCTCACCCTGCTGGACGAGCCGCGCAGTACAAGGGAGCGGCAATTCGCGGCGGCGCGGGCCGAGTTGACGTGGGAGCGGGCAGCGCGGCCGGTGGTGGAGTTTTGCGCTGATGCACGTTATGCCGCGGATCGGCGCGTAAGCGTGAGAGGGTCAGCAAGGAGTCACTCGATGTCGGAATCTCAATCATTGAGCGATGTCTCGCCTCGGCGCCGGCAATTCGAGGCGTTGGAGTGGTATCATACCATAGACTTGGGAAATGGAATCGTCACGCCGGGGCATTATGACCACCGCCCTTATCTCCCATACTATGGCATACCGGAGGACTTGACAGGCAAGACCGTTCTGGACGTCGGCGCGGCCAGCGGATTCTTTGCCTTCGAGATGGAGCGGCGCGGCGCCAAGGTTGCCGCGGTGGATTTGCCCCAGTGGTTCGACCATGATTTTGGCCCGTGCTACCGGCCTGACAAAAGCGCCGAGGAAGGGGCGCGGTACTTACACGAGCCGATTATGCTGGCCAAGCAGGTCCTGGGATCGCAGATTGACCGAATTGCGATGTCCGTCTACGATCTATCGCCGGATACAGTCGGGATGTACGATCTGGTCTTCTGTGGCAGCTTGTTGCTGCATCTGACTGATCCTGTCAGGGCGCTATGGCGACTCCAGAGCGTAACCCGCGAAGTAGCGATTATCGCCACTGTGATCCATCCCGATAATTGCCCTGATCCTCTGGCTCTCTTTGTCGGGCATCATCGTGGGGATGGATGGTGGCTGCCCAATCGTGCATGCTTAGAGGCGATGGTGAAAAGCGC
>JAOAAG010000039.1 GCA_026418995.1 Anaerolineae bacterium
AGATGTGTATAAGAGACGGCATGCGCGCCGCCGACGGTGGTGCCCCCCACGCTGAGCAGCTTTTCTGGCGAGCAGAAGGCGGACAGACGTTGCCGCCACTCCTCCAGGTCGGGAGCACAAGTGTGGATAATGGCCAGCCGCTCCAGCGGACCCAGCGCGCGAATGAGCTCCACCAACTTGTCCAGCGCACGCTGTCTGGTGCGCGTCCGCCCCGCGTCTCTCACCTTACCCTCCACCACTTCGATGAGCGGTTTGATGTTCAGCAATGCAGCGGCTCTGGCGCGTGCCCAACCGACCCTTCCGCTGCGGCGCAGGTATTCCAGTGTATCGAGTGCAGCATAAACCCGCACGCGGGGTTTCATCTGCTCCAGCATAGCCAGAATCTCCGCTGCGCTTTCGCCTCTAGCCGCGGCCTCGGCGGCAGCGATCACCATCCAGCCCAGTCCCATCGTGATCTGGCCCGAATCCACCACGTGGACCTTGACCTCGGGCACCTCCTTAGCTCCCAGGCGGGCAACACTGTACATACCGCTCAAGCTCGTAGCCAGGACGATGGTGATCACCTCGTCCGCCTCTGCGCTTAGAGCGCGGTATACCTGGGCAAACTCATGGGCTGGCGGCACAGCCGTAGTTGGCGGGACCGGAAAGGTGGGCAAGCGGGCGTAGAAGTCCTCCCGGCTCAACCCGCCAGGCGCATCACGATAACTCTGGTTGCCGATCTGCACGTAGGCGGGCACCACGGTGATATGCAATTGCTCTGCTACCCCGGACGGCACGTCAGAGGTGCTATCGGTCACTATGCGCACCTTTTTCGTCATGAAAATGCTCTCCAACAAACCGCAAAGGAAGCAGAGAATCCAACCGCAAAGGGCGCAAAGAGCGCAAAGAAAACCTAAAACATCTTTGCGTCCTTGGCGGTTTCCATAAAGTACCCTTTGCGTCCTTTGCGTCCTTGGCGGTTTCTATAAAGTACCCTTTGCGTCCTTTGCGTCCTTGGCGGTTTCTATAAAGTAGCCTTGGCGTCCCTGGCGCCCTCTGCGATTAGATTCCTGCACGTTTGGCGGTCAGATTCTGAACCACAAGAGCGCAAATACGCCCCTCTCATCACAGAAATGCTCTTCGCCCCCTGCCCTCATACACCACCAGCCCCATTCCGTCGGGGCCGATGTGAGACGCCAACAACGGCCCGTATGTGAGCACCGGGAACTCACGACCGGGCAGCAAGGACTCCAGCCTATCTTTGAGGACCCTGATCTCATCCGCAGAGTAAACCGCGCTGCGCAGGATGGCGATACGTTCAATGTGGGAGAACTCGCCGACGAATTCGACGAGCTTATCCAGCGCTCGCTCACGGCTACGCGCCTTCTCCATCGGGATAATACGTCCCTCTTCGATCGCCAGGAAGGGGCGAATCCCCAGCATCGTACCCAGGACAGCCTGGGCCGGGCTGATAAGGCGGCTGTGCTCCAGATAGTCCAGCGTCTCGGTCACACAGACGATGTAGATGCGCGGGATCAGCCCTCGCACGTGGCGCATGATCTCCGTCATACCGGCAGAGGCGTTAGCCAACCTGGCCGCTTCCTCAACCAGAATGCGTAAGCCCAGCGACAGGGTTTCCGAATCCATGACCGCGATGTCGCAGCGCCCCATAAATTCACGGGCCGCCTTTTCGGCCTCCTGGCAGACCAGGCTCAGGCTGGCGGAGGAATGGAGCGAGATAATTTTATTCGACAGGCGGGTCAGTTCTCCATAGACCCGCCGGAATTGAGCAGCGGTTGGGCCAACGATGGAGGGATAAATCCTCTCCCTGGCCATGCGCAACAACAACTCCTCGTCGTTAAGATTGACACCGTCCTGGTAGACCTCTTCCTTCCTTCTGCCATCTCTGCTGGTGATGCGGACGGTCAGGGGCACAACGGTCACGCCCAGTGCTTCAGCGACTTCTGGTTCAATCGTGGCTGCGCTATCAGTGACGATCAGTACTTTGGACACGGGACCCCCTATTCCACCGAGAGAATGTAGGGATAATGAGGTTGACCGCCGGCAACGACCTCAACATCCTGGTCGGGCCAATCCTGTGCGATCAGATCGGCCAGCGCCCGCGCCTCCTCCTCGCTGACACCCTCCCCATAGTAGAGGGTGATGATTTCCCCCTGCGAAGCTTCCATTTCCCGAAGCAACTTCCTGGCTACCTCTTCGATACTCGACCCGCAGACCCTCAACTCGTCGTCGCACAGGCCGATGAACTGGCCAGAGTTGACCTCGATGCCGTTGAGAGTGACCGAGCGGGTGGCCGTGGTGATCTCGCCGGTTCTCACCCCCGTCATGGCGCTGTGCATCATCGCCACATTGGTGTCCAGGTCGGCCTGGGTATTGAGCGCTAACAACGCCGCAATGCCCTGGGGGATCGAGCGGGTGGGCACGACGGCTACCTTTTTTGAGCTGAGCGTGCTGGCCTGCTGTGCGGCCAGGATGACATTGCTGTTGTTGGGCAGTACAATCACCTGGCGCGAGGGAAGGGTTTCGATGGCCTCCAGCAGTTCCTGAGTACTGGGGTTCATCGTCTGGCCGCCGTGGACTATGGCCCCGGCCCCGAGGCTCTGGAAGACGTGGGCCAGCCCCTCGCCCATCACGACCGCCACCACGCCGGGCTCTTGAGGGGGCGCAGGGGGAGTCCGTGCAGCAGCACGCCGCTCGTGGCCGGTGATAAAATCCCGGTACTGGGCCTGCATATCTTCGACCACCACTTCACGCAGGGAGCCGAGGCTGGCCCCGTAGCTGATAGGGATACCCGGGTCGAGGACGTGGACATGCACTTTGACCAGCGTCGGATCGCCCACGACAAGGGGACACTCGCCCATCGCGGCGATGCGCTCGCGGATGGCGTCCACATCCAGCCCCTGACCGGCGATGAGGAACTGGACATCATAGCCATACCCGGCCTCCCCGGGGGCAAGCTCCGTGGTCATCAGGTCCACCGCCTCGCTCAGCTCCAGGTCCTCAGCAAGGGTCTCCCCGCGCATATAACGCAGCATTCCCTCGAGAATGACGGCCAGGCCCTGGCCTCCCGCATCCACCACCCCGGCCTCCGCAAGCACCGGCAGCAATGAAGGGGTCATTTTGACCGCCTCGCGCGCAGCGCGCACCATGCGCTCCAGCATGTACACCAGGTCCCCTGTCTCCTCGGCCACCCGGGCCGCCTCGTCGGCAACGGCGCGTGCCACGGTGAGAATGGTGCCCTCGACGGGCTTGACCACACCCCGGTAAGCGGTTGCCGCTCCTTCCTGGCAGGCGGCAGCTAAGTCCTTCGCCCGGTAAATCTCCTTCTCATCCAGACTCCTGGCAAAGCCGCGCCAGATCTGAGAAAGGATCACGCCGGAGTTGCCCCGCGCGCCCATCAGTGCCCCGTGAGCCATCTGGCGCGCGACTCGTCCCACATTCCGCTCCGGCAAGTCCTGAATCTCCGCCCATGCTGACTGCATGGTCAACACCATATTAGTGCCGGTATCCCCATCCGGGACCGGATACACATTCAGCGAATTGATGAGGGCCTGATGGCGTTGCAGCCACACCAGCGCCGCCCTGATTAACTGCTTAAAAGCCTGCCCGTCCACACTCAGACGGGCTTCTTGATGAATGGTCAGAACCTCGCTCTCGCTAGCCACACGTGTATCTCTCTAACTGATTGTCAGGGATATGCCAAGCTGACTGGCAGAAGCAGCCAGGGACGTAGAACCTGCAGCGGTGAAGCGCTCCGCTCCTCCTGGCCGCCACTGATTGGAGTACAATGCCGGGCTAATCTACACTGCTGACACGCAATCCCTCGACATGGACGTTCACCTCGGCTACGGGAACGCCCAGTGCCCGTTCAACGCTGAATTTGACCACGTTCATCACGCTGTGGGCCACGGCCACGATACGCGTGCCGTACTCGATGATAACGTAGACATCAATGAAAATCCGCCCTTCCCGGACACGCACATCAATACCGCGCTTATGCTCCTTAGAGAGGGCCCCGACAATGCCAGAGGCCAGGTTTTTGTCGGAGGTGCCCACTACCCCGTAGCAACTCAGCACAGCCTGATGCGCGAGACTGGCGATCGCAGCAAGCGACACTTCTATCCGTCCCAGGCTCGATTTCCTCTCCGGCATAGACAACATCTCCCTCCGGCCTGCCAGACTGACGCCCAGGGTCCCAGGCCTGCGGGGCAGAGCACCAGCCTGCCCCACCTGTATCTGGTTGCGCTAAACTCCCGGTTGTGGTATGATTAGGGCCTGCTAAGCTTCTGGAGGTGAGAAACGGTTATGGCAAAATGTGAAATATGTGGCAAAAGCACACAATTCGGGCACAACGTCAGCCACTCCAAGGTTGCCACCAAACGCCAGTTCAGGCCCAACATCCAGCGCGCACAGGTTGAAATCGGGGGCATCCTGCGCCGGGCGTATGTGTGCACCCGTTGCCTGCGGACGCTGAACAAGGCCCGCCAGTGATGAGGTGACGGTCACTCTGGGGGTGACCGTCACCTTCCAGTCCCCTTTCTGCTCCCTCTCCCTCTTTCGGCTGCCTGACGCAGTGTGCTGATCGCCGCCGCGACACCGTGTGGCGCCTGAAAAATGGCCGTTCCGGCCACCAGCACCGTGGCTCCGGCAGCCGTGACCCATTCCGCCGTCTCCTCATCCACCCCGCCATCCACTTCCAGCTCAGCCGCGCTCCCGGCTTTATCCAGCATGTTCCGCACCCGCCTGACCTTGCGGAGGGTGTGCTCGATCAGCTTCTGCCCCCCGAAGCCCGGATCCACAGTCATCACCAGCACCAGGTCCACATCCTCCAGTATCTCGCTGAGAGCCCCGGCCGGGGTAGCCGGGCAGAGGGAGACGCCGGCCCGTACCCCCAGGGCACGAATGTGTTCCAGCACGCGGTGGATATGGGGGATGGCCTCGATATGGACAGTCAGGATAGAAGCCCCGGCCTCTGCAAAAGCGTCCACATACCGTAGTGGATCGCTGATCATCAGATGCACATCAAGCGGGAGGTGTGTGACACCGCGTAGCGAGCGCAGGACCGGTGGCCCGACGGTGATGTTAGGCACAAAGTGGCCGTCCATCACGTCCACATGAATGTAATCCGCCCCGGCGGTCTCCACCTTGCTTATCTCGTCGGCCAGGCGTGAGAAATCGGCGGCCAGTATCGAGGGGGCAATCTTTATGGTGCCGCTCATGGGAGGATATGATACACCGACTTGCCGGATTTGGCAACTGCTCAGCGGTTCTCGAATCTGAAGCCATGCCCACGCACGGTGATGATATACTGGTGCTCCGGGTCGAGGGCGGCGATGCGCTCACGTAGCCGGCGCACCAGCGCGTCAATGGCCTGCTCGGAGACGCCCAGCGCCTCCTCTTCGGACCACACGGTGGAGACGATATCCTCGCGCGAGACCACCTGCCCTTCATTGCTTACCAGCAGCTCAAGCAGCCGGTACTGGGCCGGAGAAAGCGGGGGGGTCAACTCATGCCCGCCGACGAAGACCTTTCTGGCCGCCCGGTCCAGGCGCAATCCCCGGTTGGGACCCTCCAGCTCCAGCGGCACGGTGGCATCAGCCCCCACGAAGCCCATCTTGACACACAGGGCGATCTGGATTTCGTCGCCATCCTTGAGCCGGTAGGGCCTGTCGCCTATGTCCTGGCCGTTGACGTAGGTGCGGTTCTTGCTCCCCAGATCCCGCAGCAGGTACCCCCCATCATCCCGTTCGATACAGGCATGGTGGCGCGAAACCTGGCGCTCCGGCAGGACCACATCACAATCCGAGCCGCGCCCGATCAGGATGTAATCCCCTTCTATCACCCAGCGTTGCCCGGCCAGTTCCCCCTCATAGATGATCAGCATGGGCATATCCTGACGTGTCATCTCCTCCTCCTGCATCATAAGGACCACTTCCAGCGCTCTCCGGTCAGAGGATGCGGGCCTCACAGGCGGGCACAATCGGTAAGCGCAGCCAGGCTATCCGGCCCCCTTCTCCAGCAACCGCCACAGCACTGTAAAGGCCTCCTGGTCGTAGCCACGACGGCGGGCCTGGAGCATGTGAGGGAGATAGGGAAGGTTCCAGGGCAGGTACCAGCGGTAGCCCAGCAGAGAGAGGAGGCGGTGGAGGAGGACCCCCTCCGGCCGGCCCAGCTTCACCAGCGCCTCCGCCGCTGCCTGCCGCACCCACCATTCCTCATCCCGCAGGGCGGCCAGGAGCGCCTCCACCACCCCGTCGGAGGCCCGGCCCAGCTTCCCCAGCGCCCCCGCCGCCATCCACCGCACCCACCAATCCTCATCCCGCAGGGCAGCAAGTAGCGCACCCAGCACCTTGTCGGAGTCCCGGCCCAGCTCCCCCAGCGCCCCCGCCGCCCTCCGCCGCATATCCGCATCCTCATCCCGCAGGGCAGCAAGTAGCGCACCCAGCACC
>JAOAAG010000044.1 GCA_026418995.1 Anaerolineae bacterium
GTATGCCATGGAGACATTGGGGCCACGCGGCTTCATCCTCTCACCGGTGGATAATATCACTGTAGACACGCCACGCACCTGGCGGAACATAGAAGCGTTTATTGACGAGTGGCGGAGAAATTGGAATGGGGAAGATTGACGCTCACGTCCATTTCCACCCCGCTAAGGCAGGCGCGATCGCCAGGATTATGGATGAAAACGGGTTGGATTGTATGGTCAACCTGGGCATTCTGGAAGTGCTGGATATTCCCTTCGAGGAGGGGATGGCCGCTTTCCGTCGCGCCTTGGGCGAGCGGATGGTCTACTTCACCACGCCCGATTTCCGCGATAATACACCGGGCTTTGGTGAGCGCATGGCAGAGGAACTGGAGCGCAAGGTCGAGCTCGGCGCGCGCGGACTGAAGATTTTCAAAGACCTCGGCCTGCGTTATAGAGATGCCGAAGGCCGCCTTATCCCGGTAGACGACCCGCGCCTGGATCCGCTATGGGCCAAGGCTGGCGAACTGGGCATCCCGGTGCTCATCCACACCGCCGATCCGCTGGCTTTCTTCGGGCCGCTCGATGAGAGTAACGAGCGCTGGGAAGAGTTGCAGCTTCACCCCGACTGGCACTTCGGCGCGCCTGGCTTCCCTGCCCACGACGAACTGCTGGAGCAGCGTGAGCGCGTCCTGGCGCGTCATCCTGGCACAATCTTCATCGGTGCACACCTGGGCGAATATCCTGAAAACCTGGCCTATGTGGATAGTTGCCTGGAGCGCTTCCCCAACTTCTACGTGGACACCAGCGCGCGTATCGGCGAGATCGGCCGCCACCCGGCGGAGGAAGTGCGGGCGTTCTTCATCAAGCATCAGGACCGCCTCCTCTTTGGCAGCGACCTGGTGATGGGATGGAGTGCCTTCGGGGAACAGGATGAGGATGACCTGGCGGGTATCAGGCGTTTCTACGACCTGCACTGGCGCTTTTTCGAGACCGATGAGCGGCAAATCGAGCATCCTGGCTACCCGATCCAGGGCCGCTGGAAGGTGGACGCGATCGGCCTGCCGCCGGAGGTGTTGGAGAAACTATACGAACAGAACGCGCGGCGGCTGATCCTATAAGCGAAGTGCCCGCTACTTACATACGTGCGTCTTCGGTACTTTCTATGTCACCTCTCCCTGACCTGCGGGAGGTTCTATCTATGAAGCTGTTCGATCTCCTTATCCCCGGTGAAATCAACCCCGACCTCATTCTCTCTGGAGATGTCGAACCGCAGTTCGGTCAGGTGGAGAAACTCGTGGATTCTGCCGTCCTGACCGTCGGCTCTTCCTCTGTGATTACGGCCTGTGGCGCGGCGCGACTGGGACTGAAGGTCGCTTTTATCGGCGTTTGCGGCGACGATGTCTTTGGGCGCTTTATGCTGGATGAAATGCACAAGCGCGGTATCCACACTGGTGCGGTCATCGTTGACCCGAATCAAAGCACCGGCCTGACCGTCATCCTGAGCAAAGGGAACGACCGCGCTATGCTGACTTTTCCGGGGGCAATGGCCGCGCTGTGCGTGGAAGATATAACCGATGACCTGCTGGCACAAGCCCGTCACCTGCACGTGGCCTCTTATTTTCTGCAAGACGCCCTGCGCCCCGGGTTGCCATGCCTTTTTGAACGTGCCCGTTCGCTCGGCCTTACCATCTCGCTGGATACCAACTGGGACCCCAGCGGCCAATGGCAGGGCGTTCTGGAATTGCTTCCGCTGATCCACATCTTCCTCCCGAATGCCGCCGAAGCCTGTGCCTTGACTGGCGAGGAGGAT
The DNA here is from genome assembly GCA_026418995.1 of Anaerolineae bacterium. Classification (GTDB taxonomy): domain Bacteria; phylum Chloroflexota; class Anaerolineae; order B4-G1; family B4-G1; genus JAOAAG01. The sequence continues at coordinate 1,790 of JAOAAG010000044.1, forward strand.
GTCGAAACTGCGGCGGCGCAGTTATCGGCGCGGGTGGAGACACTGGTCATCAAACTGGGAGCCCGGGGCGCGCTGGGCGTACGCGGAGGGCAACGGGTACGCGCGCCGTCCATTCCGGTTCAGGTGGCCGACACCACCGGCGCCGGTGACTCCTTCAACGCCGGCTTTATCTACGGCTACCTGAACGACTGGCCGCTGGAAAGGGCTCTGCGCTTCGCCAACATCTGTGGCGCTCTCTCAGCCACCGGCTACGGCGGTACAGCCGCCCAACCGACGTTGGAGCAGGCCCTGGCGTTGATGACGGAGGCGGCAGTATGACACCCGTCCATGAGATAGTACGCCGCATCATCGCGCTCCATAGCCAGGGAGTGCGAACTACCCTGCTCGCCGTCTGCCCCAACTCCGATGCGGTGCTCGAGGCGGCGGTCAAAGTCGCGGCGGAGGACCAGGTGCCGATGCTCTTCGCAGCCACGCTGAATCAGGTGGACCGCGACGGCGGCTACACCGGCTGGACGCCGCGTGCCTTCGTCGCCCGCATGCGCGAGCTGGCAGAGCGGTACGGCTGCGCTGCGCCGCTCTACCCCTGTCTCGACCACGGCGGGCCCTGGCTCAAGGATGCGCACACCCGCGACCGCCTGACGCTGGCACAGACGATGGCCGAGGTCAAAGCCTCGCTCACGGCCTGCCTGGAGGCAGGTTACGCACTACTCCACATTGACCCCACGGTGGATCGCACGCTGCCCCCGGGACAGCCGCCGCCGATTGAGGTGGTCGTCGAGCGCACGGTTGACTTGATCGCTCATGCTGAAGCCGAGCGCGTGCGGTTGGGCCTGCCGCCGGTCTCCTACGAGGTGGGCACAGAGGAGGTGCATGGCGGGCTGGCCGATTTCGACAACTTTGACCGCTTCCTGGCGGGTTTGGCGGCAGGGCTGAAAGAGGCCGGGCTGGAACATACCTGGCCCTGCTTCGTCGTGGGAAAGGTGGGCACCGATCTGGGCAACCCCGTCTTCGACCCGGAGGTGGCCCGCCGGCTGTACGAGCGGGTCGCGCCGCTGGGCTCACTCATCAAAGGACACTACACCGACTGGGTGGAGAACCCTGCGGCGTACCCGGCCGCCGGGATGGGCGGAGCCAATGTGGGGCCGGAGTTCACGGCGACGGAACTGGACGCCCTGCGCGCACTGTGTGCACGGGAACGAACACTGGGCCTGGACTCCGGCTTCGAGGAGGCGCTCAAAGCCGCCGTGGTCGAATCGAACCGCTGGCGCAAGTGGCTCACATCTGATGAAGCGGGGCGTGATTTCGACCAACTGGCGCCGGAGCGCCAGGAATGGCTGGTCGCCACCGGCGCGCGTTACGTCTGGACCGAGCCGCGGGTGCTGGCCGCGCGGGCACGATTGTACGAGCATCTACGCGAGACCCTCCCCGATCCCCACGGTGTCGTTGTGGAACGCATCGCGCGGAACATCCAGACGTACGTGAAGGCCTTCAATTTGCAGGGCTTGCTCCCCCTGCTGGGCCAAGCGACCTAGCGGCACGGTTCACCCTCCCGGCCGCTCCGCGCTTTACAAGGCACTGCACAAGGGGATGCCTGTTTGGTAGGAGTGCGGTCTACCTTGACAGTTGCCCCTCTCTATGGTATCATACCACAAAACTGAATACCCCCGGCGACACTCTTATCCAGAGAGGTGGAGGGACCGGCCCTGCGAAGCCTCGGCAACCGGTGTTGGTAACATCCGTGGGCAGTGTGCCAACACAAGGTGCCAATTCCGGCAGAACGGTGTTTCTGGAAGATGAGAGGTGGCCACAAGAACTTGTGCCCCTTCTGTCCTCCAGGAGGGGTTTTTTTATGCAAGAGCCATCCCTGGCCGGGGATACTACCACAGTGGGGAGGTGTCTAATGACAGGACGAAATATCGTAGTTGTCGAGGCGACCGGCCAGTTTATCGAGGATATTCCGGTGGAGATTGTGGAGCGCAAAGGGATTGGCCACCCCGATAGCCTGTGCGATGGGATCGCCGAGCGTATCTCGGTTGAATACAGCCGCTGGTGCCAGGAAAACCTGGGAGTCCTGCTCCATCACAACTTCGACAAGGTGCAACTGGTAGCCGGGGAGGTCGAGGTTGGCTACAAGGGTGGACGGATGCTCAGGCCGATTCGGATTCAGATCGCCGGGCGCGGCACTCCCGCCTTTCAGGGGCGCAAGGTGCCGATGGACGATATCGCTATCCAGGCAGCCAAGGCGCATGTACGCGAGACGATGCGCTATCTGAATCCTGACAGGCATATGGTGATTGACAGCTACGCTGGCCGGGGAGCGGAGGAGTTACAGTACGTGGTCGAGCATGTGACGGCCAACGACACCAGTTTCGGCGTCGCGCACTGGCCGCGTTCCGGGCTAGAACATGCCGTCTACGAGACCGCCCAATACATCAACTACAAGCTGGTTAACGAGTTCCCTATCGGGGAGGATGTGAAGGTCATGGGCCTGCGCCGTGACAACGAGCTGACGCTGACCGTGGCCCTGCCCTTCATCGCCCAGCATATCGGGGATGCCACCGAATATGTGGAGGTTAAAGGGGCGGCAGCAGCGGCCATTCAGGAATATGCCTCGCAGCTCGATCACCGCAAGGTACGGGTCATGGTCAACACGGCCGATGATGTGGATAACGGCGTGGTCTACCTGACGCTGACAGGCACCTCCGCGGAAATGGGTGACGACGGAGCAGTGGGGCGGGGCAACCGGGTTAACGGAGTGATCGCGCCATTCCGCTCTGCCAGCCTCGAGGCTGCCTGCGGCAAAAATCCCATCTCTCACGTAGGCAAGGTGTACAACGTCCTGGCTCTGTTGGCCGCACAGAACATCGTCGCCCGTGTCCCGACCGTGCGCTCGGTGACGGTCTACATGCTCTCGCAGATCGGTGCGCCGCTGGACCAACCTCTCATCGCCACTGCGCTGGTTTACCCCACCAACGGCACGCTCACGGCAAGTATCCAGGCCGACGTGCGCGATGTACTCGACGAGTGGCTGGCACAGGTCTACTCCCTACGGGACCGGATCCTGAATCGGGAACTGACGCTATTCTAGCCGCATAAAAACTAAAGAGACCTGGTCAAATCGGCCAGGTCTCCTCTCTTGATCGTCCCCACACCCCGGCGGCGGTGTGGGTTACTCTTTGCGTTCCGGCCTGATGCCTTTATAGATCCTGCCCCCGGAAAGCGTGCGCAGAATCTTATCGGCGGGCTGGCCAATAATATGGCTGAGTTCTCTGCAGCTCATCGGCCTGTTTCCGTTTGCCAGGAAGACCCGGAAGACCGCATCTACCAGCGAGAGGTTCTCGTTAATGTAACCGGGTTGTTTGCTGCAGTGGACCTGTAACACGTGCTGTAACCCGTCCACCTGTGTGACTTCCCCGGTCTCGCCATCTACCCAGTCAATCTTCTCCGCACCCGGATGTTCACTGTAGATGGCACGATGTTCCTGGCACAGGTGAGCGCGCAGTTCAACACTGATCTGCAGCCCCTGCCGCTCCCACCAATGATAGTCAATGTGAAAAGGCGTGTCAAGAGTGGGTTTGACAATCGTCGGTACAGAGAGCAAAACGGTCATTTCTCCTCTCGTGACAGCTTAGACCTTTCCCCGCAGTACCCAATAGTTATCGCCGACCGGAGAGTAGAGGCCGCTGGAGACCAGCTCAGCTAGCATCGGGCCGGGTGGCGTGCGCAGTGCCACGTTGACGGCGCTGTAGAGCGTGGCGGCGTGGACCGTTCCCTGGGGGCTCAGTTTGGCCAGCTCAGGGAATATCTCGGCGATAAGCTGCTTAAGTGAGATCCTCTCTCTCTGCACACGTGCCCATACCGCCTCCATAGCAGCGGAGTCCTCCCCGGCCAGGATCATCAGCTCATCATAAGCACAGGGGATCATCTGCTTGCGCATCTCGAAGGTAAGCCGCCCCTCTACCGGGAGCGCGACGCGGATCCACTCTCGTCTGGGACGACGATTTTGCAGCCGCAGCTTGACTATGCCGGGCTGCTCACCGTGCATCAGCTCAATGTACGCGCCCACCGGGACGTGATACGTCTCGTACCACTCCTCCAGCCCATAGACGTAGCGCCCCTCACGCACCACCCAGGCGGGCATCTCCATGCCAGTATCGGCATCCACAAGGGTGAAGCGAATGCGTTGAGTCCGTCCGGTGGGGAAGATGCGCGATAAGCGGCTCGAAAGTGGCAACGTCCCAGAGATACGATGCGGGTAGGTCAGCACGTAGGTGACGGGTTCGGTCACTGTAGCCGGCGGCTCCAGGTCCGACCATTCGTCATCCAGGTCTTTCTCCAGCGCTAACATCTCACTGGTGAGCAGTCTGTGCTCGTACTTCTCCGGTCGGTAGCGCAGGTGCGGAGGCACCGACCGCACCGCAGCCGGTTCCATGCTCCGCAGGAACCACAGGATCTCTCCAGCCGGCCCTACCTCATCGAAGCGTTCATCCTCCTGAAGCGCGTAGTTGAGAGAGAACAGGCGCAATTGCGGACTGATCTCATTCGGCAACTCCAGATCGCCCAGAAGCGCCTCCGTCGGCAGTGGCCCTCCGCCTGCCATATCGAGCATCGCTTCTACCAGGTTCAGGTGCCCAGCATGTATCTCGACCAGCAGGTCTCTGCGGAACCATTTACCACCCAGCCGCACGAAGTCAGGCTCTGACTCGAGCCGTTCCTCCAACAGTTTACCCACCCTGGCGCTGTAGATAGCCACCAGCTCGTCCGGTGAGAGCAGGTTTTCGGTCGCGTTGCCGTTCTCGCGATTGAGCGGATGATCGGCAAGGAACTCGGCAGCAAACTCGCGTACTCTCCCTTTATCGAATTTCACCTGGATCACGGAGAAGGGGCCGTACTCCGGATTGCGACCAGGACGTATACCAACTACCTCCCCCACCCGGTAATCCAGCAATGGAAAAACCACCCGCTCGCCGACCACGTAGCTGTTCCTGGGCCGATAAAGCGTACCCTGCGCCAGGGCGCGCTTGATCATCGCGTCCTCTTCACGGCAGCGTTGCACGATCAGAGCCCCGGCCAACTCCTCAGTTGAGCGGGGTAGTTCGTCTTCGACAAGCAGATTGCTCAGGTACTGGAGGTCCTCTGATGTAACTGTGAACTCTTTCTCCCAGTACTCCGGGTTCTGAGTTTTCCGCTGAACGGGCATCGGACTCCTGTGGCCTTTGTGGATGTTTTGGTCAGAGGGATGATTATACCAGGCTTAGGCCAGTTTGACAAATGCACGTATGCCGGGGCTCTAGCCCCCGCCCACGATAGTGTCTTGACATAGCTGACAATTCCGCTATACTAAGTATTGAACTCACTGTGTGGCCCCCGAGCACGTTCCACCTGCGCATTTACAAGAGGAAGGAGGTAGGCTGTGGATAAGCCGTGGCTGAATTTCTATGAGCCGCATGTCCCGGAGCACATTGATTACCCCCGCATCACCATGCCCGCCGCTCTCGAAGAGACAGCGCGTAAGTACCCCGACCGCACCGCACTCATTTTCAAGGACGCCAGGATCACTTTCCGCGAGTACAACGAGACCGTGGACCGCCTGGCCGCCGCGTTGCAAGGACTGGGAGTCAAAAAAGGAGACCGCGTAGCTGTTCATTTGCCCAACTGCCCTCAATTCCCCTTCTCCTACTATGCTATCCTGCGCATTGGCGGCATCGTGGTCCCCTGCAACCCCCTGTATACGGCCCGCGAAATGCGCTATCAGCTTAACGACTCCGGCGCTGAGGTGATTATTACACTCAGCGCGATGTATCCCATCATCAAGCAAATTCGTCAGGAAACCTCGCTCCGACATGTTATTGTCGCCCAGATCAAGACCTACTTTCCACCGCTGCTGCGCTTGCTGTTCACCCTGCTGCTGGAGAAGAAGAAGGGGCACAGGGTAGACATCTCGGGCGACCCCAACACCTACTGGTTTCATGAGGTGCTGGCCAGGGCGCCGGCCAAACCTGCTCCTGTGGAACTTGACTGGGAGGATACCGCCGTGCTGATGTATACTGGCGGCACCACCGGCGTTTCCAAAGGCGCTCAGTTGACCCACAAAAACATCCTGGTCAACGCCTACCAGTGCAAAGTCTGGATGAATGCACAGGACTCTCAAGAGATCTGCCTGACCACCCTGCCGCTCTACCACAGCTACGCTATGACCACCTGTATGAACCTGGGGACTCTCACCGGCACGACCCTGCTCCTGGTCCCGGATCCGCGCGACATTAAGGATGTGCTGAAGACCATCACCAAGCACAAGCCCACACTTTACCCCGGCGTGCCGGCCATGTACGTTGCCATCAACAATTACCCCGAGTTACACAAATACGACCTCCGGTCTATCAAGGCCTGTATCAGCGGAGCCGCTGCCCTCCCCGTGGAAGTACAACAACGCTTTCAGGAGCTAACAGGCGCGCGGCTGGTAGAGGGCTACGGCCTGAGCGAGGCCTCACCGGTGACCCACGCCAACCCCATCTTCGGCGAGAACCGCATAGGCACTATAGGCCTCCCCTGGCCTGATACCGAGGTCAAGATCGTTGATGTGGACACCGGCACGAAGACCTTGGGCCCCGGCGAGATCGGCGAACTGTGTATCCGTGGCCCCCAGGTCATGAAAGGCTACTGGCAGATGCCCACCGAGACAGCTAATACTCTGCGCGACCATGGGGATGGAGGGCCGCCCTGGCTGCATACCGGTGACATCGCTTCCATGGATGCAGACGGTTACTTCAGAATCGTGGACCGCAAGAAGGACATGATCCTGGGGGCAGGCGGATTTAACATCTACCCCCGTGAGATCGAGGAAGTGCTATACGAGCATCCTAAGGTGAAGGAGGCAGCCGCCATCGGCGTCCCGGCAGGAGAGAAGGGGGAGCGGGTAAAGGTCTTCATCGTCCTTAAGGATGGGGAAACGGCCACCGAGGAAGAGATTATCGAATTCTGCAAGCAGAACCTGGCCCCCTACAAAGTCCCCAAGTTCGTTGAATTCCGCAAGGAGCTTCCCAAGACCACGGTGGGCAAAATCCTCCGGCGGGTGCTGCTTGAAGAGGAAAAACAGCGGCTCGCCGCCGGGCAGTGACGCAGAGTACAGGAGCTCACGTCTCGTGAGCTCCTGTATTCATTCTGGCTGAATGACAGGAGCGCCGTGTCTGCATCCCCGGCACTGGAGGCGCAGCTCATTGCGCGTGTCCGTCCTGCCTGCCCGGATGATGCCGCCCGCATCGCTGTCCTTTGCGACCAACTGGGTTACCCCACAACAACGGACGTCATACGCGAGCGGATGGCCGAAATCGCTCGGGAGAAGTGCCATGCTATCTTCGTAGCGGAGGAGACAAGCGGCCTGGTGGTGGGCTGGATCCACATCTACGTATGTCCACAGCTCGAGGTAGAGCGGCAAGCCGAGATCGGCGGGCTGGGGGTGGATGAGGGCTGGCGCAGCCATGGGATAGGACGGGCGCTGCTCGACCAGGCCGAGCAATGGGCGCGCCAGCGCGGCGTCTCTCAGCTCATCGTCCGCTCGAACATAGCGCGCAAGCGGGCCCATGCCTTCTACGAACGGGCAGGTTACGTCTGTTTCAAGACCTCGCGGGTGTTCTTCAAGACGCTGCCATCCAGTTGACAGTCACCTCAGAGGTGACTGTCAACTTTTTAACACCATACGGTATATATTCAACAGATGCCGACCGGCCCGCTCCCAGGAGAAGTGTTGGGCCGCCCGCTCACGCAGCTTGAGGCCCAGCTCGGCACGCCACTGCGGGACGTTCAGCAAGCTCAGGATCGCATCGGCGAGGGCCACCGGATCGCCGACCCGCCTGGCGTAAACCCCCAGCATACCCAGGTACTCCCGGTTGACCGGGGTATCGAAGGCGACGACAGGCAGTCCCATCGCCATGTAGTTCAAAATCTTGCCCGCTCCTTCGGTCGCGGAAAGCTTGGGGGCTATCGCGATATCCCCCAGCGACAGGTAGAGTGGCGCTTCCTCATAAGGCACCTTGCCGGTAAAGGTCACCCGGTCGGCTACCCCTAACTCCACGGCCATCTTCTGGTACGTTGTAACCCCGGGGAAGCCCATGATCAAAAAGTGCGCTTTCCTGCCACATTGTTTAAGCACCCTGGCTGCCTGGAGAAGCAAGGGAGTCCCCTGGTAGTCGGCCAGTAAGCCAAGGTAGACGACGACCGGAGTGTGAGGAGGGATGCCCAGAGCCGCCCGGCGGGAGGCAATCTCCTCGGGGCTGAGCAGGCCAGGCCGAAAAAAGTCCAGATTGACACTGTCCGGTAGCGGGTAGACCCGCTTGCCGCTGCAGTTGAAGTCCCGCTCCAGCAGATAAGCGGTCTGCTGCGTGCTGGTGATGATGGCGTCGGGGAGTTGGGCAATGCGCAGTTCCAGCAGCCGCATCCAGCGATACCAGGGGCTGGCGGGGTTAAGGAAATGGTGATCCACCATCTCTCCGGTGAGGCTGCCCTGGAAATCAGCGACCAGCGGGATGCGCCTGATCCGGCTCAGGAAATAGCCGATCAGCGCGCCCTCGTGAAGATGGCCGTGCACGAGGTCAAAGCGGCGCCTCAACACAGTCTTCAATCCACTCCAGCCCAGGAAAATGTCGAAGGCGAGCTTATGAAGCGAGGAGCCAACCTCGTAATCCGCCCGCCAGGGTGTAGGCCGGGTGCGCACGATCTCCAGCCCGGGAAGGTCGCGTCCCAGGTAATAGGTGAGGATAGTGACCTGGTGCCCCATCTTCTGGAGCACCCGCGCCTCCTCCAGAATGCGCACGTGGCATCCGTAGTCAAGGAAAAAGGAGGTAGGCGCTATCATCAGGACGCGGAGATGCGTTTTCAACGAGCTTTCCTGCGCCGCCCCAGTTGTGCCCCGCCTCTCACGCCCCACAGTTCACACTTCACCCCTCGCGCTTGCGCCGGGAAAGGGCCTCCCCAAAGAAGAGATGCCTGAGCTGGTCGCCAGCCGATGGGACCTGGTCCATCCCAGTGTAGCCTTCCCTGCCCCACATCCCCTGCATGCGGTCAGCAATCCAGTGTGCCCGTCCCTCCACGGCTGCTGCTAACATACCTTCCAGCGCTCCGGTCTCCCCCTGGGCCAGCATGTCGCGCAACAGCAGCAATTCGTGGACCAGGATATTGAGACGCTGGACGATGTGCTCCCGGTTGAGCAGAATGGCGGTATGCCGTTCGCGGGCCTCTCGCTCCGGCGAGGCTGCGGCAGCGGTCGCGGCAGCGAAGCTATAGCCTGCGAATTTGCGCATCTCCTGCCAGCCTGGGGTCTCCACGGTGGCCCGCAGCAGGGCGACGGCCAGCAGATCAGGTAATGCCTCGACTCCCACCTGCAGTCCATCATGCTCGGTGGTGTCAATAAAGTACGGATACGCTTCCAGCTCCAACGCCAGCGCAGAGAAGAAGTCAATCACCTGGGCCGGGGTGTTGTCGGCAGGGGTAAGGCAGTAGAGGGCTCCCTTAAGCAGGCCAGCATCGGCTTTTTCCGGTTGCACCCCACCCCGGCCACTGTCTAGCGGCTCTGCGCCGAGCACTGCCGGGTTGATAATGGGGTGGCCGCCGATGAAGTAAACACCGTCAGGCAACAGTTCGCTGGCCCAGCGCATAACCGGGGTCTTCAGGCGGGCCGTATCGGTGACCAGACTGCCCGGCCGCAGAGATGCCGCGATTGCGGCAAAGGTATCGCGCATCGCAGCCAGCGGCACCGAGATGATGACCAGGTCTGCATCACGGCATGCCGGGCCAGGGCGTCGCTCCACTCTGTCGAAGGCGCCGTATGCCCGCGCCAGATCGGCGGCCCTGGAGTCGGCGTCATACCCCGTGATATGTACGCCCCTGACCTTACCTTTACCAGAGCTAATCTCCTTCAATTTCAGGGCTATTGAGACGCTGATCGGATCGGCGCCTATGATCGCAAGATGCTCAAGTTTCATCTACCCCTCCTAGTTGGCACAGTCTGCGGCCTGGAGCGCGGCCAGCAGCACGTCCTCTGCGGCCTGCTGTCCATCCTCGTGATGCCTCCCGATAAGCGAGCTGGCAAGCGGTGAACAACCCGCCCGTTGGGCCAGAGACGCACCAAGCTCGGCATGATGAGCGTGGACGACGAACCCGCGCCTCCATCCTCTCAGCTCGCCTCGCCCCAGCCGCTCCAGCAGGCATGGCACAAAGCGCGAGAGGAGTACAATCAATGCCCGCTGCCAGGCTGGCAAGGGAGCCAGGGACTTCCCCACATCGTGCAACAGCGCTGCCGTTAGCAGGTCCGGGTGATGCCATCCGCTGAGGCGCAATGTCGTGTAGACGTCCAGGCTGTGACGCTGGTCCTGCACGGCCATGGAGCAAAAAAGCTCATACGCAGCCGGACTCACCACCTGAGCGACCTCTTCCAATTCCTCCTCTGAGACTCGGGCCGTCAGAGCACGGATGAATTGTCTGACCCGATAGCAGTTCACCACTCCTCCAGGTTGACAGTCACCTCCGGGGTGACTGTCAACTGACGGCTAAAAGTATAGCAGCAGGCCCATCAGCACCGCGTATGCTGGCGCGATGATGAACGAGAGCACGTCCAGCCCCACCCGCGGGAGCAGAAAGAGCATCGCCGCCAGGATAAGCGAACTGTACGGTCGCCAGCGCAACAGATGGTCTCCCCAACGCGGAGGCAGCACCCCGACCAGCACCTTCTCCCCGTCAAGTGGGTAGGCCGGGATGAGGTTGAACAGCATCAGGCCAAGGTTGATCTGGATGGCCAGCACCAGCAACTCGCCGATATCGGAGTAATAGGTCACCCAGTGCATGCGCAGCGGAATCGCCAGTAACATAGCCAGGAAAAAATTAGACAGCGGGCCAGCAAAAGAAGTGATGGCCATCCCCATACGGGGATTGACGCGCATGCGGTAAGGGTTGACCGGCACCGGCTTGCCCCAACCGAAACCCGAGACCAGGATAAGCAGGCTGCCTATGGGGTCCAGATGGGCAAGCGGATTGAGGGTCATACGTCCCTGACCTTCGGCTGTGGAATCCCCCAGCTTATAGGCAGACCAGGCGTGGGCCCATTCATGGATGGGGATGCCTATGACCAGCACAAGCAAGCGTACTAAAAGTGTAGAGAGTGAGAAGCCAGGCATAAGACTATCTCCTGCAAGAGACCACCCGGCGTGGTGGGCCGAGACACTCAACTCTTACCGCCCCCGTTCGCACAGGTGAGCACCCCGGGGCCGTTCGGCTCCGGCCTTTCCTGACGTTTCATAAAACGTTCTACCACCCGGCCTTTGCATGGCACGACCAGGCGGTCGCCTATCTCAAGCTCCTGGTATGGTTTGCTCCAGCTCTCCCAGAGAGGAGCGGAGAAGATGTTAATTTCAGAGCCGTTCTTAGCGTACTCTCTGTCCACACAGGCCAGCCCCACCAGGGCGCCCTCGGTGCTCCTCGCACATGAGGTCACCCGACCGATGACTTTACCATGGCTCTCGGTCACCACGTCTCCAGGTCTGGGAAAGGGGAGGTCCCGTTCGTCCATACGGAAACGAACCACGGTCATCCGGCTGGCTCTGGAATGCTCCAGGTAGGCTCGTCGCCCGATAAAGAAAGGTTTGTGGAGCTTGACCTGACCACCGAACCCTGCCTCATTGGGACGCAGATCGAAGGGGCCCGCCAGTTCGTGACCATAGAGAGGGAGACCAGCCTCGATACGCAGGCTGTCGCGCGCTCCCATCCCCACAGGTTGCAGGCCCAGCGGCCCCCCGACCTCGAGCAGTTGCTTCCATAATACGGTGAGGACATCGGGATGGACGAACAGCTCAAACCCCATGGGTTCGCCGGTGTAACCGGTACGGGCGATGATCAGGTCAAAGACGCCACCGGGGGCATAGGGAGTTGGAACAAGCGCCTGGATCACCTGCCCTCGCCCCATCGCCCGCAGGCGCTCTCTGAGTTCGGCGACGGCAGTGGCGTGAGAGTTCGGCGCCGCATCCAGCAAGGCCAGCAGGATATCGCGGGAACGTGGCCCCTGCAGCGCCACGTTGACCAGCCAGCCGTAACTCTCGTGCGGGTCGTGCAGGTCACGCAGAGCTGCCTGGAAGCTCGTGCGCGCCCACGGGCGCAGTTCGTCTATGCGCACTTCCCGCTCGTTCACCGCCTGCAGCCAGGCCCAGTCCCTCTCCTTGTTCGCGGCGTTGACCACCATCAGATAGCGGGAGGGGGTAAGCATATAGATCATTACGTCGTCCAGTACCCGACCCTCCGTATCCAGAAGATAGGCATACTGGGAGGTGCCCGGCCGCAGCGCGTTTACGTCGTTAGTAGTCACCAGGTTGAGAAAGTAAGAGGCATGCGGCCCGCTGATCTCCACGATACCCATACAGGATAGGTCGAAAAGACCGGCGGCGTTCCGCACGGCGCAATGCTCGGCGCTGATAGAGGTGTACCACACGGGCCTGTCTCTTATACACATCT
>JAOAAG010000346.1 GCA_026418995.1 Anaerolineae bacterium
TGGCCTATCAGGGCCTGCCGGCCAGCCCGCAGCCGCCCGCCACGACTGCTTATGCGATTGACAACAGCGTGGGCCAGGCCAGGTTCCACGCGCCCGGCCCGACCATTCGGACCAAACCGGGCACCTTCAAGTTGCCGCTGATAGTGAGCCCAGCCGGCCCATTCCTGGGTTGCAGACAGCAACTCAGCATCAGCAAAGGGGCTGCTTTTCAGACGCTCGGCATGCTCGGCGGCGTCACCAGCATCACCGATACGCTGCCGGTGGGCTACAATCAACTGTGGACACTGAAAGTCACAGCCAGTAACGGCCGAGTCTCGACCGATACCGTTACCGTGCAAACTGACCATGAAGCGCCTGGGGCACCAACCATCTTGCTCACGCCGGTGCTCACCGGGTCGGTGAGCTTGCTGATGGGGTGGGCAGGTGATAACCTCGCCCTGAGTGAGGTGCAGGTGAGCATGAATGGGGGACCGTTTCAGTCAGCGATCCTGGAAAGCCAGACCTCAATGCTGATGAGCGGTCTGCAGGCAGCGGCGGCCGGCCCGGTCACCTGGACGCTAGCGATCAATGCGAACGGCATGGATGGCGAGCGCGTGCAGTTCGTCGCTCGCGCCGTAGACGCAGCGGGCAACATCGGGCCGAACAGTCCGCCCGCGACGGTGACGCTTGACACGACCGGCCCGGCCGTCACGGTGAGGCAGAGCGCAGCGGTCATCAGCGGCCTGGTCAGCGATGGGTCGGGCGTGGCGCAGGTGCAGGTCAGCCTGGATGGCGGGGTGAGCTATCAACCGGCCGCGCTCGCTGGCAATGATTGGTCATTCAATCGCCTGGCGTGGACGGGCGGAGCGCCTATCGAGTGGGTCGTCATTCGTGCGCTTGATATATATGGCAACGTGTCGCAGTACGTGGTGGCGAGCGAAGCAGGAGGGCCGTACCGCGTCTACCTGCCACTGGTCCTTCGTACCTACACCGGGGGCTGAGGCACATTCGTAGCATCTGCGCTGCTACCGGCGCATTACAAGCGGCAGGTAGACTTTCCGCTGGACGGAGATGACTGTGCCAGCGTACAGGCTGGTATTCCCGCTTCTGTCGGCTGCTTGCACAAAGTATGAGCCGCCGGCCGGTAGAGGACCCTCCCAGTAACCGCTTTGTGCATCATAGCCCATTTCGACGCTCTGCCATTGCATCCTGCCGTGCCCCTGGGGGACCCCATAAGTCAGTATGACCTGCTCGACACCCGCCGCGTCCTGCACCAGCGCCTGGATCCTCACTGCGCCAGCGTAGGTCTCCCGTTGCTCCTGAACGTGCAGGATTGAGGGTGGAGTAGTATCCGCAACCTCCCCCGGCGCGTAAAGTACCGCCAGCGTCATACTCCTGAAAGTTTCCTCGAGGCCGGAGTTGTGATCACCAGCGTAGCGCGCCGGCACGACCACCAGGCCAGGATGGTCACCCAGCCTGTTAATGGCGAAAGGCTGCGAGGGAAACCAATCCCCATGGTCGTAGACGGGCTCGCCAAGAGCGGTATCGGTCACCGGCCGGGCGATCACCGGGTTAAAGCCGGTTTCGACAGTGGAGTATCCGCCGACGAACAACACTCCCCTGGGCACAAAGTGTGGGTACTCCGGCAGTGTTCTGCTGACGAGCGGCTGGAGCGGGCGGCCCGGATTGGCCTGGACCTGGCCGTCGGCGGCATAGTAATTGCCGAGGTAATGCGCTCCTAACGTTCCCGTCATCCGTTCTAGGACAGGGGTTATGGTGAAGGTCTGGGCTATCACACCTGGCGTCTGCCCGATGAGGGAGAATCCCGCCTCCTGGGCTGCACGCTCCCCTGACCTGCTGTTCCACCCCCAGGCGCTGGTATCCCCGGTGCTCAGCCGGTACATCGGCAGGCCATAGAGCATCAGCTCGACCAGCGCCTTCTCGTCATAGGCACTGAACCCACCGCCGGGGATATGCTCTATATAGCGCTGCTTGGCCTGCAGGAGAGCCTGTCCAACGGTGATGCCCGCCTCCCGGACCAGTTCCTGCGCCAAGAGGTGCGTCAGCTTTTCGGTGAGGGCAACCGCGTCGTCCATCCCGTAGCCGAAGCCGGTGTTGGCAACCCACCAGGCGCCACGCCGGGCCAGTGCCTGGGCGAAGTCGAGTGCATAGCCGGGGGTGGCGTATTCATCCGGTACATTGTAGCCACTGTGGCAGCCCATCGAGACGTTGAGAGTGCCGCTCAGCAAGGCCGTGGCGTTCAGCACGTCCTGCGAGGTCAGCGAGGCACTCCCGGCCGCCGGGAAGGCATGCAGATGGTCAAAATGAGCATTGATGGAGGCCACATCTTTACGGTCATGCAGCCACAGCCCTTCCAGTGCAGCCCTGTCCCAGTCATCGCTTATCAGTGTGCTCAGCCCAAGCCCGCCACTGCCCAGCGTGTTGCTGATGGCCTCGGCGCCGTCAATCAGGAAGTCGTAGCCGGTGACCAGGCCATCCTCCGCGTAGAGCAGGCCGCCATGTGCCAGGAAGGCCTCGACGAGCGAGATGATCTCGGCGGGCGTTTCCGTCAACCGCCCGATAGCCAGGTCTGGTGTCGGCAGCTCGCGTCCACGCCATACCAGCGGCGTGCGGTCGGCATAGAAGTCGTCGCTGAGGAGGTAGCCCTGCCCCAGGGCAGCCCAGACGGGATTGTCGTATTTAAGGCCTGCTTGCAGGGCATAGCTCACCTCATTGGCAATCCTGGTCCAGTCCGGGAGGCGGTAGAAGGGGATCATCCGGTCATCGCCGACGATCACCAGATAGCGAATGGAGGGGTACTGTTCGAGGTAGTCGGCTATGAGACCCCTGATCTCACGGGCTACCCAGTTGGCTGCTTCAGGGAGGCAGGCATTCTCATCCCAGAGGGCGTAGGTGGCACTGACAGTGTCGGAACTCTCCACCGGCACGATGATTCCCCGCACATTGGGATCCTCGGCCAGCCGCTCGAGGCGCTCGATCAACGCTGCCGTCTCGATCAATCCATAGGCCGCGTCCAGGCGCTGCTTATGCAGCAGGATCAGCGTATGCGGCTGCGCATAGGTGCTGGTGTAGACTGGCACAGGAATGCCGGAGGGGGGTAGGTTCTCCACCCGACAGGTTTGGAGAGGAAGAAGCCGGGTGATGACCCGCAGGTGGTAGGGTGCGGGGCTGTGGGCGCCGTTGTAGGAGAGCACCAGGATGTAGTAATCTCCCCCAATCAGGGCCGGCATTACGGCATTCTCGTCGGCCTCGCCAGGATTGGCCGAGATAGCCCCAATGCGACCGATAGCACCTATACGGCCGATAGCTCCGATGCGGCCAATGGCCCCGATGCGACCAATAGCCCCAATGCGGCCGATGGCTCCAATACGGCCAGCAGCGTCCACATCCTCCATATTCTGCAATTCTCCCCAATCCTCATCGCCTTCGAGAGGGATAGCCAGGGGATAGAACAGCACCAGGTCATAATCAGCCGGCAGGCGGTCAAGTGTGACGGTGAGTATGGCCGGCGCGGTGATGGTCAGCCTGAACCAGTCCACATCCAGGCTATGGAACACGGTGGAACTGTAGGGCACCCCGGCGGAGATAGGGGTGGCCTGCTCCCAGGTATTATCGGGCTCATATGGGTGCGCGAATCTCCCACTCCTGCTCGCTGTAGTGACCAGGATGAGCGTGCTCGACCGTGTGGTGTGGCCCATCGAACGCGAGGTCACGATGGCTACATCTACATCTCCATCGGCTGCACCGGAGGGTACGGTAACCGAGATGATGACGTTCTTCCCTGCTCCGGGCAGGAGCGGGCCGATGGGCGCCGGCAGAGCGGTGGCCCAAGCGTTGCCGCCCACCAGTAGCCCGAACGTGTCCTCTGCACTTCCGGTATTGGTGAGCGTGAAGGTGTGGGTGACCACTCTTCCGGGAATCCCGACCACTACGGACGTATCCGGTTCGACTCGCAATCCGTAGGTACGGGCAGCAGTGGTAAACAGGGCGATACGGGAAAAGCGTGCCGGGTCTCCCTGCGAAGAGATGGTGACCATAGCAACTGTCTCTTATACACATCT
>JAOAAG010000101.1 GCA_026418995.1 Anaerolineae bacterium
CATCGTGCCTATCCTGATGGGCCACGACGACGAGGAGACGGTCCAGGCGCTGGCCAGTGCGCTGCAAGCCGTGCTGCACAACGATAGGCGGCGAGTAGTGGTTATCGCCTCGTCTGACCTCTCGCACTACCCCCAATACGACGACGCCCTGGCCGCGGACGGTGCGACACTGGGAGCTATCGAGACGTTCGACCCGGCCCGTGTGCGGGAGACTATCATGAAAACGATGCTCAGGGGCATCCCCAACCTGGTCACCTGTGCGTGCAGCGAGGGTCCCATCCTGGTGGTGATGCACGTCGCCAGGGGGCTGGGCGCCGACACGGCCACCGTCCTGGGTTACGCCAATTCCGCCGACACGGGCGGGGAGCGCAGTCAGGTGGTCGGTTACGGGACGGTGATGTTCTGGCGCTACGAGCCGCCTGCCCCCACGGAGGCTCAACGCGCGGAGCTGCTGAAACTGGCACGTGCGGCGATCGCGGAGCACCTGAAAACAGGGGCCACGCCCGCGTATGAGACCACCGACCCTCTGCTGAACCGCCGGGCTGGCGTATTCGTGACGTTGAAGCAGCGCGGCCAATTGCGCGGGTGTATCGGCCACACCCGCGCCGATCTCCCCCTGTACCAGGCTGTCCAGCACATGGCTATCGCCGCTGCCACCAGCGACCCACGTTTCCCCCCGCTCAAGCTGGAGGAACTTGATGACATCTCGATCGAGATCTCCATCCTGTCACCCATGCGCCGGGTGACGGACCTGGAGCAGATCGAGGTGGGCACTCACGGGCTGGTCATCTTCAAGGAGGGACGTCAGGGGCTGCTCCTGCCCCAGGTGCCGGTGGAGCAGGGCTGGGGGCGTGAGGAGTATCTGGATAACCTGTGTCTGAAGGCCGGACTTTCTCCCAACTGCTGGACCGATCAACCGACGCTCTACTCATTCACAGCGATAGTGTTTGGGGAATAACAGAAAGTGACTGTCACCTGATAGGTGACAGTCACTTCACAGTCACTTCACAGTCACTTCACTTGCCCCACGCTCAAACACGATACGCCCGTCACGTACATCCACCACGACCGTGTCCCCCTCGGCAAAGCGGCCCTGTAGCAGCGCCAGTGCCAGCGGGTCCTGAACTTCGCGCTGGATGACCCGTTTGAGCGGCCGTGCGCCGTAGACCGGATCGTAACCCACTTCGGCCAGATACTGTCTGGCATTGCCATTCAACACCAGACCGATGCGTCGCTCGGCCAACAGCTCGCGCAGCCGGTTGATCTGAATATCCACGATTTGCACCAGGTCCTCACGGGTCAGATTGCGGAACAGGATGATCTCGTCAATCCTGTTCAGGAACTCCGGTCGGAAGGTATGGTCGAGTTCCTCCATCACCCGCTCCCGCGCCGCCTCCACGCCCAGCTCCTTGATCCAGCGGCTGCCGATATTGCTGGTCATAATGATGATAGTATTGGTGAAATCAACCGTGCGCCCGTGGCCATCGGTGAGGCGGCCTTCATCAAGCAACTGGAGCAGCGTGTTGAAGACCTCGCTGTGGGCCTTTTCGATCTCATCGAACAGTACCACGCTGTAGGGCCGACGGCGCACCGCCTCAGTCAACTGGCCTCCCTCCTCATAGCCAACGTACCCGGGCGGCGCCCCGATGAGCCGGGAGACGGTATGGCGCTCCTGATACTCACTCATATCAATGCGCACCATCGCCTCCTCAGTGTCGAAGAGAAACTCGGCCAGCGCACGGGCCAGCTCTGTCTTGCCCACGCCGGTCGGACCCAGGAAAATGAAGGTCCCGATAGGCCGATGCGGGTCCTGGAGGCCGGCACGCGCCCGCCTGACAGCATTGGAGACCGCCCGCACCGCCTCATCCTGACCGACCACCCGCCGATGCAGCGCCTCTTCCATACGCAGCAACTTCTCGACCTCCCCTTCCAGCAGCTTGGCGACGGGAATACCGGTCCATTCGGACACCACCTCGGCCACATCCTCCGATCCGACCTCCTCCTTGAGCAACGGCCGGTCGCCCTGCAACTGGCGCAGGCGCTCCTCCTGCTCGCGCAACTGGCGCTCCAGGGAGACAAGGGTCCCGTACTGGAGCTCCGAAGCCCGGGCGTAATCCAGGGCCCGTTGTGCCTCTTCGATCTGATGGCGGACGCGCTCAATCTGCTCCTTCGTGTCGCGGATGGCCTGGATGGCGGCCTTCTCCTGCTCCCACCGGGCACGCAACGCAGCCGATTGTTCCTGCAGGTCGGCCAGTTCTTTCTCCAGTTTCTCCAGCCGCTCCTTGCTGGCGGGGTCTTTTTCCTTCTTCAGCGCCTCCCGTTCGATCTCCAGTTGCATTATGCGCCGGTCCACCTCGTCCAGCTCGGCGGGCTTGGAATCAATCTCCATACGCAGACGGGAGGCGGCCTCATCAATCAGGTCAATGGCCTTATCCGGCAACTGCCGGTCAGCGATATAGCGCTCGCTGAGCGTAGCCGCGGCGATGACGGCGCTATCCTGGATGCGCACACCGTGGTGCACCTCATAACGCTCCTTCAGGCCGCGCAGGATGCTGATCGTCTCCTCGACCGAGGGCTCGTCCACGTAAACCGGCTGGAAGCGGCGCTCCAGTGCGGCGTCCTTCTCAATATACTTGCGGTACTCGTCCAGCGTAGTCGCGCCGATCGCGTGCAGCTCGCCACGGGCCAGCATAGGTTTGAGCATGTTGCTGGCGTCCATCGCCCCTTCGGCTGCGCCGGCGCCGACGACGGTGTGCAGCTCGTCAATGAACAGGATGATCTCGCCGGCCGCATCGGTGACCTCTTTGAGCACAGCTTTCAAGCGTTCCTCAAACTCGCCCCGGTACTTGGTACCCGCGATCATAGCACCGAGGTCGAGCGCGACGATGCGCTTATTTTTAAGCCCCTCGGGCACGTCACCACGCACAATACGCTGGGCCAGCCCTTCCACAATGGCGGTCTTGCCCACACCGGCATCACCGACCAGCACGGGGTTGTTCTTGGTGCGCCGGCTCAGAATCTGCATCACACGCCTGATTTCCTCATCCCGCCCGATCACCGGATCAAGCTTACCCTGGCGGGCTAGTTGGGTCAGGTCGCGGCCGTATTTCTCCAGCGCCTGGTAAGTGGCCTCCGGGTGCTGCGAGGTAACGCGCTGGCTGCCACGAATGGCCGTCAGCGCGCGCAGGACAGCGTCCTCCGTAACCCCGTATGCGGCCAGGAAGCGTGAGGCTGCCCCACCATGTGGCCCACACAGCGCCAGCAACAAGTGCTCGGTGCTGACGTATTCATCGCGCATGCGGCCGGCAATTTTCTGGGCCTCGTCCAGCGCCCGGCCCAGCTCCCTCGAAAGCCCCACCTGCGCTGTGGCTCCGTAGACCTTAGGCTTGCGCTGCAATTCCCGCTCCAGCGCCAGTGCCATCTCGCCCGGATCCAGTTCCATTTTTTGCACAATCCGGGGCACAATGCCGTCAGGTTGCCGCAGCAGGGCCATCAGCAAGTGCTCCGGTTCGATCTGGCCGTGGCTGTACTCCCCCGCAAGCGTTTGAGCTCCGATAACGGCTTCCTGTGCTTTTTGCGTAAACCGATTCAGATCCATATCCTGCTCCTGAACCCTAAAATTTCACGCCGCGATTGTAGCGCCCCTGTATTAGATTACCAATAGCAGCACGTTTGATTTACATAAGAAACTTAGAGCACGGAATGTCTCAAACACCTTGGCGTCCTTCGCGCGCTTTGCGGTTCAATCTAAAACCGCAAAGGGCGCAAAGCGCGCAAAGAAAACATGGAAAAGAAAACATGGAAAAAAACTTGGCGTCCTTCGCGCGCTTTGCGGTTCAATCAAACCGCAAAGGGCGCAAAGCGCGCAAAGAAAACATGAGAAACCTTTGCGCCCTCTGCGTTCTTTGCGGTTCAATCAAACCGCAAAGGGCGCAAAGCGCGCAAAGAAAACATAAGAAACCTTTGCGTCCTTCGCGCGCTTTGCGGTTTTTAATTGGACTGTGAACCATCCCAAACGATTGGGCCTCTATTGGCAACCGGCGAGCGAACCTCAAGCCACAGCGAGCACCGTGCGGTAAACCCCCAGCGTGAGCCGGGCGGTGGACTCCCAGGAAAAGCGGGCCGCCTGAGCCAATCCCAGTTCTCGCATACGGCGGCGCAGCATCTCGTCCGTAAGCACACGGGCCAGTGCCCCGGCAATCCCTTCCACATCCTCCGGGTTCACCAGCAGGCCCGCCTCACCCACCACTTCAGGGAGTGAGGAGCGGTCAGAGACAACGACGGGCGTGCCACAGGCCATCGCTTCCAGCGCCGGTAACCCGAACCCCTCGTAGAACGAGGGGGTGGTCAGGAGCATGGCAGCGTTGTAGAGGGCAGGCAGGTCGGTGTCCGGCACAGCGTGGAGAAAGTGTACCTGCCCGGTCAACCTCAGTTCCTGTACACACGCGAATATGTCCTGATACAACCAGCCCCGCCCTCCGATCACCACCAGCGGCGCATCCGTCACCTCTTCATCCAGCAACAGCCGATAGGCCCGCAACAGACCGGGGAGATTCTTACGCGGCTCCAGCGTCCCCACGGTGAGCAGATAGCCAGGTTGCAGACGATAACGGGCAACAACCGGGGCGACTTCTTCCTCCGGGAGGGGACGGAAAGCCCGATCTGCAGCCAGAGGGACGACGGTGATCTTTTCCGGCGCTACCCCCAGCAGTGTGACCAGGTCTTCGCGCGTGGCGAAGGAGTCGGCCAGGATATGGTCCGCACGCCGTACTGCCCACGCGATCTGGCGATTATAGTAAGCATAGCTCTGGGCAGTGATAAACTGGGGATAGTGCAGGAAAGTCAGGTCGTGCACGGTGATCACCGAACGGCGGTAGCCGAAGGCAGGGGGAATGAAATCGGTGGTATGGAGCAGGTCGAGCCTCAGGCGTGCTATCTCCGCCCCCAGCGCCCATCGCTCCAGCCGATGGTGCGAGGGAGTCCAGCAGGACACGCGGCGAAAATTGGGTCCAGGCAGAAACGAGGTGCGCGCTTTACGGCTATGGAGCACCCAGTACTCCGTCTCGCCGTCCAGTCTGGCCAGCGCCTCGAGCAGTTGCAGCGTATAGTTGCGGATACCTCCCCGGGCATAATACGTGATACGGGCATCAATCCCGATACGCATCCACCTTCCCTCACCGCAGGGGACAGTCACTTCAGAAGTGACTGTCACCTGATGTCACCTGACCTCACTTCCCTCAGGCGGCACGTAGCCGGGGCCGTAGTAATAGAGCGCCCGCCGCGGAGCATACTTGCTGACAAAAGTATCCTCAAAGAGCAAGTCGCCCGCCGCATTGTAGACGCGCCGGCGAATGGTCGCGGTCAGCCCGTTCACCTCTTTTTGCCATTGCTTCACCGTGCCCGGCGCCAGCTTCTCATCCAGCTTGTAAATAGGGGGGCCGGGTGCGGTCTCATCGCTGATCTCCGGCCCCTCCTTCTCCACCCGTCGCCCATCGCCGGTCGAGTAGAAGCGGAATATCAGCCGGTGAGCCTGCTCCACGATCTCCGTTTCCATCAGCAGCGGATACGGGCGGTCGTTCAGAAAGCGGAAGTCCACCAGCGGCGAGTAAATCGTGGCGTCCATTCCTACCCCTGCTCCCATCAGCTCGTAGTACCCCACGCGGTGATGATGGGCCCAGCGCTCCAGAATGGGATATCCTCCCCAGAACGCCGCGCGGAAGACCGTAGTCGAGACTTGGCAGATACCCCCACCGACCTCAATGGCCAGTTGCTCTCCCAGCGTGACATACGACTCATCATAACCAGCCTCGGCACTCACTTCCCCCAGATACTCGTTGAAGGAAAAGACCTCGCCCGGAGAGATGACCAGGCCATCAAATTTGCTCGCCGCCAGGCGGATGTTATGGTCACGCCCTGAGGGGGAGCCAATAAAGTAAGAGTCGCCCTCGGCCACCAGCTCGACAATGCCCAGTTCCTCAGCGGTAGCGGTATCCGGATAGCGGGGTGGCACCGGCCGCACCACCAGTGGGACCAGGTGATTGCCAGCCATCAGCTCCTGCACAATCTTTGTCAGGCTGCCCTCTACGTCAAGGGCACGGCCCTCTTTGCTTGGACTGATAGGCTCCAGGCGCCTCGTCCTATCGTTGAAATGGAAGCGGGCATCCACCGGCTCGACCGCCAAGGGAGCGGTCAGGCCATTCAGGAAGTGACGGAGGGGCTCCTCGTTCAATGTGACGTGGAGCGCCCCATCCCTGGCCTCAACCAGCAGCATCGCCGCCAGTTGCTCAGGCGGAATGATCCAGGGGACAGGATCGCCCTCCAGGGGATTGGTCAGGGTGAGAACAAGCGGACCGCTCAGGATCCTTTCGGCCTCGGCACGTCCTGGCCCAGCGTCGCGGATGGCCGGGGGTACCTCCCGTGTGACCAGCCTCACACCGACCGGCGATAGGCCGGTCAGGGCCGGATAGAGTGCAGCGAGCGTCGCTTCCACGTCCAGCGTACGGCCGGCCCGGGCCTCCGTTGTCAACGGGGTAAGACCATCGAACGAGAGTGTAGCATCCACGGGGGGGAGGTCAACCTGTTGGGCCAACGTCTCCAGATACAGGCGCGCGGCCTGCTCGTCATAGACCAGCACCGGCGGGAGTGCTGTACCGAAGAGAAGTAACTCCAGATGCTCGATCAGGCTGTGGGGCAGTGTGGAAGTACGGCCAACGCCATAGGCGGCGGCCACGGTAGCCTGAGAATGCAACCGGAGGCCCAGGTCAGTGACACGGACAGACCAGGAGCGGTCGGGGCCGTACAAGGTCAGCCTTGGCAGCCTGGCAGCCAACCCGCCCTCCAGAACTCTGGCCGCCTCCTCTGGCTTCATTCCTCCCACCGCTATCCCCCAGACCGAGACGCCCGGGTAAATACGGTGCGCATAATACCATTCAAAGGCCACGACCGAGCCAGTCAGAAGCAGCGCGGCCAGGCAAGGCAGCAGGCCGAACGCAATATCAACCCCTCGGCTTCTCGTCGCCAGCACGGTAGGGAACGGGAATATACTGCACTGAAGGACGGCGCTGAGCGGGCTGGCGGTAGAGGGTCATCAGTTTGTACACAGTGTCCGGCATCTCCGTGCTAACCGGCAGTCCCAACTCGCGGGCTTCCTCCACCGTGATGGGATAGTCATGCGTCCAGCGTCCTTCGGAGAGTGCCTGGGCCACAGCCCGTGCCCGCTCCGGAGGCATATGTTCGGAAAGGATCGTCTCCACCCGCGTGCGCACCTGCGCGACCGCCTTACGAGCCACATCCGCCAGGATCAGTGTCTTGTCCTCCACCTCGTTAATATCCTTCTGCTCCACCACCTTCAGGATCGAGGCCGCCGGATACTCCCCTAGTTGTGGGTCCACCGGCCCCAGCACCGCGTTCTCGTCCATCACGATCTCGTCAGCGGCCAGTGCCAGAAGCGTGCCTCCTGACATCGCGTAGTGAGGTACAAAAACGGTCACCTTAGCCTTATGACGGCAGAGGGCATGGGCGATCTGCTCCGACGCCAGCACCAGGCCACCTGGGGTATGTAGGATCAGGTCAATCGGCACATCCGGGTCGGTCAATTTAATGGCCCGGAGGACCTCCTCGCTATCGTCAATATCAATGTAACGGAAGACGGGAAACCCCAACAGGGCCATCGTCTCCTGACGGTGGATGAGCGTGATGACTCGGCTCTTCCGCTCTTGCTCCAGGTCATGTATCAACTTGAGACGTGCTGCCTCCAACATCCTTTTCTGGATGGCCGGGAGGAGGCTGGTGACGATGAAAAAGAGCCAGAACAAATCGAAAATAGACATCTCTACCTCCGCGGGTCTTCACCATGGTCTGTATTCATCGAGGTATGTACGGCACGGTGGAGGACAGATGGGTCTGATGACCAGCAACCCGAAGACGAAACCTCCTATGTGTGCCCACCAGGCCACGCCGCCAACGGTCTGGAACACTTGAGCCGCGGCCAGGGCAAAGATGCCATTAAAAAGCTGAGAAATGAACCAGAATCCCAGGTAAAGCAGTGCCGGCAGTTCGATCAGCCGGATAAAATAGAAGAACGGCACCAGCGTGATCACACGCGCATAAGGAAAGAGCACCAGATAGGCTCCCAGCACTCCCGCAATCGCACCACTGGCACCCACCGTAGGCAGCGGGGAACCGGAGTAAGCCACCAGGTGCGCCACGCCGGCCACGATCCCGCTGAAGAGATAGAACAGGGCATAGCGGAACGATCCCAGGCGATCCTCGACGTTATCACCGAAGATGTACAACGCGAGCATATTGGAGATCAGGTGCCACCATCCGCCGTGCAAGAACATCGAGGTAAACAGAGGCAGCCACCCCCCTATCGTGAAGCCAGCCCAGAAACGGGTCGGTATCAGCCCCCAGGTACGTATGAACAGCTCCTGCTGCTTGGGAGTCAGAGAGGACTCGAACAGAAAGACCAGCACGTTCAAGACAATAATAGCCGTATTGACCAGCGGGAAACGCCGGGAGGGGATAGTATCACGTAAAGGAATCATATTGAACTCCTTAGCAAGTTACTGTCAGGCAAAGCTGCCGTTACCTGAAGTATACTATACAGGGCCTTAATTGCAACTCTGCTAGGCCACAGATTGCTAAACTGTGCCATCCGAATAAAATTGCATCACGAACCGTTATTTCATTAGAAAGTCAGGAGCACGATGCCCGCGCCGGTCGCACAAGACGAGTGGAGACTGGTTACCCAAGCGCAACGTGGGGACCAGGAGGCTTTCGGCGAACTGATACGCCGTAACCAGGAACAGGTCATCGGACTGGTATACCGGCTGTGCGGGGACATGGAACTGGCTGAGGACGCAGCACAGGAGGCTTTCCTGCGCGCCTGGCAACACTTGCCCAGCTACCGGCCTGACGCACCGTTTAAAAACTGGTTATATCGCATCGCTGCTAACATTGCTTTGAGCGCCCTGAGGCGCGAGCGCGCGATGACGGATATAGATGACCTGCTGCCAGCAGCGTCAGACGAAGAGCCAGAGGATGAGACAGAAGCGTCAGAGCGGCGAGAATATGTGCGCCGTGCTGTACTGGCACTGCCTGCAGCCAGTCGGGCAGTGCTGGTGCTGCGAGAATATGAGGGACTCTCTTACAGGGAAATCGCCGAGGTGCTGAACATCCCCATCGGCACGGTGATGTCCCGTCTGAACTATGCCCGGAGTAAACTGCGCGAGTCGCTGGCACCCTATCTGCAAGCGGAGGGGGAATGAGCACACATCACACCTCCTTGGTGAGCTTTTACCACGACGGTGAACTGCATAGACGCCAATTGCACCACTTTGAGGCCCACCTGGCCGGCTGCCCCATATGCCAGAAGGAACTGGCAACCCTGCGCCGACTGTCGCACGTGTTGGAAGACTTCACCATCCCTGTCGGAAAAACCTCGCCTGAGCGGTTCAGCGCGCGGATCAGAGCGCGCCTGCCGGCCCGTCAGCGCCAGTCGGCCTGGAGAACCGCGCTCCAAGGTGTCTGGCAGGCGGCACCGGCACTATTGTTCGGCACCCTGACCTTCGGTCAGGCTGTGCTCATGCTCTCTGGAGCTGCGTTGACCATCGCGGGATTGAGCGGGTCAGTACCCTGGCCGCGCAACTCATGGTTGGTGCGCCTCGCCCTCCTTTTCGGCGCTGCCATAGACCACTCGACCCGCTCTCTGCTCCAGCTTTTAGGCACCCTGAGCTGGTTCACAGTGCTTGAACTCGCATTCTTAGGAATCATCGGTCTGCTTTACTGGGGATGGCTCGCCTCATGGTGGGCGTACCACAGAAGTGTAGCGTGAAAGAGGCAAGAGACCCAAAGCCCACCCGTGCATTCTTCATTTAGGGAGCTGCTGAAATGGACTATCTGAAAATACTGAAACGTGCCTGGGAGATCACCTGGCGTTACCGGGCGCTGTGGGTATTCGGCATCATCCTGGCGTTAACCGCCGGGGGAGGCGGGGGGAGCGGAGGAGGCGGAGGCGGGGGGCCGAACGGGGACTTAGAAACAGCCCCTCTACATATCCCGCCTGAGGTGCTACAGGTGTTGCTTGCTCTCGCCGTTCTATGTGCATGCGCGGCCATCCTGATAACCATTGTCTTCACGATCGCGCGCTACGTGGCAGAGACGGCCCTTATCCGTATGGTGAATGACTACGAGGAGACGGGGGAGAAGCTCACTGTGCGCCAGGGCTTCAGGGCCGGTTGGTCACGTACAGCCTGGCGTATCTTTCTCATCTCCCTCCTGATAAACGCGCCGCTGGCCATCGTGTTTCTCATCCTGTTCCTCATCTCCCTGTCTCCGCTGCTGGTATGGATACTCACCTCAGAGGAAGCACTGGTAGTGCTTGGTACGATCGCCGCTCTCGGCATGGTGTTCCTGAGCCTGATGCTGGCGATTATCACCTTCGCGGTAGCCGATGTGCTACTCCAATTCTTCTGGCGAGCGTGCGCGCTGGAGGGATTGGGCGTGTTCGACGCCATCCGCAACGGCTTCGCTATGGTGCGACGACACCTGAAGAACGTTGCGATTATGTGGGTCATCATGGTGGGCATAAGGATCGGCCTGGCGATCGTCTCCATCCCCATCGTGATCGTATTGCTCATCGCAGGGACACTGCTGGGAGGGCTGCCGGCCCTTTTTGTCTGGGGGATAGCCAGAGCGTTATTCGCGGACGCCGAAGCCATACCGTGGGTTTTGGCAGCTCTGGTGGGGCTACCCGTTTTCGTCCTGGTGCTGGCACTGCCGATGACATTTATCGGTGGGCTGACAGAGACCTTCCACTCCACGACATGGACGCTGACCTATCGGGAGCTCCGTGCGCTGGAGCAGGCCGGGGAGGAAGATGATCACCCGCCCACAGCCTCTGAGGACGTAGGAGAGTGGCCAGCCGCATAGGCGGGCAGCTCCAGAGGCCGACCATCTTCCAGCAAGACACGCCATACCGGCACCCAGGCCAGTCCACAGAACTCGACCGTCACATCGGTGCGGCGGGGCGTGAGTTGAATTTCCTCAATACGTTCCAGCGTCTCGGCCCAGCGGTCGGTGATCGCGCTGGCCTCCTCCTGCCACTGCGCTTGCAGCGTTTCCAGTTGCTGTTCAAGGTCCGCGAGCGCTTCCAGCGACTCCTCCACCTCGGCTTTGGCCAGCTCGGTCAACGTGCGCTTGCGCGTGATGTGGGAGATCACGGTCGTAGAGCGCCGGCGGGGGAACAGGTTTAACACCGCCTCGCCCAGGCTCAACAGCTCCTCTCGCTTACGTGCCTCGAGCTCTTTCTGATCGGCGGCGAGTTCCCGCTCCTCCCGTCGCATCCTCTCCTGCACCTGGGCCATACGCTGCTCCATACGGAGACGGGCCTTGCTCAGCTCCTGATCGCGCCTGCGCCGGGCCTCATCCTCGCAACGGATACGAAAGTCGCGGCGGCTCTCCCCCA
The DNA here is from genome assembly GCA_026418995.1 of Anaerolineae bacterium. GTDB lineage: Bacteria > Chloroflexota > Anaerolineae > B4-G1 > B4-G1 > JAOAAG01. The sequence goes on from JAOAAG010000101.1 coordinate 11,468, forward strand.
CCCTGCCGTACAGGCCCAGCGTCGGATTGTGCAGAATAGTGAGGCAGACGTTGTAGTACAGATAATTGGCAAAGTCTTTCTCCAGCTCCTTAAGCTTACGCGGGTCGCTCAACGCCGCGTCCACCGCAGCATATCCGCCCTCCACTGCCGGCCTGGGGGAGAGGTCAGCAGTGTTCACCGCCAGCTCCCCTGCACTCCAGTCCACACCCCCCGCTGAACCTCCCGGTCGCACCAGCCGCACCACGTGTTCCAGGTGGTCAACTCCGCGCTTTGGATCCAGAAAGCGTACCCTGCCAGACGCCAGCACATAGGGCACATACACGAGGTGCTTTTCCCGCGCCAACACCATCTGCCCGCTGCGTTCCTCGTACGCCCGCAGCGCCCACTCGAAGGTAGTGGTGGGCGTAAGGAACATCTGGGGCACATCTGGGGTCAATGCCGGAGGTTGAGGCAACGGTCCATCGGCCTGTCCCGCGCCTGCGCTTTCGGCCACCGGCTCCTCCTGCACCACCTCCTGCTTGACCAGCTCCCGCACCTGTTTGCGGGTCAGCGGCCCGTACAGGTAGGACATCGCCCAGCGGGTATGCAAAAAGAGGGGCGCCCCGGCACGAATGTCGTGGAAGAGAAAGACGCGGGGCCTGAGCGCGCTCAGCGCCTTTTCGAGCGCACCGAGGTCCAGCGCGGCGCCCGTCTCAGAGACAACGCCTTCCAGTCCTTCCAGGATACGTTGCTTATCCCGTTCGGTCCGTAACAGGCCAATGGCCCAGGTGCCAGCATTGGTCAGCCCTTTGTAGTCCAGGTCAGCCGGATTCTGGGTAGCCAGAACCACCCCCAACCCCGCGGCACGCCCCTGTTTTACCAGGGCCATCAGTGAGGCCTTCGAGGGCGGGTTCGCCGGATAGGGCGGGAAGTAACCGAACACCTCGTCAAAATAAATAAGCGCGCGCAGATTCGTCGTTCCACTCTGCACGCGCAGCCAGTCGCGGGCGGCCTCCAGGAAAAGCGTGACAAAGAACATCCGCTGGGCATCATTCAGATGCGCCAGGTAGAAGATGCTCGCCTGGGGGCGACCGTCATCTGCGTAAAGGAGCTTACCAATGTCCAGAGGGCTCCCTTTGCGCCAGGCCTCGAAACCCGGCGCCGCGATCAGGTTATTCAGCACACGGGCCAGCGACAGGCGCTCCTTTTGCGGCAAAAATGCCTCCAGCTCAAAGACGCCCACCTGCTGGAAGGGAGGGTGTTGCAACAGGCGAATCAGCGTGGGCAGGTCGAGCGACTCACCGGCCCGCCATACATGCTCGACAATGCGGGAAAGGAGGATGTGCGCATGGCTTTGCAAGGGGTCGGCCTCCACACCGACCAGTCCCAGCAAGGCCGAGATAAGGCCACTGACACGCTCGCGCAAGACCTCTTCGTCCTCCTGGCGTGCCGCCGGTGCGTCCAAACAATGAAGCACATTCACCGGACAGCCAGCCTCTGACCCGGGGGTGAAAACGGTGAAGTGGACCGTTTGTCGCAGCCTGGCGATATCCTCGCTGGTGAGCCCCCACTTGTCCAGCCCCTCGCGCCAGGTACGGGCAGTCTCAGCAGCAAGCTCTTCTACACTCACCCCGCGCCGCCGGGCATCCTCTGAGTCCACCCACGGGAGAAAATCCTCCGGCCGGAGGTCAGGGAAGGTAAGCAGCAGGTTCACCAGGTCTCCCTTGGGATCAAGCATCAAGACCGGAACGCCCTGGAGCAGCACCTCCTCCAACAATACCATGCCCAGCCCGGTCTTGCCGGAGCCGGTCATACCCAGGATAACGCCGTGGGTGGTGAGATGGCGGACATCGTAGAGCACGGGGCGGTCAGTGAGCTGTCCCCTCTGCACATCATACTCTTTGCCCAGATAGAGCAGCCCTTTTGGCCTGGCTTCTGCCAACTTCCCCTCCTGTGAGAACCAAGGTACTGACAAGATTGTACTCGAAATGGGAGAGGCCGCAAGCGGCCTCTCCCGGGTAAGAAGTACCCCAGGCCGGTCTTTGCCCCTCCGCACTTTCTGCGCTATAATCAAACTACCGCGATGGAAGAGCGTCTACAGAAGATACTCGCCCGTGCAGGCTATGGCTCGCGCCGTGCTTGTGAGGAGCTGATCCGGCAGGGCCGTGTGCAGATCAATGGCCGGGTGGCCCAGATCGGAGAGAAAGCCGATCCCGAGCATGACCGCATCACGGTGGATGGCAAGCCGGTCAAAACACGGCAAACGTACACATACATCATGCTTCATAAGCCACGAGGCGTGCTCTCCGATGAGGGCGACGGTTCAGGCCGCCTCCCCACAGCCAGAGAACTGGTCCCGCTCCCCGGCCACCTCTTCCCGGTAGGACGACTGGACCTGCGCAGCGAAGGGCTGATCCTGCTCACTGACGACGGAGAGCTGGCTAACCGGCTCACCCACCCTAGGTACGCCCATGAACGGGAGTACCTCGTGCTGGTCGAGGGCAAGCCGGACGAGGTTACGTTGGAACAGTGGCGCAGGGGCGTCTTCCTCGATGGGCGGCTCACGGCGCCGGCACAGGTCAACATCGTCCGAACAGAGGAAGGGAGGACCTGGCTGCAGGTCATCCTGAGGGAGGGGCGCAAGCGCCAGATCCGCCGCGTGGGAGCCATGCTCGGCCATCCGGTGCTCCGCCTGATCCGCGTGCGCATCGGCCCCCTGCGCCTGGGCAACCTGCAGCCGGGCGAATGGCGTGCACTCACTCCAGAAGAGATACAAGCACTCCAGAGAGCGTTAACCAGAGGATAAACCCGGCGTTACATCTCCGGCGTAGGAGAAGGCTCAGCCTCCAGAGTGGGAGTCGGCTCCGGCGTCGGCGTATCTGTGGGCACCGGCTCAGGCGTATCCGTCGGCACAGGAGTGGGAGTCGGTTCCGGGGGAGGAGCAGCGACAAACACCTGTACCCGTGCCTCGACACGGCCCAGCGTGCTGCTGAAAGCCGTCACGCGCAACGTATACAGCCCTGGGGCCAGATGCGTGGTATCCCACTCGGTTAACAGACCGCCCTGCACCTGCGCCAAATGCGGCCCGCTGATCCAGCCCCATCCTTGAGGATCGCTCCCCACACCATAGTCCGCCTCATAATGCTGGAAATCCGGCAACTGGACGGTCCCGTAAACCGGCACGACGCCGGAGACGGTGCTGCCGTTCTCGGGGTAAGTAATCAGCACCAGGGGGCGCCCGGTATCCGGGCCACACGCATCGCGGGGAGCTAAAGTCAGCCCTCCAAAAAAGTCGGGATTGGCCTCAAGCTGTGCCCGTGCCCACTCCCATCCCAGCGGGTCGTGGATGACGACCATCAGCCGCTCCACCACCTGGTCCGGGCAGAACTCGTTTGCCAGCAGGCCGGACACCGCGTCCACCCGCACCACCTGATACCAATCGTGCGTCTCGTCCAGGGGCGGCTGATTCCTGGCGAACAATTCCCGCTTCCGGCGGGGACAGAACGGCGTGGGCCTGGCGCCGGAATCAGCGCACACCTCGTACTCGACTATGCCCGAGGGGCGCACGAAATCCCTTACCGGCCGGTCAGCGTGAGCAGCCTCCATAAAGTTATGCCATATCGGGCCGGCGCCGCGCACGCCCGATACCCTGTGCATTGGCGTATTATCCGCATTGCCCACCCACACCCCAGCAACCAGATCGGGCGTATAGCCGACGGCCCACCCGTCCCGGAAATCGGTTGTCGTACCCGTCTTCACCGCTGCCGGGCGGCTAAGCTCCAGCACACTGGGGCAGGCAAAAGCTCGACAACGCGCCTCCGCGTCAGACAAAATGGAGGTGATCAAATAAGCATGCTCAGGCGTGAGCACCTGCTCCCTAGGAGGCGCGGAATTATCCATCAGCACATTCCCTTTGCTATCCTCGATGCGCAGAATGGGCGAGGGTCTGACACGCGCACCGCCATTGGCAAAAGCTGCGAAAGCAGCGGTCAACTCCAGCAACTTCACCTCCCCACCCCCCAGCGTGAGCGACAACCCATAAGCGGGGGGATGGTCGAACGGATACTCCGGACAATGTAACTCCGGGTGCACCAGAGAGTCAACACCCAGCCGCCCGGCCATTTCCAGAAGCCCATCCACCCCCACAAACTGAAGCGCCTCCACAGCAGGCACATTGTACGAATTGGCCAGCGCATCACGTACCAACATCGGGCCATGATACTGCCTATCAAAATTTACCGGCACATAAGGGGGATTAGCGCCATCAGGGAACTCCTTACGCACATCCCAAAGCAGCGTAGCTGGCGTCCACCCCCGCTCAAAAGCAGCCACATAAGTGAGCGGCTTGATGGCAGACCCCGGCTGGCGACAGCGAAGCGCGATATTGACCTGGCCATCAATCTCCTCATTGTGGAAATCGGCAGACCCGACCATCGCCAGAATATGGCCCGTGGCCGGGTCAAGCGCCACAAGCGCCCCGTTGGTGACATTGCGCTCGGCCAGCGCAACGACTCCCTCACGTACCGCCTGCTCAGCCAGCTCCTGAAGGCGGGTATCGAGCGTAGTATAAATACGCAACCCCGGCCCCCGGTACAACGCCTCCGGCCCGAACATCCCCTCCACAGTCTGCCGCACATAGACCACAAAATGCGGCGCCACACTCAGATCGAGGCGGGGGGACCTGAACTCATAAGCCCGCATCTCGGCCACCGCCGCCGCTGCCTCCTCCTGCGTAATATACCCATCCTCGATCATCAAGGCCAGCACATCCGCCTGGCGGGCCAAAGCCATCTCCAGTCCCCCGCCGAAGGGATCATAGGTAGCCGGCGACTGAGGAAGACCAGCCAGGAAAGAAGCCTGGGCCAGCGTCAAATCGGCTGCGTCAACGCCAAAATACGTCTCCGCGGCAGCCTGGATGCCATAGGCCAGGTTACCATAATAATTTTCGTTGAGATAAACCTCCAGAATGGTCTCTTTGGGATACACACGGGTCAGCTCGGCTGCCAGCACCGCCTCCTTGATCTTGCGCCAGGCCGTCTCCTGCATCCTTTCCTCCGGGTCAAGGAGAACATTGCGCGCCACCTGCTGAGTGATCGTACTACCCCCGGAGACGATCTCCCCTTCCGAGAGATTGTAATACAGCGCTCGCAAAATCGCGATGGGGTCAAAGCCTGGATGCACCCAGAAATTGCGATCCTCGGTGGCTACTGTAGCCTCAACCACATACCGAGAGATCTGATCAAGAGTGACGTAGGTACGGCGTCCTCCGCGCGGGTCGGTGACCTCGTACAGGAGCTTCCCATCGCGGGCCATAATCTTGCTGCTCACAAATGGGGATTGGCGGCTGCGCAGCTCCTGAGGCGAAGGGAGCTGGCTGGCGATGGCAAGATAGCCAACGACGAGAGCGACAAAGCCCGCGAAAAAGAGCAACACCACCGAGACAGCAACTCCAAACCCCACTTTGACAAGCACATTGAGCGGGTTGGCTCGCCGTGGCGGAGAAGCAGCGCGCGGTTGCGGGGGAACATAGCCGGGACGCATAGGCGGTGGCACCGGGCGGGGCAAGCCCACCGTAGGGGTAGCGCCGGTAGGCACGCGAGGCATCGCTATCGTCGGTTCTCCCAACCGATCCGGCAATTCAGCCGTTTCGATCTCATCGGAGGCACCGGGGACAGGCTGCTGCCTTCGGTAGCGGCTTCCTCCGAGAGGTTGCACATAATCGGAGCGTGGGGCTGAAGATTGAGGTGGGCGTTTCTCGGCCATCGCATGATCCTTAAACAAAAAGCCTCCTGGCGATGACCTACTCTCCCAGGGGGTCGCCCCCCCAGTACCATCGGCGCTGGCGGGCTTAACTGCCGGGTTCGGGATGGGACCGGGGGGGACCCCGCCGCTAGAATCACCAAGAGGCTTTTTTACAAAACCAACACCTGCTTTTAAGGATACAACCGAACAGCGCGAAAACTCCAAATTCTCCGCACCACGAGTTAAGCCCTCGACCGTTAGTACGGGTTAGCTCAACGCATTACTGCGCTTACACATCC
>JAOAAG010000105.1 GCA_026418995.1 Anaerolineae bacterium
CCCCTCATTACCCGCGACCACTCTCTGGCACAGATTCCAGGACTGCAAATCATCTGGTAACCCTCACTCCTTCCCCAACCGGTGGGCCAGTTCGTGGTATCGCTCGTGCACGCCCTCGCCCATCTCCTCCCGCTCCACCTGCGCAAAGGCCTCCTCCAGAGCCTGCTGGTCCTTCCGGCAAGGCGATTCCCCACACAATCTCATACGCCGCCGAGATCGCGCCGGTGGGACAATACGTTTCGCATTCCGTGCAATAGGTGCAATCCTGGGGCCGGGCGATGAAGGGACCGTTGGGTCCCATCTCCACAGCGTGAGCAGGACAGGCGAGAAGACAGATTCCACACCGGTTACAGAGTAGCAGGTTGATTTCAGGAAGCACCTGCTCATCCATGAGAGTATCTTATGCGGACTGAGCTATCCTCAGTGTAGCAGAGAAATGGTCCCGCGTCTATGACAAACGTCACATTGCCGACCCTGCGCGCAGAGGGTGCATGGCGTTTCCCGGTTTGACAGATCAGAGGAGTTGTTGTAATCTCAAGGCAGGCGTCAATCCTCCCCTTGGCTATGGATGACAGGACAGTGCAGGCGCTCCGGCGTGTGCCGCTTTTCTCCTCCCTCCCCGAACGGGTGCTTCGACGGCTGGCGGAGGTGGCAGTGCGTCGCGTCTACGAACCTGGTGCCGTGGTTATCGTGGAGGGCGAGCCCTGCCAGCAGGTCTATTTTGTCGCGGAGGGCCAGGTACGTGTGACCCGGACGGCCTCCGACGGCCGGGAGCAAGTGCTGGCCCGACTGGGGCCGGGCGGTGCGCTGAACGTTGTTCCTCCTTTCCTGCCCCGAAAAGTCAACCACGCTACCGTCCAGGCCCTGACCCAGGTGGTCCTCTACGCTGTTGCCGTGCCCGACTTTTTGCATCTGGTGAACGAGTGCCCGGAGCTGGCGCGGGTGCTGCTGGATGATTTTGCCCGTCGGCTGGACCATCTGAGCCGCCTAGTGGAGGACCTCTCGCTGCGGACGGTGCGGGGGCGCCTGGCGCGATTCTTGCTGGAGCACGTTGAGGAAGGAAAGGGAAAACCGGAAGCCGTCTCCCGGCGCTGGACCCAGGAGGAGATCGCGGCCCAGATCGGTACGGTGCGGGAGGTGGTGGGACGGACGCTACGTGCCTTTGCCAGGGCCGGCCTGCTGAAGGTGGAGAGACACCGGATTGTTCTGCTGGACCGGGAGGGACTGGAAGAGGAAGCGGGGCGGTAGTCTATCCCCTGAGCACCCCAGTACCAGATACAGGCCGGGCTGGGGTTGCCGGGAGTGGAGGGAGAGGAATTATTGAACTGTAACTTGACTGTAACCCAGTGGCTGTCTCTTATACACATCTGACGCTGCCGACGAGCGAACTAG
>JAOAAG010000146.1 GCA_026418995.1 Anaerolineae bacterium
AGATGTGTATAAGAGACAGCACATCTGCAGTGGCCTAGCCGAAACAGCTTGCGCCGGTAGTCCGGCCATAGACTAGTTGCCCTACGGAAGCCCATAAGTGCGCAGAACAAGTTCTTTCCGACCTTTCACGCCAGAAAGTAAACGGCGCGAAATGACGCCGCTCCTGATGCTCTGTGCATATCTGGCACTGGCGTTCGCTTACAGCCTCTCCTCCCCCCTCTACGAACCGACCGATGAGCTGCGCCACTTCCGCTATGTACGGCACATCGCAGTCTACCACACCCTGCCCATCCAGCAGGCCGAAGGCCCCCGCGCTCAAAGCCACCACCCCCCGCTCTACTATCTGCTGGGAGCGCTGGTGAGCGGGTGGGTACCAGTTGCCCAGGATGTGTATTACGAACCGCCGGTCAATCCCTACTGGGGCTACCGGTACTGGGAAACAGGGGTGGATAACAAGAACCAGTACCTCCACGGCGAGGAAGAGCGCTTCCCCCCACGCGGCATCGCACTGGCTGTCTACCTGGTACGCTGGATGACGATATTTATAGGGGCATGTACTGTCTGGCTGACCTACCGTATCGGCCGGGAGATACTGCCGGATCACCCCTGGGTAGCCTGGGGCAGCATGGCACTGGTGGCTTTTAACCCACAGTTCCTTTACCTGAGCGGGGCGATCAACAACGATATCCCAGCCTCGCTGTGCGGAGCGGCGGTACTCCTAATGTGCATACGCATGATCAAGCGAGGCCACGAGTTGCGCGATGACGTCATTCTGGGCATCCTGTATGGCCTGGCTGTGCTCACCAAATTCCACCTGATCGCCCTGCTTCCGCTTATCGCGCTGGCTTATCTACTGGCCGGGCGATCCCCATCCTGGTGGTCCGCTCGGATGCGAGGGATGCTCATCGTTCTCAGCCTGGCAGCGCTCTTGTCCGGGTGGTGGTTCTGGCGTAACTTCCTCCTCTACGGTGACCCCACGGGAATGCGCAAAGTCAACGAACTATGGGACGGCAGGCCAGCGCTGGAGAACCTGTGGGCCATTCCCCAGAGCCTGCCCTATTTGTGGAGCAGCCTGTGGGGACGGTTCGGCTACGGGCAGATTCCCCTCCCCCCCTCTCTGTACCAGGGAGCGTTGGTCTTTTGCATCCTGGCTTTGGCCGGCTACCTGGTACCGAGACGGAACGATGTGCCGTGGAGAATACTCGTCCTGCTGGCGGCAGCGGTCATCATCTTCTGTGCCGTCGTATGCTATTACATCGCGATCCAGCCAGCGGGGGCGATGGGACGCTTTCTTTTCCCTGTGCTGCCAGCCTTCGCTGCTCTGCTTATGGTCGGCCTCAGGCGGCTCTGGCCCGCAGCTATGGCGAGGTGGGCCTGGCCTGGCATAGCGGTTGGTATGATAGGGGTAGCACTGTATTCCCTGCTCGGGGTACTGATGCCGGCTTCACTTCCTCCAGGAACGCTGAGCGCAGCCCAGATCGCGGCCATCCCCAACCGGAGCACGGTTGAGCTGGGGGGGATCGTGCGGATGCTGGGCTACCAGGTGACGCCGACGGCGATCGAGCCGGGAGGCGCAGTCGAAGTGACCGTCTACTGGCAGCCGCTGGCGAGACCACAGGAGAACTATGCGGTCTTTGTCCACCTGCTGAGCGATACGGGAGCACTTGTCGCGCAGCGCGACACATTCACCGGCCTGAGCCGTTATCCCTCCACGATCTGGAAGCCAGGCCGAGCCTTTGCCGATGTATACCGTATCCATGTGCCGGAGACAGCATATGCCCCGGATACCTGCTCTGTTCTGGTGGGGATGTACGTACCTGGCGGGTCTCGCTTGATGACCCCTGACGGTAGAGACGCCATCCCACTTGCTACGGTGGAGATACAGGCACGCCCGGGTCCGCTACCTAACCCACTGGATATCAATTTCGGCAAGCAAGTCGCGTTGGTCGGTTACGCACTGGACCGCAGGGTCACCCATCCTGGCGATACACTCACCTTGAGGCTCTACTGGCAAGCGTTGCAACCTGTGGAAGCAGACTACCGCATCTTCGCCCATGTACTGGGAGTAGATAATCAGCTCTGGGCCAATAGCGACTGGCCGCCTCAGCCTCCGACCTCCCAATGGCAGCCCGGCCAGGTGATAGAGGACATCCGTGAGCTTACGGTGGGCCAGACCACGCCGCCGGGTTTCTACGACATCGAAATAGGGGTCTACATCCCCGGCGGAGCACGGCTTCCTGTCGTCGCCAGGGATGGCCGCCCGCTGGATAACCGGGCGCTGCTGTGCACGATCAGAGTGGTGGAGTAACACGCTACCAGACGATCACAGTACCCTTATGCCCCGTTTTGCCCCCATCTGGGGCTCCCTGAGCCCAGCAGTCTCCTGTTCTGTCACATAACTCAAACGCAACTGCAACGCAACTCTCACATCACCCACGCCGTTCAGTAATATAATTTGGCTAGAGCTGACTTCATCCAGGCGGGGACGATGATGAGTGCACAGTTACCTTGCAAACGCATTCTCATTGTAGACGACGAGGAGAGGATCGCCCTGGGACTCAGGGACATTCTCAAAATCTTTCCTGACTGTGAGATCGCGGTGGCGAACGGCGGGGAACAGGCGCTGCGCTTTTTTGAGCAGTGCCCCTTCAACCTGCTCATCACCGACTATCAGATGGAGGACATGGACGGTCTGTTCCTGGCTTCCCGTGTGCGTCAGTTGCACCCGCAAACGGTGATTATCGTGCTGACCGGCCACTACAGCGACGCATTGCGAGAACGGGCTAACCAGGTATCGGTACATTGTGTGCTCAGCAAGCCGGCGAGTGTGGTGGAAATCCGTGCTGCAGTATCAGAGATATTGAATCGGTTATGAAATGATTCGTTTTTCAGGAGGATAGTATGTCCGACGCTATGCGCGTGGGAGTGAGAACGGGCGGGGGACTCCTTGTATGTGCTATACTGCTTATCCCATTGCTCATGCCCGCACCGGTGGCTGCTCTTCCTGCGGGATTCCAGGAGTACTACGTCCTGGGCTACGAGGAGCACATCTACAACATGTTCGAGCGCGTGGATCTGTCTCTTATACACATCTCCGAGCCCAC
>JAOAAG010000163.1 GCA_026418995.1 Anaerolineae bacterium
AGGCGCCAGAAAAGCGGCCATCGCCGCGACGATGGCCGCGACACGCTTGAGCATGAGCTGAACAGCCGGGTTATTCATCTACTGGGTCAGCCGGACTTGGACTAAAGAAATCTTGGCGTCCTTCGCGCTCTTTGCGGTTCAATTACAAACCGCAAAGGGCGCAAAGCGCGCAAAGGAAGATGGAAAACTCTCGGCGTCCTTCGCGCTCTTTGCGGTTCAGTAAAAACCGCAAAGGGCGCAAAGTGCGCAAAGAAAACATAAGAAATCTTGGCGTCCTTCGCGCTCTTCGCGGTTCAGTTAAAAACCGCCAAGGGCGCAAAGCGCGCAAAGAAAGGAAACTCTTTGCGTCCTCTGCATTCTCTCCGGTTCAACCCCGCGAACTGCAAGGTCAATAGCTGCTTTGACGGTACGGGGTTACGCCTGCCTGTCGTCCTATCTGTCCAAGCAGGTGGGCATAGGACGCGGTCATCCATATTATCGCAGGAGGTGCCAGCAGGCCGAGCGTTATGGCGCTTACGAGCGGTAAAACAAAAGAATAGAGAACCACCAGAATCAGGGTAGCGATGATGATATTGCCCAGGTTAGAGAAAGTGAAGCGGAACATTTCTCCAATCCGCAGGCACTGGCCGATCTCGCCGGTCGCGGCATAGCGAATCTGCAGCGCAGGCGTCATCAGCGTCACCAATATGCTGTACAGCATTGCAAGACAACCTATTCCGATGCTCAGCACCAGGGCCAGGCCTGTCAGGGCTTCCTTTCCATTGTCTCCCAGCAACGGCAAGACTACGATGAAGATGATGGGGCACAACAGGATCAGCAGCGGGATGCTGTACACAATGGTGACCACCCAAAACTTCAGGCCATCCATGAAATAGCCACCCAGGTTATTCCACTCAGGCAACGGGCGGGGGTGGCCTGCCATCACGTTGCGCAGGATAGCAATCACATACCCCATCAGCGCAAACTGGCCGAACACCGGTATGAGCGCGATAAGTATCCCCAACAGAATCTTGCCAATCCACTTCTCGTCCTCGAAAACGAATCCCAGCGCCTTCCCGATATCCATCTTTTGTCCTCCCCTATGGATTTATACTATCTAACGCGCAGGCATGGCGTTGCCGCTTCCATTCCTGAACAGCCAGTTGCTCCTCTTCCCGATAGAACTGCTGACGAGCCAGCAAGTTATCCCAGTCCACTTGATGCGCGTCGAACTCCGGACCATCCACACAGACAAAGCGCGCGCCGTCTTCCAGCAACACCCGGCAGCCTCCACACATTCCGGTGCCATCAATCATAATCGTGTTCAGACTGACGATGGTCGGTACCCGGTAGGGGAGGGTCGTCTTAGCTACAAACTTCATCATCACCGCCGGACCGATCGCCCAGACGCGGGCGATTTCCGGCATCCGGGCGTCCAGTATCTCCTTCAATGGCTCGGTGACCACGCCTTTGCGGCCGTACGAGCCATCGTCGGTGCACACGATCAGCTCATCGCTGACCGCCCGCATCCTCTCTTCCCAGAACAGAAGCGCTCTGGTGCGCGCGCCGATGATCGAGATGACGGTATTGCCGGCTTCCTTAAGGGCACGCGCAATAGGGTAGATCGGCGCGATACCTACGCCTCCCCCGACGCAGACCACCGTCCCGTAGAGGGCGATTTCAGTGGGGTGGCCTAGCGGGCCGACAAAGGTGGCGAAGCTATCGCCCGGCTCCATCGTCCCCATCTGCATCGTGGACTTGCCCACTTCCTGAAAGATGATGGTAACGGTGCCTGCCTCACGGTCATAATCTGCGATGGTCAACGGGATGCGTTCGCCGCGTTCGTCGGTGCGCACGATAACGAACTGCCCGGGCTGGGCCTTGCGTGCCACCTCCGGGGCGGAGATCACCATCAGCTTGTTGACTTCGCTGAGCGCTTCTTTGTGCAGGATTCTATACATAGGCATCTCTTTCTCCCGGCTGGTGCTGGAGTGGGGTCCCCAGGCAGATTTGTCCATAGTGTATCATATCTGTGGCACAAGTCAAACGCGGAACATCCTTTGAGTGGCAAGGGAATACTTTGTATCCTGCACACGTATTGCATGAAGCCTCATACAGTGATAAAATGACTGACATCTCACAACTTGAGGAGGAAGGTTGGGAGAGAGCGATGTGAATCATGAGAACGTGGCCGGTCTGGCGGCACAGTTGCGCCTGGAGCGCAGGAAACTGAAGCTCGTACTGGCCATTGACCGTGTCCGCGACGAGCTGCCGGAGCCGTCTGCGATGCTGACCGGCATCGCCACCGTCCTGGCAGATCATTTCCAGGCCGAGCTGTGCCTGATAGGGCTGCTGCACCGGGAAACAGGGGAGCTTGAACTGAAAGCTATCGTTGATCGCGGCAAAGAGGCAGGTTGGTTTGAACCGCTTCTGACCCGCGAGCTGGCGACCCGCATCGCCGAGGCCAGGGGGGTAGTGCTGTGTCGGGGGGCGGATGTGCTCCCGCCGCCCGCGCTTGCCCGGTTGCCTGGGGAGCTGTATATCGCCGCTTTACCTGTTATCTTCAGGGCCCATAAGCGGCTGGGCATCGTGTTGCTTGCCCGCGCTGCTCTTCCCTTCGGGGAGGACGACGCTGCGTTGCTCAAGATTGCTGAATCCCAGATAGACTCTGCCGTGGTACAGGGATACACCTGGCACGAACTCAGGCAGAGGAATAAGGAGCTGGAGACCGTCTACAAAATAGACCGCATCCGCGACCGCCAGTTGCCCTTCGACGAGATGCTGCACCTGGTGCTGCATGAAGTGCGCTCTGCCATCGGGGCCGAGATGAGTTACATCCTGCTCTACAACCACCTGAAGCGGCGCCTGGAGCTGCGCGCTTCCACTCACGATGACCTCTACCGCCTGCCATCGTTTGGCGAGGTGGTAGAGCGGGTAGCCAACGAAGCACTTCAGACAGGCCAATTGCTCTGTTATAACCTGGATGCGCCGGCTGCCGGCACACCCCGTACTATTATGTGCATCCCTCTCATTCTCAATGATGAGATCATCGGCGTGCTGGGAGTGGCCAACCGCTACGGCTCGCGCGGCTTTATGGAAGACGAGCGGCGTCTGCTCCATGCCATCGGTAGCCAGATAGACACCGCCATCTTCGAGGGTCTGGAGCGGCGACGCCTGCGCCAGTTGCTGGGCCGTTCGGTAGACCCGCAGGTACTGCAACGGCTGCTGGATAACCCCGACGTGGAATTCCTGCGGGGTGAACGCACGGTGCTCAGCGTGCTCTATTCCGACCTGCGCGGCTCGACGAGCCTGGCCGAGAGAACGAGGCCGGACCTGCTGGTAGATTTTATCAATGACTGCCTGGCCCGTATGACGGAGATTATCCTGGCCCACCACGGTACCCTCGACAAATTCACCGGGGACGGGGCGATGGCCCTCTTCGGCGCCCCCTTTCCTCAGGAGGACCATGCCCTGCGGGCGGTACGCGTAGGGTTGGAGATGCAGGCTGCGCACCGGGAGATCATGGACCACTGGAGAGAGCGGGGCATCGAGCCAGCTTCCCTGGGCGTCGGGATTGCGACCGGCGAGCTGACCGTCGGCGAGATGGGCTGCCCGCAGCGTACTGACTATACCGTGATCGGGCAGGCCGCTAATCTGGGCGCACGCCTGTGCAGTGTAGCTCAGCCGGGACAGGTGCTCGTTTGCCAGGAGACGTATGAGCGCATCAAGGGCCAGGTCGAGGCGATGCCGGTTGTGGGGTTGCAGCTTAAGGGCCTGAGCGGCGAGGTGACCGCGTACAGTATTTTGCGCCTCGCCACCAGCACCACAGGGAGTGTACTATGAATCCGGTCACTCAATTTGCCGACCGCGTGATCCGCAACGTGGAGACCGTCATCGTCGGCAAACGGGAGCAGATTGAGCTGTTCCTGGTTGCCCTGCTATGCCGGGGGCACGTGCTCATCGAAGATGTGCCCGGCACGGGCAAGACGATGCTGGCCCGTGCCATCGCTGCCAGCCTCGGCATCACCTTCAAACGCCTCCAGTGTACACCTGACCTGTTGCCCAACGATATCACCGGGGTGAGCGTCTTCAATCAGCAGACCCACACCTTCGAGTTCAGGCCTGGCCCTATCTTCGTCAACATCCTGCTGGCCGACGAGATCAACCGGGCCACGCCACGCACCCAGGCGGCCATGCTGGAAGCGATGCAGGAACAGCAGGTCACCATGGACGGCGTCACCTATCCGCTGCCGGTGCCCTTTCTGGTGCTGGCCACCCAGAACCCGATTGAATACGAGGGCACTTTTCCCCTGCCGGAGGCCCAATTAGACCGTTTCCTGATGCGCATCTCACGGGGTTACCCGCAGACCGAGGATGAAATCCTCATCCTGCGCAACCTCAGAAAGCGCCATCCTATCGAGACCATCGGCCAGGTCGTTGATGGGAGCGACCTGCTGGCGCTGCACGACCTGGTTACTGAAGTACACGTGAGCGAAAGACTGGAAAGGTATATCCTGGACATCGTGCAGGCGACCCGCTCACACCCTGATGTGGCGCTGGGGGCAAGCCCACGCGGGTCGCTGGCCCTGTACAAAACAGCGCAGGCATTTGCTGCCCTGCATAACCGGGACTACGTCATCCCTGATGACATCAAACGCCTGACGCCTGTGACACTGGCTCACCGCCTGATTGTCAGGCCAGAAAGTCAGTTGCGCGGACGCACGGCCGCAACCATCCTGAGCGAGATTTTAGAGCGCATTGAGGTAGACATCGGCGAACTGAGGCGTCTCAGATAACGTGAGGCGCGATGCGTAGTTTCCTGCCCTTCCTGTTGATCCTCTTTATCATCGCTGCCGTGCTGCGGGTGGACTTCTTTTTCACCATCGTCTACCTGCTCTCCCTCGTCTACCTGCTCTCGCGCCTGTGGGTGCGGCATTCGCTCACACGCCTCCAGGTCCAGCGTCGCTTCGTGGACCATGCCTTCTCCGGCGACGTGATTAACGTCGAAGTGAGAATACGCAACGCCAGTCGCCTCCCCATCCCCTGGCTGGAGCTTCACGAATCGCTGCCGGTGGAGTTGTCCACCCCTCCGTTCTATAGCGAGGTCATCTCTATCGGTGGACGCTCTTACCACCACTTCCATTACTACCTCAACTGCTACCGGCGCGGGTATTACACCATCGGTCCACTCACCTTACAGAGCGGCGACCTGCTGGGCGTTGCCGGCCGGGCTCAGCTAGAGATCGCATCTGAGCACCTTATCGTCTATCCCCAGATTCTCCCCCTCCAGGAGCTGGGGCTGCCCACCCATTCGCCGTTGGCGGTATTGCGTGCTCGCTCGCCCCTGTTTGAGGACCCGGCGCGGGTCACAGGCGTGCGCGACTACCAGCGGGGGGATTCGATACGCCGCATCCACTGGACGGCCACGGCGAGCGCTGGCCATCTCCTGGTCAAGCAATACCATCCTGCCATCGCCCGCGAAACGTTCATCTGCCTGGACCTGAACCGCCAGGGCTATGGGCAGCGTCAGCGTTATACAGCGACCGAACTGGCTATCGTTGCTGCAGCCTCGCTCGCTAACCATATCATCGTGAAGGAAGGGTTGCCTGCTGGCCTGAGCACCGAGGCGTGGGACCCGCTGCTGGGGCAACGGGCCAGGTTTTCCCTCCCTCCTCGCGCTGAACGTTCCCACCTGGTGAGCCTCCTGGAAGTGCTGGCACGGGTGCAGGTCACGGACACGTCTCCCTTCGAGGAGCTTTTGCGTCAGGAGAGCCTCAAGTTACCCTGGGGAGCCACCATCGCCGTCATCACTGGCCGCGAGAGCGAGCCTTTGTTTGACCACCTGGTTTACCTGCGGCACAGCGGATTCGCTGTGGCCTTGCTCCTGGTGCAGCCAGGCTATCCATCACCTGAATTACGCAAACGGGCCGATCTGCTTGGCATACCTGTCTACCGGGTATGGAAGGCAGAGGAGCTCGATGCCGCTCTCCAGGAAACGCGGAGATGAGGTGCCCGATGGCGAAAGATAGCGATTGGTGGGTGGACAACCTCTTCCGTCCACTGGCGCTCGCCCTGATGGCCGGATGCGTTGCCACGGCAGTGGTGAAGCTGGTGAACGCATATGTACCGTACTGGAATGGCCTCTACATCGTCCTGGGGTGTATGCTCGCGGCGCTGGAGGGGTGTTACTCTTATCGCCTGGTCCGCGCCAGGGGTATCCGTGGCGACGATCTGCTCCGCTTCCGCGTTATAGAGTTCGCCCTGTTCTTCATCCTGCTGAAAATAGGCGGGTATATCGGGGAGCGCTGGAGCGACATTCTGGCAGACCTGCGCACCTGGCCGCGCCAGCCACTCAATATCGTGAACCTGGAGACGATCGGTGCCTTCCTGCTGACGCTCGCTTCCTGGTGGAGCGCGACCAGAACGGTAGAGGACCTCGAACGCATCGGTGAGCCCCCCATTCCCCAACGCTCATACCTCGCGCCCTCTGAGAGCATTGCCAACCGTTTCTTCTGGGGAGGAGGGGTACTGCTGCTCATCTCTGGCTTCGCCAGGCTTGCCATCTCCAGCCTTTTGCGAGAGGAACGTCCGCCGGTGCCAGAGCTGGTGCTCAACGTGCTGGTGTACTTTCTGCTGGGGCTGGCGATGCTGAGCCAGGTACACTTCACGCGGCTGCAGCGGCGGTGGGAGGCGCAGAAGATCACCATCGGCTCGGCGCTGGCCGGCCGCTGGGTCCGCTACAGCTTGATCCTCATCACTCTGGCGACGGTGCTGGCACTGCTGTTACCCACCGGTTACACGGTCGGGTTGCTGGACGTGGTGGGCTATCTCCTGTTTGTACTGGGGTACTATATTTCGCTGCTGGGACTGTTGCTGACCATGTTGCTCAGCTTCCTGTTGTCCCCACTCTTCACACTACTGGGGAGAAGCCCCCGTGTCCTGCTCAGGCTACCGCCTCTCGAAGATATGAGAGCGCGGGAACAGATGCATGCGGGTGCGCCGCTGGCCTGGTTTGAGCTGCTCAAGTCATTCCTCTTCTGGGCAGTGGCCCTGGGGCTGGTCATATATGTGGTGCGCAGCTACCTGCACGACCGGCCTGAGCTGCTGCGCATACTGGCCTCACTGAAACCGATCCGGGCACTGACGGCGCTTCTGGAAGGGATATGGCTCCGCTTGCGCGGGCTGGCCAGGGTAAGCCAGGAGTGGCTGCCGCGCCTCTCCCTGTGGAGAGCCAGGGGCGAGAGGGCGCGGACGGGCGACTCCCTGTGGCGCCTGGTACGTCTGGGCAGGCTCACCCCCCACGAGCGCATTTTGTACTATTATCTGAGCATTGTGGAACGGGCGTCCGGGGTGGGATTCCCTCGCCGCCGTTCCCAGACCCCCTATGAATACGAGCAGGGCCTGGGCCCTTGCCTGGGCGAAGCGGAGCAGGATATGGGCTGGCTGACAGAGGCATTCGTAGAGGCACGTTACAGTGCGCACGCGATTGGATGGACAGAGGAAAAGCCAGCGCGGACCTGGTGGAACAACGTAAAAGCCGCACTCCGGCGGCTTCGCACAGGCGGTCAGCCTGCTGAAGGCCCATCGGCTACGGAGTGCGGCCCAGAGTTACGGGAATAGCGCCAGAATCAGGACTCTGAGCAGGCTCTCCGCCAGCCAGAGCAGCACCAGCGCTACCATCGGGGTAAAATCGAAGCCGCCTATGATGGGCACGTAACGGCGCAACGGCGCCAGGAGCGGCTCTGTAATCTCGAAGAGAAAACGGCCCACCGGATGGTGATAACTGACGTTAAACCAGGAGAGGAAAGCGCGGATAATGATCGCGGCAGAGTAGAGTGTGAATGCCAGGTTTGTCAGCCTTAGCAGCAGTGTAGCAAATGGATTCATCTTTCCTTGCACCTTTTCACATATTCGAGTATCTCCTCGGCGCTGCGATAGGCCGCCTCGCCGCTGGCGCCAAGCATTGAGGCTAGCTCATTTACCCTGTCCCTTCCCTCAAGCCGCCTGACCCGCGTAACGGTGCGCTCACCGGAAGGGGTTTGCTCGACGTGCTTTTCAACATGATAATGCACGTCCCCAAAGCCGGCCAGTTGCGGCAGGTGAGTGACGCACAGGACCTGATGGGTCGCGCCATCCTCACCCGTTCTGACCGTCAATCGCCACAGCTTCTCACCCACCGTAGCGCCCACGCGCCCACCGATGCCCTGGTCTATCTCGTCGAAGATGAGGGTCGGTGTCTCGTCGGCGCGGGAAAGCACCGTTTTCAGTGCTAGCATGAGGCGTGAGGTCTCCCCACCTGAGGCGATCTTCGCCAGCGGCTTGAGCGGCTCGCCTGGATTTGGGGAGATGAGGAACTCCACCTGGTCTATACCGGTGGAGTCGAAGGCGACCCGGCCGGATGGCAGGCGCGAGATCTCCGCCTCCAACTGGCGATCGGCGACGGGCAATTCTCCCAGCGGCACGCCCTCGGGATCCTCACGCCACTGGAAATCCACGCCGAAGCGAGCCCCCTCCATACGCAGGTCGCGCAACTCCTCCTCGATCCCTACCGCCAGGCGGCGGGCCGCCTCCCGACGTCGGAGGGAAAGTTCTACGGCCAGCTTGCCCAGCTCTGTCAGCAAGCGTTCTTCCTCCTCGCGCAGGGCCGCGATACGCTCCTCGCTATGGGTGATGGTCTCCAGCTCAAGGGCTGCCTGTCTGGCGTACTCCAGCACATCGGCGATAGTAGGGCCGTATTTGCGTTCGAGGCGCCGGATGATAGCCAGCCTCTCCTCCACGTCCTGAAGCCGCCGGGGGTTGTATTCGAGCTGCTCTCGATAGTGGCGCAGAGTTCTGGCCAGCTCTTCGAGCTGGTAGCCAGCGCTCTCGGCGAGCTGCAGTTGCGCTTCCAGCGCCGGGTCTATGCGGGCCAGTCCCTCGATGGCCTGAATGGCCGCACCCAGCAGGTCGAGGACGGCAGCGCTCCCCCGTTCATCCCCTTCCAGCAGGTGCAGTGCCTCGCCGCTCAACTCGGCCAGTTGCTCGACGTTGGCCAATCGGAGCCGCTCTTCGAGCAGTTCCTCCTCCTCGCCTGGCCTGAGGGCGGCGGCCGCGATCTCATTGATCTGGAAGTTCAACAGGTCACTGCGATGGGCCAGCTCCTGCTCACTGCGCAGGAGGGTTTCCAGCTCCCGGCGCACCGCACGCACCCGCTCCGCCAGTTGTGCTACCTGGCTCCGCAGTGGCCAGAGCTCAGCGTAGCGGTCCAGCAGATTGATGTGTTCGCGCACCCGTAACAGGGAAAGGTGCTCGCTCTGACCGTGGATATCCACCAGCCGCGCGGCGACTTCGCGCAATAACGTCAGCGTGACGGCGCGGCCGTTGATGCGGGAAATAGTCCGGCCATTAGCACGCACCTCGCGCCCCAGAGATAACCATTCCGGGCATTCTCCCTCCAGCCCCTCCTGCTCCAGCAGCGGCACAATCTCCCGTTGCTGTGCGGGGCTGAGGTAGAAGGTGGCCTCGACGATGGCGCGCTCCGCCCCCGCGCGGACGATGCCACTGTCGGCCCGGCCACCCAGCACCATATCCACCGCATCCACGATGATGGACTTGCCCGCGCCCGTTTCCCCCGTGAGCACACACAGGCCCGGCTCAAAAGTCAAGTGCAGCCGGTCAATAATCGCAAAGTCCTGGATGCGCAATTCGGTCAACACCGTATCTCTACACCCGCAATACACAGCACCATAGGACCTGGAGCTGTCTCTTATACACATCTCCGAGCCCACGAG
>JAOAAG010000180.1 GCA_026418995.1 Anaerolineae bacterium
GATGAAGACGCTCCACCTGATATGGTCGCGGCGCTACGTGAGGCCGGTGTGAACGTAGTCATCGCCTGAGTACACCAGCAGTGAGGCCTGAATGCAACCCATTTTAGAGGTAAAACATATCTCCAAGCGTTTTGATACCATCCAGGCGCTAGATGATGTCTCCCTTGAGCTTTATCCGGGTGAGATTCACGCCTTGATGGGTGAGAACGGTGCGGGCAAGTCAACTCTGGTCAAGATTATGACGGGGGTATATCACCCGGACGGGGGGGACATAGTGCTGGAAGGCAGACCGATCCGGTTAAGCAGCCCGGTGGATGCCCAGGCCTATGGGATCGCAGCGATACACCAGGAGCCCACGATTTTTCCTGACCTTAACGTGGCTGAGAACATCTTTATCACACACAGGGCTCGGGGGGCCATCGTTAACTGGCGGAAGATGTACCAGGATGCGGAGAGGATCCTTGCCGAGCTGGGTGTCAGGCTCGATGTACGCATGCCCGCACGCGGTTTGACGCTCGCCGCTCAGCAGACCATCGAAATTGCGAAGGCCCTCTCGCTCAATGTACGTGTGCTGATTATGGACGAACCGACCGCCTCTCTCTCAGCCCATGAAGTGAGACAGTTGTTTAGGCTGACGCGTGCGCTCCGCGACCAAGGTGTGTCCATTCTATTTATCAGCCATCGGATGGAGGAGGTATTTGAAATCGCCGATCGGGTGACGATATTTCGTGACGGCAAGCGGATTTCTACACTGCCGCGCAGCGAGATTACACCCGAAAGGGCCATCCGCGACATGGTGGGACGCAAAATCGAGGATTTTTTCGCCAAGAGCAAGGGGCAACGCGGCGAGCTAGTGATGTCAGTACGAGGCCTGAGCAAAGAGAACATATTTTCTGACATCAATTTCGACCTGTATGCTGGGGAGGTTTTGGGCTTTGCCGGACTGGTTGGATCGCGGCGCACCGATGTAGGGCTAGCATTGTTCGGCATCGAGCCCGCCGATTCAGGTGAGATCATTCTGGACGGCAGGGCGGAAAGGATTCATTCTCCTGAACAGGCTTTGCGCCTGGGGATTGCGTATGTGACCGAGGACCGGCGTAAAACCGGTCTGTTGATGCCGATGTCCATCTCCAGCAACATCTCTTTACCTACGTTGCGCCGCTATTTGTCGCGGTTCGGTTTGATCAAGAAGCGCGATGAGGAAGCCACTGCTGAATACTATCGGGAGCGCCTTTCGATCCGTACGCCTTCCGTGCGCCGCCCTGTCGCCACGCTTTCCGGGGGCAACCAGCAGAAAGTAATGTTAAGCAAGTGGTTGAACACGCGACCGCGGGTACTCATCCTTGACGAACCCACACGCGGTATTGACGTGGGCGCAAAAGCCGAGGTGCATCAAATTATCAACGAACTTGCAGCTCAGGGATTGGGCATCATCCTGATTTCATCTGATATGCCTGAGATCATGGCGATGAGTGACCGCATCCTCGTTATGCGTGAAGGTAAGCAAATGGGTATCTTCGATCGAGAAGAGGCGACTCAGGAAGTTATCCTGAGCGCTGCTATGGGGCAGCCCAATCACACAATGGGGATAAGTAATGGAGACATTGAAACGTTACTTCCGACCGGAACAGATTCGTGAGCTGAGCCTGGTTTTTCTGATCGTGCTCATCTTCCTGTTTTTTGGCACTCAGATCGAGGGCTACTTCAGCCCACGTATCTTCAGCCGCGTCACCAGCGATATGGCCATTATTGCCGTGGTTGCTATCGGCGAAACCTTGTGTCTGCTGACACGTAACTACGATCTCTCAGTTGGTTCTGTCGTTGGCCTGACGGCATTCTTTACCGGCAAGTTGCTTTCCTTCTACCCCGACACTGTGCCCCCGCTCGGTGCTGTCCTGTTCGCCGTTACACTGGGAGCAGCGTTGGGCTTGCTGAACGGTCTCCTCGTCGCATATGGCCGCGTGCCTTCCCTCATCGTTACCTTTGGGACTATGGCAATCTACCGCTCGATCATCGTGGCATTTCCTGCCGGCACTAAGAACGTGGTGACTCATGAGCTGCCGGAGTGGATCATTGATCTCGGCCGTACCAATCTGTTTTCCATCGGCGGGTTCGATATCAAACCGTTGGTAGCCGCAGGATTAGTGATGTTCATCGTGTTTCAGTTTGTGACTTCGTACTTGCGATTTGGTCGTTACCTGTACGCGATCGGCTCGCACCCCGAAGCGGCGGAAATCGGTGGCCTGCCTACACAACGGATCGTATTCCTGGCTTTTGTTATGAGTGGCGCTATAGCTGGGTTCGGTGGGTTTATGTTTTTGACCCGTTATGGAGACCTTACACCCGCCGCCGCGCAGGGGATGGAGTTGATGGTAGTTGCTGCAGCGGTAGTCGGCGGGGTCAGCACAAACGGTGGCAGTGGTACGATGATTGGGGCATTCTTGGGCGCTATGATGATCAATTTGCTCCAGCAAAGCCTGCTGCGCTGGCTGGTGATCAGTAACTTCTGGGTGAGTGCATTATTAGGGGTGTTGATTCTGCTAGCAGTCACCGTGGACTCGGTGATCATCAATCGGATGCGCGATATATGGGCTCGGCGCGGCACGGAGATCGAAACTCTGGGTGACAAGGAGAAAGGGAAGTCCTGATGCGCAGTATTCCCGAACGACTTAAAGGATGGGAAGGGCTGTTACTTCTCATACTTGTTGTGGTTGTCATATTTAATGCTCTCTCGACACCCCACTACCTGCGGCTGCAGAACCAGATCAACCTGTTTCAACTGCACATTGAGAAAATCATCGTCGCGCTGATCATGACCTTCATTATCATCAATGGCGAGATTGACCTGACGGTTGGCTCGGTGATGGGGTTGGCAGGCTGTGTAATGGCATATCTGTATGAAAAGGGAGTGCCCTTCGAGGTGTCTCTTGTGGCCGGGTTGTTGACCGGGGTGCTGGCCGGGACGTTCAATGGTTTTATGGTCGCGTACGTGGGGTTGACCTCGTTAATCGTTACGCTCGCTGGGTTAATCGGTTACCGCGGGTTAGCACGTGTCTTGCTGGAGAATCGCTCGATAGGCAATTTTCCCGAATGGTTTAACAGATTGGGACAGAAACCCCTTGTTGGCCCCATTCCGCTGGCTTTGATCATCTTTTTTGTCTTGCTGATTATCGCCCTGATTGTCCTGCAGTGGTCTGGCATCGGTCGCTATATTTACGCTATTGGGAACAACCGCGAGGTAGCCCGTTATTCGGGCGTCAATGTGCGCCGGGTGAAGATGAGCCTGTTTGTTGTGTCCGGCTTCATTTCCGCCCTGGCAGGATTGTTATTGGCCGCACGCCTGGGCTCGATGCGTGGTGATACCGCCACAGGCACCGAACTCGAGGTCATCACGATGGTCTTGATGGGTGGGGTCAGTATTTTCGGCGGCACGGGTTCGCTGTTTGGTGTTTTGCTCTCAATGCTGATCATTCTAAATCTGCGTAACGGGATGGGCTTGCTCGGTATCACCGGTGAAATCCAGACTGGTGTGATCGGTATTTTGCTGATTCTGTCGGTGCTTGGACCTAATATCGGGCGCAGAGTCAGAGAAGCCTGGATTCGTCGCCGCCGAGTTCGACACACACATATCGAGGAGAGGCAAGAAAGGAGGTGATAGGTATCAGTGGGATGAGACGAGGGGCGGCAGGTGCCATCTCCCGAGTGGACTGAGATGGCTCTATATATGGAACAAGCGATCAAACTGAGTTCAGGAGGTATAGGAGGTAGTGAAGATGCTCAAGAAGCTGATGATACCGATGGTTGTATTGACGCTGCTGCTTGCAGCTTGTAAGGCTCCGGCGCCCACTCCGACGACGGCGCCCACAGTCGCGCCAACCCAGGCGCCCACCACCGCACCAACTCAGGCGCCTCCCTCGGGCGAAGTGGTTCGCGCCACACCGGGCAGTGCGCTGAAGATGGTGTTTCTGCCCAAGAACCTGGGCAACGCCGTGTTCGATGAGGCATACGAGGGGGCCCTGGAGGCGGCGGCGGAATTGAAGAATCCGGAGGAACTGCAGTACCTTGCTCCCGCATCGGGGGCAGCCGGTACCGAGCAGATTCCCATCATCACCAACGCGACCACGCAGGGGGTTGACGCCATCATGATCTCCAACAACGCCGGTGACCAGATTGCTCCTGCTGTTGAGGCAGCCCGTGCGGCGGGCATCACGGTGGTGACCTGGGACTCACCGATCCCCTCCGCGCGAGGCGAGCAGGTGTTTGTGGCCCAGGTGGACTTCAACGAGACCGGCAGGGTGATGGCCGAGATGGCGCGGAATATCCTCGGCCCGGACGGCGGCAAGTTCGCGGTGCTTTCGGCCTCTCCCGACGCGGCCAATCAGAATGCGTGGATCGCAGCGCTGAAGGAAGTACTGAAAGAGCCTGAGTACGCCAATCTGGAATTGCTGGACATCGTATACGGGATGGATCAGTCAGAGGAGAGCTATGCGCAGGCGCTGGCGCTGGTGGACAAGTATCCTGATATGGAGCTGATTATGGCGCCGACGACAGTGGGGATTGCAGCGGCGGCCAAAGCGATGCAGGATGAGGGGCTGTGCGACAAGGTGAAGGTGAGCGGTCTGGGTCTGCCGAGCGAAATGGCCTCCTTTGTTCACAACGGGTGCGCTCCGGAGTTTGCTCTGTGGAGCTTCAAAGACCTCGGCTACCTCACCTACTACCTGACCTATCTGATTGCCACCGGTGCGCTCAAGGGTGTGGAGGGTGAGACGTTCGAGGCCGGACGTATGGGCGTCTACACAATCGAGAAAGACCCCACCCGCGCGGCTGGCCTGCGTGTCCTGATGGGCCCCTTCACCAAGTACAACATCAACAACATTGACCAGGCGGTCGGCAAGGCACCTGCTGCCGGGCCGGTCAAGGCTACCCCTGTCTCTTATACACATCT
>JAOAAG010000194.1 GCA_026418995.1 Anaerolineae bacterium
CGGAGATGTGTATAAGAGACAGCTGTACTGCCAGCGCTTGGGCGCCAGGGCGCTCTGGCCGGGCGCCGAGCTGGCAGGGCGGGACAGCGAAGCGATCCGCATCCCCGCGTGAGCGCCCGCAGGGAGGCGGCCAACTCCCCCGCCTGGAGCGATTGCCGCTCCTGGGCCTGCACGACGGCACGTACTGCTTCGACAGCGTTCCGAAAGGCATGTTCCCCCTCCTGGTTCAATCCCTTCGATGTATAGAAGCAGGCCAGCCCCCTTACGCTCTCTGCCAGGCCGGCGATGTGGGGCGCAGGACGTGCTCCAGACGCGAGGCGCTCGACGGCCCATTGCCACGCCTGGCGGATGTTGGTGAATTCCGCCTCTACCTCGGCCATGGCCGTTTGTGGCTCGTTTCCCAACAAGGCCGGCGTCCGCTGGCCGACAAAGGTCAGGTAGTAGGCGCTGTGGCGGTCACTTGCGTCGGCGAGGGAAGGGATGAGGAGCAATTTTTCGGCGGCGAACTGACGCACCAGCGTATGGAGCGTGTACCGGTCGGGGCCGCTGCGTTGCACCAGGGACTTATGCACCAGGCCGATCAAGGTGGCTGGCTGCGCCCCGGTCACGGCCAGGATGGCAGCACGGTCAAAGTCGCCGCGAAAGACAGAGAGCTGCGCCAGGAGGCGCTGTTCTGCCTCCGCAAGCAGGTGCCAGGAACTTTCCAGGACGGCGCGTATGCTCCGATGACGCGCTGGGATGTCTTGCCGCGTAGCGGACAAGATGTCTAACCCCTGGCGCAGCTTGGCGACGATCTCATCCGGCGACAGATGTTCTGCCCAGGCGGCCGCCAGTTCAATCGCCAGCGGCAGCCCCCCCACTGACCGGCAGATCTGAACGATCTGGGCCAGATCATGGGCGGAGGCGGCCGGTGCGCCCGCGCGTTCCAGGAAGAGCCGCACGGAGTCGTAATTGGCAGCGGCAGGGATGTCATCCTCAAGTGGTAAGGGCAGCCCCGCCACCTGGACAACGTGCTCGGCCTGGGCATTGAGCCGTTCACGCGATGTGACTAGCGCGCTCACCTTGGGAGCGCGAGTAAGCAACTCCAGAATGAGGCCGACGCCGGGCAGCAGGTGTTCAAACCCGTCCAGGATCAATAGCGCTTCTTTGGGGCGGAGAACGCGCAGCAATTGAGCCTTGGGGCTTTCTGTGCCGGAAAACGAGATGGCCATGGCGACGGCAATGGCCGCTGCCAGCGTGTCGTGCAATGTTTCTCTGGCCTCTGCGCGCACGTCCGTCAGGGGCACGAACCAGGCACCATCAGGGAAATGAGGGACTGCCTGCCTGCCTGCTGCCAGCGCCAGGCTTGTCTTGCCGACCCCGCCGGGGCCGGTCAGGGTCAGCAGGCGACAGCCGGGGGTGTTGAGGAGTTCGGCGATCCGCTCCAGTTCAGCTTCCCGACCGATAAAACGGGTGAGTGGAGCGGGCAGGTTGTGCGGCGGCGCGGCGGGAGGGAAGATGCCGGTGCGGATGTGCTCGTAGAGCCACTGTGTCTCCTCCTCTGGTTCTACCCCCAGCTCCTCGGCCAGGATGCGATAACAGGCCGCGTATTGGGCCAGTGCTGCGCTGCGTTGCCCACCTGCTGCCAGGGCGGCCATCAACTGGCGGTGGGCCTCCTCGCGCCACGGCTCCGCTTCTAACTGGCGGCGGGCGTAGTGTTGGGCCTGGGCATATTCCTCTTGTTGTGCGTGGTAGTTCGCCAGGTGATAGAAGATCTCCATCGCCTGCCGGTGCAGGCTTTCGCGCTCTATCACCAGCCATTCCTGGAAAGGCACGCTTTCTAGGTGGAAACCGTGGAGCAGCTCACCATGGTACAGCGCAGCGGCCTCGGTCAACTGGCGTATGCAGGAGCGGCAGGCCGTCAGCCGGCGGTGGGGGTGGCGGCGCACGGCAGCAATCAGGGTGGTGAAGCTGTCCACATCCAGCCGATAGTCGCTTGCAGCGTCAAACTCGATGCTTTGTGGGGTAACGTGGAGGAAACGGGGCGCGCCCTTCTGCTCGCCGAGAGCGCGGCGCACCCGGTTCAGGGTCTGCCGCAGGGCGTGTAGTGCCTCCGTGCGGGGTCGCTCCGGCCACAGCAGGTCCGCCAGCGATTCTCGTGGGATAGGCCTGCCGGCGTGCATCACCAGGTAGGCGAGTAAAAGCCGCGCCGGGATGGTCTCGAAGTGGGTCACCGGCTCCCCATCCAGGGTGACCTGGAACAAACCCAGGAGGGTGATTTCCAGTCGGGCCATCGGGAACTTGTCAAGCCTGAATCGAGGGGGTAGCGTAGTTCATGGCAAAAACCACGGTAGGAGGCGTCTCTGACGCCGATTTCGGGTTCCGGAGAGCCCTCCTACGATGTTTTGTATCGGAAACTAGCGCAGGGCCTTCTGTCCGTTTCTGCCACCGGAACGCCCACGAAGGGCTATACTCTGCCACCCAACGGTCGAATTGAGCCGCCCATGCCGACGCTGACAAGACCTACCGCAACACAACTGCAACTACTGAAATGAGCCGCCGATACAACCGAGCGCCGAAGACGCCGGTCGGCTTCAAGAGTTTTAGCCAGTGCGAATATCGCTAACCCCTGATCCGTACACGCGTCTCTTCAACAATCCACAGGAAGTGTTCAAGTGGCTCGCTGGAAAGCAGTGGTATCAGATGCTCAATGATCTCGATAACGTGAGGTTTATCCTGCCTGTGTAAACGCAGAACAATCAAGCCAGGGAATTGCGCTGGTGGATATGCACGAATGTCCGCGAAATCTATATCCAAGGTGATCAAGACACGCCCTTACTCCTGGCATACAGAAGCGATATCGGAATCGGGCCGGCCTCCCAAGTGCTGCTCAACGACCGTAGCGACATCATAGCCAACCTGACGGAGCAGATCGGCTACCTCAACCGGTAGATTCTCGTCAACCTTGAATTCCATCGTGTCTTCTACGCCGGGATAGCCACAACACGTTCGCGGGTTAACTCGGCAGCGTATGTGATAGCAGCCTGCACTGCCTCCCGACTCAG
Source organism: Anaerolineae bacterium (assembly GCA_026418995.1). Taxonomy (GTDB): domain Bacteria; phylum Chloroflexota; class Anaerolineae; order B4-G1; family B4-G1; genus JAOAAG01. The sequence goes on from JAOAAG010000194.1 coordinate 3,045, forward strand.
GGATGGGTAACTGTGCAGAATCTCGTCAGGGGAGAGGCCGGCGGCAAGGTTGTCGAGTATAACTGAAACCATAATGCGCGTGCCTTTGATGCAGGCTTTTCCGTGACAGATGGCAGGATCAACGACAATGTAATCTTGCCAATTCATGAGCAACCTCCCCAATCCTGTTACTTCAATTATACCGCGTTTCTCTTGTGCTGGCTAAACCACGTCATGGTCTGACGGAGTACTGCGGGCTTGTGACGTTTTTGTGACGCCACTCGCTTACCATAAAGCAAAGAGTGGTTAAACGTGTATAACTATTCAGCCCGGTTATCGGATTCCCTAGCTTGTTGGGGTGGTATGCAGGTGTTCCAGCGCCTACTCCCGAACAAGTTCGGGCCTGTTATCATCTTTCGCTATTTCAACCCAGGCTGAACAGTTGCTTATGAATTATTATAATCCCAACCCGACCCAAGGACAACCGGCTATGAAATCTTCCCCTGCTCAATATCGCTCTTATCTATTGCGCCTCTGGTGTTCCGGGGACGGGAGGACCTGGCGGGCGATGGTGGAGGAGGTCGGCAGTCACAAGATTCACCACTTTGCCAACCTGGATGAGTTGTGTGCTTTTCTGCGGAAGCAGACGGAGGTTGACAGGCAAGTGTGCCCACCATCCTTTGATGGAGACCATTAGTTTGATAAAGGTGTCGGTTTAGCGTTTGGTTATATATGAAAGGAAAAAGTACGATGATGGTAATAAAATCTCACAAAATGGGTTCTGTGCGGGCCTATCCCATTCTGGGAATCCTGCTGATGCTCTCTCTGATGCTCTCTCTGATATGGAGGCCGGTGCTACCGGCCCGGGCGCGTGCCCTGGCCGAGCTGGCTGCTACTGCGGATTTCCCTATCCTCGCCTGTCCTGGCATAGGGAGTGCCGGAGATGACGTCGCCCTGCACGGTATCCGCTTTACCGTGAATCAGAACTTCAGGGCGGTGGAGGTGCGTATGGCCGCCAGCACAGCCGGTATCCACACCGTTACTGCCGAACTCAGGCAGAGCAGCGGGTTTCTCGGCGACCCTCTGGCTACTGCCCAGGTAACGGTCACTTTGCCGGCTGGGGGTAGTATGCCCTACCGTCCGGTAACCTTCACTTTTGGCAACATCACCGTAACGAGTCCTCAAACCTTCACTATCAAATTCCTCTCCCCCGCCGCCGGAGGCCCGGTGTACTACCTTGAGACCTTCGGCGTCGGTAACAAACCCTGTCCCAATGTTCAGGAGACGGAGCAGAACAACGTGGCTAACCCCACCGAGCGCGGAGACCCGGCGGGGTTCAAGGTATTGGCCGCCGGCCCGACCAGCCTGGCTATCAACGCAGCAGCGGTCTCAACACCGCCTCGGATTGACGGCATCGTGGGCGTGGGGGAGTGGAACCTTAGCAGCAAGGTGAACTTTGAGAACGGCTTCATGGTGGCTGCCAACGACGGCATCCGCCTCTATGTACTCCTTGATCTGCTCTACGACAACGGCAACGATGCGGGAAACGGCGATTACTTCTGGATCACCTTTGACGTGGACGAGGACGGGCAGATTGATGCCAACCTGGACTTGAACTATGGCCTGGCTCCAAACGGCAACATGCGCTACCAGTACTATCTTGGCCCCGGCTCACGGACTCCCTTGCAGCCGGCCACGCGTTCCAGCAAAGCCAAGGGATTTGGCTGTTTCCTGGGGGATGGTTCTATGGTAGTTACTTCTTTCTTCCCCGTCTCCATAACGTGTAACGCCCACCGCATATGGGAATTCGCCTTTGACCTGGCTGAGATCGGGGCTGCGCCTGGTCATACCATCCGTGTGGGCTTCCGCGCCGCCTCAGGAACGCCCCAGTTTACCAACGACGTACCGGCCAACTTCTATAATGATTTTTCCAACCTGATCCTGGTCACCCTGACCAACGTGGCTTTGCCCTCCTACAGCTCATCCGCTACCATCGAGTTCGATACTCACCCCATCGAATTCACCCAGGCCATTCAAAAGCGCGATAATAGCCTGCCGCTGGTACAGGACAAAGCCACCGTAGCCCGTCTATATGTAGACGCTGACAATGCGACTGCTTCTCAGCCGGTGATCGCTTATCTATACGGTAGTGTAGACGGGGTGGACTTACCTGGCTCCCCCTTGGCTTTGCTGTACCAGGCGCCCCTCGCAATCAGTCGTGCTTATCTCAACCAGACGGCCAACTTTGCCCTGCCTGACACCTGGGACCAGGGCACGGTTACGTTCCGGGGCAAGGCGCGCACCCTGGGAGGGAGCGAGATCAATACGGCTGATATACCGATCACCTTCAACCTGCGCCAGAAGCCCACCTACTGGTACATACCCATCAACACAGGTAGCGCTGCCTCACCCAATCTCATCAGCACCGACGAGATGGATAGCCAGCGCAGTTACCTGCAAACCGTTTACCCCGTGCCGGGCGTCCGCTGGGTGTACAAACCCTGGACGGCCATCGGGGCGACAACCATAGCAAACACTATTGCGAAACTAAACGAGTACTATCAAGTGGCCCTGCTGGCCTGGATCGCGAGCGTAATTCTGCACGGTCAAGCGCCTTATGCCATGCCGGATCAGATCTATGGCTTCACTCCCAGCGGTAGCGGTCAATCCGATCCAGTATGGCTCGGGGCTGCTGGGCGGGTGGCGCGCGGCTATCGGGGTTCTTCCCTGGAAGGTACCATGGCGCATGAGATTAACCACAACCTGGACCGCTCCACCTACGGCACCTGGGGGCGACATGTGCCTAAGGGATGCGGAGCAGCCGGTCCCGACCCCAACTGGCCCTACCTCGACGACGATATTCAACAAGTGGGCTTTGACACCCGCCAGCCGTGGGTGAGCACTCCCTCACAGAAAAGCGTCGTGCCCAGCAACGTCCCCGACTTCATGTCCTACTGCCAGTCCGGTTTCCTGCCTACCAAGTGGATCTCGCCCTATCGGTGGAACCACCTGTACAACGCGTTCGCAGTACCGATGAATACCGCTATGCTCAGGCGCGTTGAACAGATTCAGAGTGTTTACTACATCTCCGGCGAAGTCCATCAGGACGGCAGCGGCTCGCTCAATCCGGCTTTTATCCAGCCCGGCATTCCCTCCGAACCGCTGGGGGAAGGGAATGCTGCATTACGCATCCTCGGTGCTCAAAATGAGGTGCTGTACAACCATGTCTTCAACGTTGCGTTCCTGGAGGACCCGGAGGAGCCGGTGGAGGTGACGTATTTCAGCTTCCAGCTCCCCTATCAACGCGGGGCAAAGCGCATTGTCCTGGTTTATCAGGGAAATGAGATAGCCTCCATACCCTTCTCGGCCCACTCGCCTGTGGTGACCTTGACCGCGCCCAATGGAGGGCGGAGCTTCAGCGTCTCGAAAGCGGCACGGCCGGACAAGGTATATAGCCCTACAGATATCTTGCACATCGCCTGGAGCGCCTCGGATGCCGATGGCGATAGCCTGTACTTCACTTTGCTCTATACACCCGATGGACAGAGCTGGTATCCCATCGTCTCGAACATCCAGGGCAACAGCTATGACCTGGATTTGAACCTCATCCCCGGGGGCGCTGCCGCTCGCATCCGGGTGATCGTCACCGACGGTGTCAATACCGCCCAGGATGATTCGGACGGCACTTTCATTGTCGAGGACCATGCGCCTCTGGTGACTGCCTCCGCTCCACTGGTGGCCCAGCCTGGTGAGCAGATAGCGTTGATGGGAGAGGCAGTGGATCCGGAGGACGGCCCCCTTCCTGATGAGAGCCTGGTCTGGACGGAGGGCGAGGATGTGCTCGGAACGGGCCGCGAGCTGCTGGTGTCGCTGGATGCGGGTTGGCATACCATCACGCTCTATGCTACCGATGCGGATGGGAACACTGCGCAAGCCCAGGTAACCGTGTGGGTGGGCTATCGTGTCTTCCTGCCCCTGGTCCTGCGGTAGCCGTTTAGCCTGAACTGCTGACCGGTAGCGCGCCAGGGTAAGCCCACATAACTGGCGCGCTACCGACAGCGACTCCGGTGTGAACGTTGCCTGCAACCGCCTGCTCCGCACCTTACATCATTCGTAGCGGAGGGGTAGTGATAGTGTATTGCACGGAGCGATTGCCGTTCAGCTCGCAAGAAAGGGGGACATCAGATGAAACTGCTTATTTTGTTAAGAGAGCTCAAGGTAGTATGGAAATGGCTGGTTGTCATTGCATTGCTGTGGCCCGCCGGCGTTATGGCCGCGGGCCCGCTGCCCGGCCTATGGGTCACGCCCTTGGAGCTGGACTTTGGTCCGGTGGGAGTGGGGACGACCAGCGCACCGCAGGTGGTGACCATCCTAAATCCCGGGAGCGCCACGCTGACGAACTTCGCCGGCGGCGCGCCCATTAACCCGCAGTTCACTGGGACTCAGAACTGCGCTGGCGGGGTTGCGCCGGGCGCCAGTTGTACCTACACCTTCCGCTTCAGCCCAACAGCAACCGGCGTATTCAGCACAACCTCAAGTACCTCCACTAATGCCGGGCCATTTATCATTCGGCTGCGCGGCGAAGGGGTGGGAGCCAGGCTACACGTCACACCGCTGGAGCTGGATTTCGGCCAGGTGGAGGTGGGGGCGACCAGCGCACCCCAGATGGTGACGATCCGCAACGTCGGGTTGGCTCAGTTGACGAACTTCGCCGGCGGCGCGCCCATTAACCCGCGGTTCACTGCGACTCAGAACTGCGTTAGCGGGGTCGCGCCGGGCGCCAGTTGTACCTACACCTTCTACTTCAGCCCAACAGCAACCGGCGTATTCAGCACAACCTCAAATACCTCCACCAATGCCGGGCCGTTCAAGATCACGCTCCATGGCCAGAGCGGTGTCGTTCCGCCGGGGGCAACGATGTCGTTCACACCCAATCCGGTCATTCAAGGCGGCATAAGCCGTATGGAACTGACCTTGAGCAATCTGAATCGGGTGAGCGTGATTGATGACGTGTCGTTCAATATGGTCTTGCCGCCGGGGGTGCAAGTTGCTGCGATACCACAGGCGAGCGTAGCCGGTTGTGGAGCCGCTACACTTTCCGCCAGCGCCGGCGCGAATACCATCAGCTTTGCAGGTGGGCGTCTCTTGCTCGGCGTACGGTGCCGGGTCCAGGTCAATCTGACCGCGCCCAATGCCGGTGAGTACACTATCAGTACAGGGTTGATCAATACGTCAAACAGCGGCGCCGGTGTCGGTACCAGCGCCGTTTTGCAGGTCATTCAGTTCAAAGTTTTCCTGCCGCTCGTGCAACGGTAGTAAGGAGCGACGATGCCCAAAACTTTCAAATGTCCCAACTGCGGCGCGCCGCTCAAGTATGACGGCGGCCCCGACCTGACGATGGAGTGCCCGTACTGCAAGAGTCCGGTCATTGTGCCGGAGGAGTTGCGCGGCGAGGTATGGGGTGAGGCCGCCCCGCTCGCGGGTACGCTGGACGAAGCGATCCGGCTGGCTGGCCCGCTGGCCGAGATCGCGCGGCTGGTACGCTCGGGCCGGAAGATCGAGGCCGTCACACTGTACCGCCAGACGTTCCACGTCGGGCTACAGGAAGCGAAAGTCGCCGTGGATAAAATCGCGCGCGGCGAGCCGGTCACGATGACCAACGTGACGGTGGAGCGCGTCGCGCCCGGCAAATCGGTCGTCGTGACCGACGTGGCGGCCGAGACGCTCGCTCCTGCGCGCGCCGATCAGGCAGGACGCCGGGTGAAAAGATCGGTTGCCACAATCATCGTGGCCATCGTAGCCTGCCTCGTTGACTTCGCCCTCATCTACGCTGTCAGCAGTCTCCCGCTCCGGTTACACCCGGTTTACCGCACAGGGATGGAACTGGTGAAGAACGACCCGGCAGTGATAGAACTTTTCGGCTCGCCGGTCAGGGATAGCCTCCTCGTCCTCGGGAGAACCGAAGGGTCTCTGTATGGCGGCGAGATGGCTAACCTGCAGGGCTTTATAGCGGGTCCCCGGGCGCGTGGCACGGTCTTCCTCTATGGAACCAAGAACAGGGACGGCACCTGTTCTATCTCGTCCATCTCTATCCGAATCGGCGACGAGATGGTTCTGACGTATAACGGCTCTGAGCCGGAAAAGGGGTTTCAGTTCACTGCGACGCGGACGCAGATTCTCCCGACGCCGACGCCGGAGTACGCCAGCGCGGTGCTCCAATTCGGTGGGGAGGGCATCGGCCCGGGCTGGTTCCAGGATGCGCGGAGTATCGCGGTGGACGGCGCGGGCCACATCTACGTCGCCGAGTATGAAGGCGGGCGCGTGCAGGTGTTCGACCCCACCGGCACGTTCATCACCCAGTGGTCTGTCGGCGATGCCGGGAGGTACATCTACGACATGCCGGCGGACCGCCGGGGGACGGTCTATGTTGTCGCCTATGGGACCATCCTCCGCGTGGAGGGCGCGACCGGCCGGTTGCTCGGCGAGTTGACACCCCCGGATGACCACTACTGGTTTGACCAAGTCGCGCTGACGCCGGATGGCGGCCTGCTCGCGCTGGACGAGAACGCCAACCTGGTGCGCTTTGATGCGGAGGGCAGGGTTGTGCAGGTGCTGCACGAGGT
>JAOAAG010000198.1 GCA_026418995.1 Anaerolineae bacterium
AGATGTGTATAAGAGACAGGTCTAGCCTCGGCCAATAACTTCGATTCACTCCTGCCAGGCTGGTACTGGGAGCTCTCGGCGCGTGTCGCAGCACATCCCTCTTTACTGCGTATAATGGGCGTGACCCACGTCATCAGCGACAGAGCGTGGCCCGGAGGGGAGGAAATGGCCGTCCGTCAGACAGCGGCAGGGCAGGTAAGGGCCTTTCGCCTGCCAGACACTCCAGGCCGTGCCTGGGTGGTGCCGCACGGTCGCTTCGTGCCACGCGACGAGATGTTAATGCTGCTTGCTGCCCCGGATTTCGATCCCACCGCCGAGGTACTGCTGGAGCAGCCAACGGGAATCCCGCAGGTCACTCCAGCTTCCCGCGCGCAGCGCTCGCCGATCCGCTTGCGAGACGGGCACAATAGGGTTACAATACACGTCACTTTGGAAACTCCCGGCTACCTGGTGCTTGCCGATACCTGGTATCCGGGTTGGCAGGCTACCGTGGACGGAGAGCCAGCGCCACTGATGCGGGCCAATTACGCCTTCCGCGCGGTGTGGCTGGAAGCAGGCGAGCATACTGTTGAGATGGCTTACCGGCCTAGGTCGGTGCTGGTGGGTGGAATGCTCAGCGTTGTGGTGCTGGTTGTGATGGTGGGGGTAAGGGTACAAGTAGATAAGGGTACAAGTAGACAAGGATACAAGTAGATAAAGGGGGCTGAGGGGCACATTGCAAGTCACGGTTATTGTCCCTACCTATAACGAAAGGGAAAATATCGAGTCTCTGGTGACCCAATTGCTTTCTCTGCCCGTAGCGCCGCGCATCATCATCGTGGACGATAACTCTCCCGATGGCACCGGTGCTATCGCCGACCGCCTGGCAGCAGAGCACAACGGCAGAGTTGAGGTCATCCACCGCTCTGGCAAGTTAGGGCTGGGGACGGCCTATCTCGCCGGCTTCAGGCAAGCCCTGGCCGACGGCGCCGACCTGATCTGCACCATGGATGCCGATTTCTCCCATCATCCCAGCTTCATTCCAGCGATGATTGAGCGGGTCGGGGCAGGCTATGACCTGGTGATCGGTTCGCGCTACGTGCGCGGCGGAGGCACCGTCGGGTGTACAGTGGGCCGCAAGCTGCTCAGTTGGGGCGCCAATCTGCTGGCACACCTGCTGCTGGGATTGCAAGCCCGCGATACGACGGCCGGGTTTCGCTGCTACCGGAGGGAAGTGCTGGCCGGGATGAATCTCGACGCCATCAGGGCGAGTGGATACTCGTTCCTCATCGAGATGCTTTACAGGGTTCAGCAAATGGGATGGCGCGTGGGAGAGATACCCATCATCTTCGAGAACCGGCGCCAGGGCCGCTCAAAAGTCTCCAGACAAGAAATTGCCAAAGCGCTCATAACCGTGCTCCGACTGGCCTGTCTGAGGATAGTGGATAGACGCCGCCATTCAACCTCCACACCATCATAGTACACGAATGCACGAGGCACGAAGGCGTACACAGCCACATACCCCCTCAATCGTTTGCCTGATACTTGTCGGAGCGACGCTTCTCAAAGGAGCGTTGCTGGTCTCAGACGCGGTCCCCTTCAACGCGGATGAGGCGGTGGTCGCCCTGATGGCACGCCATATCCTTCAGGGTGAGCGCCCCTGGTTCTTCTACGGACAAGCCTACATGGGGAGCCTCGACGCCTACCTGATCGCCGCCGCCTTTCACTTCCTGGGAGAGCGAGTACTGACCATCCGTCTGGTGCAGCTCGCCCTCTTTCTCCTCACTCTGGCCACCAGCTACCGCGTGGCGTTGTGCTTTACCTCCGGGCGGTTGGCCGGGGCATTGACCGTGCTGTTGATGGCCTTTCCCCCAGTGCTCCTGACCCTCTATACTACCGCCACTCTGGGCGGCTACGGCGAGACGCTACTGGTCGGGAATCTCCTCCTCTGGTGGGGGCATCGCCTGGCACATCAGGGGGGCCGACCAGTGGGACTATGGTTGCTCTGGGGATTGGTAGCCGGGCTGGGATTCTGGGCCTTCAGCCTGGTAGTGGTCTACATCATACCCGTCGGGGCCTGGCTCCTCTGGCGACTGCGCAGGCAAGCTCTTAGAGGATACCTGCTGAGTGCACTTGCCTTTGCCGTCGGGAGTATCCCCTGGTGGCTGGGGAACATAGGCCGCCTGGAAACCGGCATCGCAGAGATGATGGGAACCGCGGTGCGGAGTACCGCTGTGGCGGATACTTTCCTCGGCAACGTGGGCTTGCGGCTCTTCAACTTCTTCGTCTTTGGCCTGACGGTGCTCTTTGGCCTGCGCTTCCCCTGGGGTATGGAAGGCCCCCCCTTATGGCTGGGCGTGCTGCCACTGGCGCTCTACCTGGGCGCGTTGCTCTACGGGCTGCGCCGCTCGTTCGTACTTACCGGTATCTGGTGCACACTGCTGCTTGGCTTCATCCTGACCCCCTTCGGCGGTGACCCGTCGGGACGTTACTTCCTGCCGCTATATATGCCGCTTTTCATCTGCACCGCAGCACTGATCGCAAAGCTACGGGAGCATCTCGGGAGATGGGCCTGGGCATTACCCGGTGTGGTACTCCTGTTCAACTTAGTCGGCACGGCCCGCGCCGCGCTGCACAACCCGCCGGGCATCACCACCCAGTTCGAGGCTATCACCCGCATAGACCACCGCTACGACCATGCGCTGATCGAGTTCCTGCGTCAGCACAACGAGAGATACGGCTATACCAATTACTGGGTCGCGTACCCAATCGCTTTCCTCTCAGGCGAGGAGATTATCCTCGTGCCACGCCTGCCTTACAAAGAAGACCTGCGCTACACCCCGCGCGACGACCGCTACGCTCCCTACGGCGCACTGGTAGCAGCTAGCCCGTCTGCCGTATACGTCACAACCAACCACCCGGTGCTAAATGAACTGCTCAGAAGTAGACTGAGAGAAGCAGGAGTAGAGTTCATGGAGACGCAGATCGGTGACTATCACATATTCTATGCTCTCTCGCGTCATGTGACCCCTGCCGAGCTCAGCCTGCCCCCAGGAGGATGAAGTGAGCACAGGGCACAAACAACCGGTTTGGCCCGCTGTGCGCTGGGCGCTGGGGGTCTACCTGGTGGCACGGGTGCTGGTTTCCGCCTGGGCTACTCTGACGGTGGGAAGCCCTAGAGTAGAGGTTCCAGCATACGTGCGATACGAAGGGGCCCAGGAATGCGAGCCTGTCGTTTATCCCTTTAATAGCCCACTGATGGGTTACCTGATAGGGGCGTGGTATCGCTGGGACACAGGCTGGTACACCTGTATTGCCGTCAGAGGCTACCGCGAGTCCGACGGAAGCACCGCCTTCGCCCCTCTCTATCCCCTGCTGATCCGGCTAACAGGCGAGTTGCTGGGCGGAGCGTATCTGCTTGCTTCACTTATCGTCTCGAACGTGGCCCTGATCGCAATGCTGATCCTGCTTCACAGGCTGGTCGAACTGGACTTTAGCACGGAGGTGGCCCGGCGCACCGTCGTCCATATGTTAGCCTTCCCCGCTGGCTTTTTTCTGCTGGCTGGCTACACCGAGTCGCTGTTTCTGTGCTTCGTCGTGCTATCGCTGTATGCAGCCCGACGTGGACACTGGCCGCTGAGCGGCCTGGCCGCCTTTTTGGCTTCGCTAACGCGACAACAGGGATGGGTGCTGGCATTGCCCCTGGCATACGAGGCGCTCCGCCAGGCGGGGTGGCGCCCGGTGAGGGCCCGGTACGGCTTGCTTGCTCCCTGTGGCGCGCTGGCTGGCACGCTGGCGTATAGCCTCTACCTGCGCCTGGCCGGGTTACCCGATTTCGTCCAGGCCCAGATCAACTACTGGAATGTACAGCTCGTGCCGCCATGGACCAGCATCGCTATTGCTGTGCATCAATTCAGGAACGGCGCCTGGCGCTTCCAGGACGCGGTAAACGCGGCAGCGCTCGTCCTCTCGGTGGCGCTGATCCTGAGTGGGCTGCGCAGATTAAAGCCCGTTTACTGGCTCTACACTATACCCTCTCAACTGATCTTTCTCTCCGCCTACTGGCCTGGCGAGGCATTCCACAGTATGATACGTTACTTCCTGATGCTGTTTCCCAATATGATAGCCCTGGCTCTGCTCATACGCCAACGCTGGCTTTTCCGCGCGGTGCTTGTCGTGTTTATCCTCCTTCAATTGTGGGAGCTAGCGGTGTTTGTCCGCTGGGGATGGGTTGCGTAAACAGCCTGAGTCACTGCCGCACCAGGCTCTCCAGCATGGTAGTATACTGAGTATGCCAGGGATAGCCGTTGAAGTTGGGGTACATCCACAGCAGTCCCCATAGATGCATCAGCACGCTGACGATAATCAGCGGCCTCCCCCAGCGGATCAGCCGATCACTCGCATCTGTGGCCAGCAGCGCCACCCCCAGGGGCAGCCAGTCCAGTGCAAAGCGGTAACCGAACTGATAGGAGCCGGTGTTAAAGTAGAACAGCGAGGGAACCTGCACCAGGATGATGGAAAGCCACAAGCTGGCTCTGGTTTTCCTGCGCAGGCTCAGCAGCAGGGCCGGACAGGTGAGCAACAACCCCATTCCCCAGGGGTCCGGCTCGATGTGCAGTGGCGATAGAGATATTAGTGGAGGGCGGATCAGCAGCGTATACAGATTCTCCGGCAGGAAATGGAAGCTGAACTGGCCCCACCTTTCCTGCCGCTTCAGCAGCGGCTCCGGGCTGTTCATCCAGCGATAGCCGAACTCCAGCGGACTGCCGAAGCGTGCCTGGTTGTAAGCCGCCTGTCCCACGAGCGCTGGCAGCACCCCCAGCCCCAACAGCAGCAGGTAACGCAGCCATTCTTTCCGGCGCGGCTCTTGCCGCAGGGCCGATTCCAGAGCCAGGGGGAAGGCCAGGAGCACCGGCGCGCGGGCCAGAAAACCCATCCCCAGCCACAGGCCAGTCAGCAAAGGCCGGTTACGCCCCAGCGCCTCGCACATATATAAACACAGGCATGCGACAGCCACCACATGCGCCTGTCTCTTAT
>JAOAAG010000335.1 GCA_026418995.1 Anaerolineae bacterium
GAAGAGCATGAGAGTGATTTATGACCGCGAGACCGACACGCTCACGGTTATCTTTGCCGAAACGCCGGTGGCGGAAAGCGACGAAGACAAGCCGGGCGTGATTTTGGACTATGATGCCTCTGGGAATCTGGTGTCTTTGGAGATCCTAGACGCTTCACGCCGCGTGACTTTGCCGAGCCGAATTGAGTATCAAGTTGTTCCTATGCCAGCGTGACGTGCTGGTTACAGGCATCTTGCCATTACAGATGGGGACAGTGCTTTGAAACCAAAGGATGGCCCAGCCTGCGCTTTCACCTGACAGCGCTTTCGCTGCGCTTCGGCGCTGCAGGTGAAACGCTAACTTGCTGGGCCGCCAGAGGGTGAAGATTTCCCTCTGGCGGCAGCCGGGCCGGTCGGAAGACCGAAGGGAACGCGGGCGGGCCGCAGGTTGCGGGCGGAAAGGGAGGCCAATGGGAACGGGCGGCCGGAAGGTTTCTATGTGTGTCAACCGAAAAGTGACCCACATGATCATCGAAAAGTGTCCCCCTGATCGTTGAAAAGTGCCCCACCTGGAAGGCAAGCGGTAGGCTGTCCATTGCCCTCCGGGCCCCTCCCTGCTTCTTCTGACAATTCCCCCGCTGATGGACTGTGCCGCTGCAAACTCTGGCGAAAGTGGTAACGCTCTCCCACGAACTCCAGAATGTGACAGCGGTGCGTCAGGCGGTCCGGCAAAGCGCCGGTCAGCCGGGCATCGCCGAACACCTCCGTCCACCGGGCAAAGGCCGGGTTGGAGGTGACGATCAACGAGCCGCGCAGGTACTTCTGGCTGATGAAGGTGCATCTGCGCTCGTTCCAGCATCCGGGCCTGGCTCAGGCTGGGGATAGCCTGGAAATCGAACTCGGCCAGGGTACGCAACACCGGGAAATGGGCCTCTTGGATGCGCCGTTTGCGCCGGTTGATCTCGCGCTGGCTGAGTGCCCGGTCTAGCAGCGCTGGCAGGTATTCCTCTTTCGGTGATGTTTTACGTGAAGGAATACGTGAGTTGCTCCTGCTCGGCAAGTGGTGTAGAATAAAGCATCCGTTCTCCTCTGGAGGTGAAACACTGTGGTAACCCATTACGTCGCAGTACTTTGCGCTCTGTTTCACGGGTACCGCCGCACCTGCGGGGAGAGGGTAGGCAACGACGACGTGATTTTCTGACCTTGCAGCCTGGACGCCCCCAGGACTGCACGTCTCCGCGCAGGCAGGAGATCGGGAGATGGATGAGCGGAGCAAGCCACAACTGCAAGACCTGCTGCCTGAGTGCCTGGCAGCGCTAGCACATCCCAGACGGGCTAGCAATCTCTCTCCTTGCCTGGAAATCCTTCAGCAGGCAGTAGAGCAATGTGATCAGGCGGCTTTGCGTGTCCTGTTGACGGAAATCTCGTATCCCCTCGTTGCCCGGTACTGCCCACCTGAGCTGTTACACTGTTTGTCGGATATTCAACAGGAGGTTGCCCTGCGCCTGCTACACCGTTTTTCTGATTCTGCACGACCATTGGTGTTCACCTCATTTCCTGCCTATCTCAAATACCTGGCAATGACTGTGCGCAGCGTGGCAACGAAGATGTTAAAACGTGAACAGATGGCTGACCAGTGGGAGGATTTCGTGCTGGATGACCCGACAGAGGCCATTGCGGCAGCCATAGAACGGACCCAGCTCGCCTATCGCGTGCTGGCTCTGCTGCCAGACCCGCTGCAACGCGAGTGTCTGCGCCGCCGCTACCTGCTCGACCAGAGCCCCGATGAAATCGCCCAGGCGTTACAGCCGCTCTATCCTGGCCTCACCAAAGCCCAGGTCTATCGCGCTGTGGAGCGTGGCCTGCGCTGGCTCAGGGAAAATGCTGATCTGTGCGGCTGCTCCGGCCCGGATTGAGCGAAATTGGGTGGGAAAATGGCTCGATACAGGGTTTATATTTATAGAAGCAAAAGTAGACCATAGTTTAAGGTCCTGGCAAAGGAAGAACACCCGATGACCACTTCACAAATCAGGGAAGGTGAATTGCTGGCCTATCTGTCCGGCGAGCGCTTGCCCCACGTCGAGATTGCCCTGCGCGAGTCCCCCGAGCTGCGCGCTGAACTGGAACGCCTGCGGCAGGTGGACGAGTGGCTGCGCCGGCTGTTCGCCGGCACAAGGCCGCTCGATCCCCAGGATGTGGTGGATGTGGCTGCTGGTCTGGCGACGCCCGAGCAGCGCTTGCTTGTCGCGGCGTGGGCGCGCCGCGATCCGGCCGTGCGGCAGGAGCTGGCCGAACTGGAAGCCGAGGCCAAGCGTCTGGATGC
>JAOAAG010000345.1 GCA_026418995.1 Anaerolineae bacterium
CTCCACCAGCCCCTTGACGATGGAGAGGCCCAGTCCCATCCCTCCCTGGCGGCGGGTCATATGGTCCTCCACCTGATAGAAGCGGTCGAAAATGCGCTCCAGTGCCTGCGGCGGGATACCGATGCCGGTATCGGCGACCGAGATCTCCAGCTCCTTACCACGCCGGCCCAGGGTGACATCAATTCTTCCGCCGGCCGGGGTGAACTTAAGCGCGTTGGAAAGGAGGTTGTCCAGAACGACTCGCAGCTTCCCCCGGTCTGCGCAGATGGGTATCTCGCATTGGGGCAGAGACATCGTCAGCGCGAGGCCGTTCGATTCCATCAGCGGACGATAGTCCTCACAAGCTGCTTTCACCTCTTCCCGCAGGTCGAAATGCGTCGCTTCCAGCCTGAGCTCGCCACTCTCCAGGTAGCTCAGATTAAGCATAGTCTCGATAATATTACGCAGCCGCGTGGCGGCCCGCAGCACCGCGTCCAAACGCGCGGCGGTCTCATCCCCAGCTTCCTCCCGCAAGATAGCCGCATACAGGAGGATCAGGCTAAGGGGGGTACGTAACTCGTGGGAGGCGATGGAGATGAAGTCCGACTTGAGGCGGTCCAATTCTCCGAGCTGCTCATACGCTTTGCGCAGTGCGCTCACCAGACGAGCGTTCTCAATGGCCACGGCCGCCTGCGCGGCCAGTGTCATCAGCGTCTCCACATCTTCCTGTGAGAACGTCCCCTCCCGTTTATTCATTGCCTCCAGCACGCCGATGCAGTGCTCCTTAACCTGTAGCGGCACCGCCAGCAGCGAGCGCGTCTCCACCCCGATCTTCTCCCCCACTCCCCCGAAGTGGCGGGGGTCGGTGCGGGCATCGGCCACGATGATCGGCTCCTTGCACATCAGAACCGTCCCGGCAATTGAACCCTCAATAGGCACAGGGATGTCGGCCAACTGGTCGGACTTTTCGCCGGTAGCGGTGCGGAAGCGCAGCTCACCGGTACGGGTGTCCCGCAGCAGGATGGAGGCGCCTTCACTATTCGTCAGCTCGGCGGCCGTGTCCACAATCCTGCTCAGGAGCGGCCCCAGGGAGACGGTAGAGGTCAGCTCGCGGCTGATGTCCAGGATCCGTTCTAGTTTACGTAGCCGGGATTCTACATCTTTCATCGCCTGCCCTCGCTTTCCAGCTCTGCCATACAGCGTGTGATAGCCTCTTCTGCATCAAGCCCCTGCGCGCCCCGCATCCAGTAGGCCAGGAACTCGACGTTGCCGGCCGGCCCCCGCAGGGGGGAGGGCATCAGTCCGCGGAGCCCCAGCCCCTGTGCGCACGCACTTTCCATCACCTGGGCAAGGACGCGCCTGTGCACCAGGGGATCGCGCACCCCCCCGCCCCTGCCGACCTCGCTGCGCCCGGCCTCGTGCTGGGGTTTGATCAGCGCCACGATCTGACCGTGCTCGGTCAGCCAGCGCACGGCAGCAGGCAAGATGAGTGTGAGCGAGATAAACGAGACGTCAATTGTAACCAACGCCACCGGTTCGGGCAACCGTTCCAGGTAGCGGGCATTGACGCGTTCCATCACCACGACACGGGGGTCTTGCCGCAATCGCCAATGCAGTTGCCCGTAGCCCACATCAATCGCGTAGACGCGAGCAGCACCGCGCTGGAGCAGGCAGTCGGTGAAACCGCCGGTGGAGGCTCCCACATCGGCAACCACCAGGCCACGCACGTCCACGCCGAAGCGGACCAGCGCCGCTTCCAGCTTCTCACCGCCCCGGCTGACAAAGCGGGGAGGGGCGGCCAGCGCGATGTCAGCATCCGCTGCCACACGGAAGCCAGGTTTATCAGTGACCAATCCCTGCACCCGCACCAGCCCGGCGCGGATCAGGCGCTGGGCCTGGGCACGGCTCGGCGCCAGATTCCGTTCAGTCAACAGCTCATCCAGACGTTTTTTCGTCACGCGCACACTCTGCATCACCACCGTACCCGGGTTGAGGACGACAACACAGGCCGCCCAGAGCCTATTCGCCGCGAGCGGTGGTCAGGCACCCAGGAGCAGGGTGCACGTTGAAATTATACCACTGCCTGGCAGAAAGGAGAAAGACACCGGCAGCGTTGCCCGGCACATGTTTCATGCTATAATTCTACTCCCGTCGGTTTGGTGAACTTGCGAGAGGATACACAACCGGGGGTCTCTTCAGGCATAGAACAGGCGAGCGATGTCAGCCAGTTACCACCTCTGGACCATCGGATGCCAAATGAATACCGCCGACTCCCAGCGCCTGGCGGCTGCGCTGGAGGAGCTGGGCTACGTGCCTGCTGAGCGACCTGGCCTGGCCGACGTGATTGTGCTTAATACCTGCGTCGTGCGGCACAGCGCCGAGGAGAAGGTCTACGGACGGCTCAGCTCGCTCAGGCCGCTCAAGGAGCGCCGCCCGGAGCTGATCATCGGGGTGATGGGCTGTCTGGTGGGGCCGCGCCAGATTGACCGCCTGCGCGAGCGCTTCCCCTGGGTGGATGTGTGGATGCCCCCCTCCCGGCCGGACTCATTGTTGCAACTGCTACGGGAAAAGGCCGGAAGTGCGGGGGAAGCACTGGCCGCCCGTCCACTCCTGCCGCTAAGCACACAGGGCCAGGTGATCACCGCTTATCTTCCGGTCGTGCTAGGCTGCTCCACAGGGTGTAGCTACTGTATCATTCCTTACCGCCGGGGCCCAGAGCGGAGCCGTCCGGTGGAAGACATTGTGGCAGAGGCTGAGCGATTGGTTGCCCAGGGGGTACGGGAGATCACGCTGCTGGGCCAGATTGTGGACCGTTACGGGCTCGATCTGCCCGAAAAGACCACCCTGGCTGCCCTGCTCCGCCGCCTGCACTCGCTCACGGGCCTCTGGCGCCTGCGCTTTCTTACCTCGCATCCCAGGTGGATGAGCGACGAGCTGCTGGACGCGGTGGCGGAGCTGCCCAAGGTATGCGAGCACATCGAGCTGCCGGTCCAGGCTGGCGACGACGAGGTACTGGCACGTATGCGGCGCGGCTACACAGTCGCGGACTATCGCCGGCTGGTTGACCGCATTCGCACACGCATCCCTGGCGTCTCTATCGCTACCGACGTCATCGTTGGTTTCCCTGGGGAGACAGAAGCCCAATTCCGCCGCACTTACGAACTGCTGGCGGAGCTACGTCTGGATAAAGTGCACATCGCCCGCTACTCGCCCCGTCCTCAGACACTGGCGGCTCGTCGCTACCCTGACGATGTGCCAGCAGAGGAGAAAGAACGCCGCCGCAGAGTACTGGAGGAATTGCAGGCTCGTATCACCGGGGAACTGAATTCCCGCCTCCTCGGACAAACGGTCGAGGTCCTGGTCGAGGGCAGAGATGAGCGCCGGGGGCGCTGGTGGGGACGTACCCGCACCGATAGACTGGTCTTCTTCGAGAGCCCAGGCGACTGGCTGGGACGGCTGGCTCAGATACGTATCACCTGGAGTGGCCCGTGGTCCCTGGTTGGGGAAGCAGCGACCTCAACACCGCCAGGTTATCCCTGTCCTCGCGCAAATCAGCCCCTTTAGGAGTCTCCAGCAGCCCCGGCAACCCCTCCAGCCTGGGGTCGCCGAGCACATGGCGGAATCCCTCCAGCCCGATACGGCCTTTTCCGATATGCTCGTGACGATCCTTACGGCTTCCCAGCTCGCCCTTGCTATCGTTGAGATGAATGGCCTGCAACCGGTCCAACCCGATGATGCGCTCGAACAGTTCCATCGTGGTCGCGTACCCCTCGGGCGTGCGCAGCTCGTAGCCAGCGGCAAAGACGTGGCAGGTATCGAAGCAGACGCCAAGCCGCTCGCCCTGCGGCGTATGCGCCAGCAGCCAGGCGAGCTGTTCAAAGCGATATCCCAGGTCGGAGCCCTGGCCGGCCGTCGTTTCCAGCAGGATGCGGGCGCGTAGACCAGGCGTTGCAGTATGTACCTCCCCCAGGGCCTGGGCCACTCGCTTCAGTCCCACCTCTTCGCCAGCCTCCTTGTGCGAGCCAGGATGCAGCACCAGGTAAGGTATCCCCAGTGCCTCACACCGCTCCAGCTCAACGATGAGCGTATCGCGGGATTTCTTCCACAGCTCATCATCAGGCGTCGCGGGGTTAAGCAGATAGGAGGCGTGAGCAACGACCGGATGGATAGCGGTTTCCTCGGCCTTCGCTTTGAACAGGGTGATCTCTTCATCGGTCAGCGGGCTCACCGCCCAGGCGCGGCTGGATTTAACGAAAATCTGCAGCGCGTCGCATCCCACTGCCCTGGCGTGATCAAATGCCCGGTGCAATCCCCCGGCGATGGACTCATGTGCTCCCAGGCGCAGCATCTTTACCTTTCCGGGTGGGGAATGACGCAGATGAAACGCAAGACGCCCGTGCCCGTGTTCCGATAGCCGTGCGGCTCCCCCGGCGGAATATATACCGCCACCCCCGGACGCAATGCGATCTCTCCTTCAGGTCCCTGCGCTACCCCTTCCCCTTCCAGGACGAAGACCTCATGTTCGTAGGGATGCTGGTGGGGATTGAAAACGGCTCCAGGCTGGAACTCGACGACACGCATCGCGAAATTAGGTGCCCCTTCCGGCTTGCCGATGACCCAGCGAATGGATTTGTCGTCACCGATAGGCTGCTCGGCCACTTCTCTGTAATCCCGGCTCAACATATTCCCCCCCATCATTAAGGATGCGGAAAGCAAGCGACAGCAGACGAGGCTGTCTTGCTTCTGCCCTCGATACGGAAAGCTGGCCTAATTATCGTTGATTTTGGGAATTGGTCAACTGTCCCGGCCGTAGAACGTGGAGCGCGCTTGACAGCTCTATAAATGGGGGTATAATGTAAATGCTAACGTTCTCATAGCAGGAGACTCCAGGATGCGCACTGTCAGCGTTAAGGTTTTCAGGTACGCACCACCACAAGCTCGTGGTGGGGTGGCCTTACCTGGCTGCAGTGCGCCTGTTTGCTGAACAGAGCCGCCCTCTGTAAAGGCCGTGGTGCACTGCTGCGCCCACGGCCTTTTTTCTTCCACTCCCTCTTTTTTCCACAAGCCGTGGGTTTCCCAAAGGTGCCCAATACATCGGAGGTACGAATATGACATCATCGCCCAAACATCTTCACGCATTCGACTTCAAAACCGCTATGGCAGACAACAGCTTGATAGGGCTGTGGCGCATGCTGACCGGTTTCCGGCTAACCTATCTGGCGGCTGTGGTCAGCATAGGCATCTCGGCACTGCTCGGAACGGGCTACTCGTTGCTGCTTCGCTACTTCATAGATGATGTGCTGGGACGGGGAAAGCTCGGCGCGACCTTGCCGCTGATCGGGCTGGCCTTCGTCGCCCTGGCGCTGGGGCAGGGGCTGTTCTCCTTCCTTAGCGGCAGGTTAGCAGCCCGGACGGCAGAAGATGTTACGCGCCGCCTGCGTAATTATCTATACGACCACATCCAGCACCTCCCCTTCTCATACCACGACCATATGGAGACCGGCGAGCTGTTACAGCGGGCCACCTCGGACGTGGATGCGATACGCCGCTTCATCGCCGACCAGGCCATCGGCGCAGGGCGCGTGGTGCTGCTTTTCGTCGTTAACTTTGCCGTCCTGCTGAGCCTGAATGTCTCGCTGGCGCTGCTCTCCATCGTGGTCATTCCTCTGATCGTGGCGATGTCGCTCTTTTTCTTCAGAAAAGTCTCACTGGCGTACGAGGCCTTTCAAGAGCAAGAGGCACAGCTCTCCACGGTGCTGCAGGAAAACCTGACGGGAGTGCGTGTGGTCAAAGCTTTCGCCCGACAGGACTACGAGCGAGCGAAGTTCGAGCGCGAGAATCGGGAGCAGTACCAACGGGGCCGCGCTCTGGTGCTGATGCATTCGCTGTACTGGCCCGCTTCGGACATCCTGTGCGGTCTGCAAACGCTGGGAGGTTTCTTTGCCGGTGCCTGGATGGCCATCAACGGGACGATCACGGTGGGTACCTACCTGGCCTACACCGGCTTGGTAACCTGGCTCATCTGGCCCATCCGTGACCTGGGACGGCTGATTGTCCACATGTCCATGGGCCTGGTTTCCTACCGCAGGGTGATGGAGCTGATCCGCGAAGAACGCGAGCCACTGGACGAGGGAAGCTACAGGCCACAGGGGCCCGTCCAGGGAGAGGTCACCTTTGAGGATGTCCACTTCGAGTATGACAGCACACATGATACCGTGCTGAAGGGCATCAGCTTCCACTGCCAGCCCGGCCAGGTCGTGGCGCTGCTGGGCCCCACCGGCTCAGGCAAGACCTCGCTGGTCAATTTGCTCCCCCGCTTCTACGACTACACCGGCGGCAGCCTCAGGATTGACGGGGTGGAACTGAAAGAATACCCACGCCGTTATTTGCGCCAGCAGATCGGCATCGTCGAGCAGGAGCCTTTCCTCTTCTCCCGCACCATTCGCGCCAATATCACCTACGGGGCAGGCCGCGAGGTCTCCGATGAGGAGGTGATCGCAGCAGCCAAGGCGGCCGCCATCCACGACGTGATCACGTCCTTCCCGGACGGATATGACACGTTAGTAGGCGAGAGAGGGGTCACCCTTTCCGGCGGTCAAAAACAGCGCGTGGCCATCGCGCGCACATTGCTCAAAAATCCGCGTATCCTGATCCTGGACGATGCCACCTCCTCGGTGGACACGGAGACGGAGGAGGAGATTCGGCAGGCGCTGGAGCGGTTGATGGCGGGTCGCACCACCTTCATCATCGCCCACCGCATCCAGAGCCTGATGAACGCCGACCTGATCCTGGTGCTCAACCGGGGCCGCATCGTGCAGTGCGGTACACACGAAGCGCTGCTGGCCCAGGAGGGCATTTACCGCCAAATCTATGAAGTCCAGGCCCGTATCGAGGAGGAGCTGGAACGGGAGTTACACGGGCCGGAGGCTCGGCAGGAGGTAGCCTATGTCGCACCACGAGTTTGAGGAAGAGGAATTTACTACTCGCTTCAATGGCCGTACCGTCATCCGCATCCTGGGCCTGGCCGGCGCGCACTGGCCCTGGCTGGTTGGCTTTCTGCTTTTCATCGCCACGGTTTCTGTGCTGGGTTCCTACTTTACCTATCTGGGCAAAAGCATCGTGGATGAGGCCATCCTGGCAGGAGATCGAGCCAGGCTCGTACAACTGGTGGCCCTCTACGCTGCGCTCCTCCTGTTCCAGGCAGGATGTGTCTTCGGATTCATCTACATGGCTGGCGTCCTGGGGGAGCGCATCCGCTACGACCTGCGCAAAAAGATGTTCGACCACCTGCAGGAGCTTTCGTTCTCCTACTTCGACCGCACCCCGGTGGGCTGGATAATGTCGCGGGTCACTTCCGATTCCAGCCGCATCGCCGACCTGGCTACCTGGGGCCTGCTGGACGTGACCTGGGGGGTGATGAACATAGGCGCGGCGGTCTACTTTATGGTCGTGATCAACTGGAAGCTGGCGCTGCTGGTCTTCGCCATCATCCCCATCCTGGTAGTCATCGCCTCGTTGTTTCAGAGAAAAATTATCCTGGAGTACCGGCGGGTGCGCAAACTCAACTCTATGATCACCGGGGCATACAAC
>JAOAAG010000362.1 GCA_026418995.1 Anaerolineae bacterium
GGCTAGACCCGGTGCTAACTTTGGAGCAACGCGCTGACCCCGAAATCCTTCCGCCCGCAGGGGGTACGGTGACCTTCATCCTGGAGGCGAACAGTGCCGGCCCCTCGCCGATGACTGACGTGGACATCACCGATACCCTGCCCCAGGGCTGGAGATATGTGACAGGCAGCACTACCGTGATCTACCCCGACGGAAGCCGGGGCCACCCCGAACCGACCATCAATGGGCGCGTTCTCTCGTGGGACCTGTCACACCAACTGGCATCCTATCAGACGCTGCGTCTGGAATTCAAGGCCCGGGTCGGGGGCGGTGCGCCCACTGTCAATACCAACACAGCGCTCGCTTCAGGAAAATACCGCGACCACATCTTCAAGGCCAGCGACACGGCGTCGGTCTACATCAGCGCGCTTAACCTCAATAAGATAGCCAGCCATGCCACAGCCCGGCCTGGCGAGACCATCGTGTACACATTGACCTACGAGAACCGTGGGGGCATCACAACCACAAACACGTACATAAATGACCCGATACCCGTGGGGACCACTTTCCTCAGCGCTTCCGAGGGAGGTATTTACCTCCCTGCCAGTAACGCGGTGCGCTGGACGCTGGGCCATCTGCCCCCTGCCGTCAGCGGGACCCTGACGCTCACCGTACAAGTCAACCGGGGTGTCGAAAACGGTACATTCATCGAGAACACGGGCTATATCTACAGCAATCAAACCGGCACAGTGTATGGCAACACAGTCCGAACGACTGTACTGGCTCCACAATTGAACGTGAGCAAATCCGGCCCAGGCAATGCGAGCAAGGGTAGCATCATCACCTACACGATCCGGTACGAGAACACAGGCGGCGCGGCGGCTACGGGCGTGGTCATCTCGGATACGATACCGGTCTCCACTACCTACGTTGCCGGCAGCCTGGCGATAGACACGGGCAGCGGCTGGGTTGCGCTGAGCGATGCCGCCGATGGCGACCAGGGCGCGTTTATTGCGCCCACGCTGGTGATCACTCCCGCAACCGTTGGCCCTGGAGAGTCGGGAGCCATCCGTTTCGCAGTGCGGATTGCCTCCGGCTTGCCTCACAGAAGCACCATCTACAACCGGGCTATGTATCAGCACGACCTGATCAACCCGCGCTACACCGCTCTGGTCGCTACCGCCATCCGCGAGCTGACCCTTGTCAAACAGGCCGACAAAGCAGTGGCGCATCCCGGAGAAACCATCACGTACACCCTGATCTACGGCAATCACGGCGCGATTACCGAGACAAATGTCTACATCTACGACTCAATCCCCGAGCATACCTCCCTTGTGTCCGGCACGGTCACAGGCGCAGGGTTGGTGATTGAGTACTCACAGAATCACCGTCTCTCCTGGTCATCCACGTACACTGACCCAGCCGCGGTGACCGATATCCGCTGGTTCGTCCCAGCCCTGCCCCCTGGAGCCGTTAATCGCAGGGCGAGTTTCAGTGTGCAACTGGATAATCCCCTGCCGGGCGGTGTCACCATCCAGAATGTAGCCACCATCTCCAGTACCGGGAGAGGCCTGGGCTATTCTAATATCGTCAACATTGGCACGGTGGACCTGATCATCTACAAGCATGCCAGCTCTTCCTACGCCTTCCCCGGAGATAGGATTACATATACCATCACTTACGGAAATAACGGCAGCGCCAACGCTGTCGGCGTTGTCATCACCGACCGTATACCTATCAGTATGACTTACGTACCTGGCAGCATCACCGGCACGGGGGCGGACGACAGCGATCCATCCCGACTGGTCTGGAGGATCGGGGCACTTCCTGCGGGAGCAAGAAACCTACAGGCTACTTTCGTAGCGGTGCTCAATCCTGCCGCCAAGAAGGGGGTCACAGTTGTCAACACCGCCGTGATCAGCGACGGTATAGAGTCGGAGACGAGCAACCAGAGCCAGGTAACGGTTGCTTCTGCCGGACTGACTATCTATCCCAATTATGAGAAATGGGTGAGGGCTGGACAGACGGTCTATTATCCGCACACTATCGTCAATACCGGCAACGTCGCTGACATGGCCAGTATCGCTTTCTCTAATTCGCTGTGGCCTGCCGCAGCAGCGCTGTACCGCGATCTGGACGGCGACGGGACACTCGACCCGGGCGAACCGGCCATCACCTCGACCGTGGGACCGATTTTGCCTGGGCAGGAGAGGGACATTCTCCTGAAGTTGAACGTGCCAGCGAGCGCCAATATCTGCGATGTCAATGTCACGGTGATTACCGTTACTTCTACCCTCAGTCCCTCCCTGTCCAGCCTGGTGCACGACATTTCAAAGCTGCCCTGCTCAACCGTTCAATTCAGCAGACCCAGCCACTCTATAGGCGAATGGGAGGGCCTGGCAACAATCAGCGTTACCCTGAATACACCGTCCGCCTTCACAGTCACCGTGGACTACGCCACCTCGGACGGCACAGCCAGAGCCGGCTTCGATTACGCCGCTACTTCCGGGACGCTCATTTTCACGCCAGGCACGACTATCCGCACTTTCACTGTCCCCATCACCGACGACTTTGAGTATGAGGGTGATGAGACTATCGCCTTAGTGCTCAGCAACCCGGAGAACGCCACGATCGGGGGCACTAATCCAGCCACACTTACAGTGTTGGACAACGACTATGTCCTCGCTACCCACGTGGTGGGCGGAGGGAGCGTGACACGCGCGCCCCACAAGCCCACCTACCACTACGGCGACGTGGTGACGCTCACGGCGGTAGCCGCCCCCGGCTGGAGCTTCGCCGGCTGGAGCGGCGATCTCACAGGCAGCGCCAGCCCCGCCACGCTGGTGATGACCGGCCACCGCACGGTCACCGCGACGTTCACACGCGATGAGTACACGCTCACCCTCCACGTCGTGGGCGAGGGGAGCGTGACGCGCACGCCCCACAAGCCCACTTACCACTACGGCGACGTGGTGACGCTCACGGCGGTAGCCGCCCCAGGCTGGAGCTTCGCCGGCTGGAGCGGCGACCTGAGTGGAAGCGAGAATCCCGCGACGCTGCTGATAACCGGCCACCGGGCCGTCACAGCCACGTTTACGCAGGACGAGTACACGCCCACCATCAACATCGTGGGCGAGGGGCGCGCGACGCGCACGCCCCACAAGCCCACTTACCACTAC
>JAOAAG010000409.1 GCA_026418995.1 Anaerolineae bacterium
CCCCTGGGGGAGGGCCGGGGGAGGGGTGCTCCCTCCCCCTTGGGGGAGGGCCAGGGGAGGGGTCTCGACCCCTGCCGCGACGTAGCTACCCTGATCGCCTCAGCCATTGTGGACGACCCGCCGGCCAGTCTCTCTGCTGGCGGCGTGATCCGCCCTGGCTTTTCAACTGAGCTGGACGGGATTGTCAACGCGGCTCAGGAAGCTAAGGAATGGATCGCCGGACTGGAGAAGCGAGAACGTGAGCGTACGGGCATCAAGAACCTCAAAGTCGGCTACAACAAGGTATTCGGCTATTACCTGGAGGTGACCAGGGCGAATCTGAACGCGGTGCCCGCCGATTACATCCGCAAGCAGACGCTGGTCAATGCTGAGCGGTTCATCACCCCTGAGCTGAAGGAGTACGAATCCCTGATCCTCCATGCAGAAGAGAGGCAGGCCGAGGTCGAGGCGCGCCTGTTTCATGAAGTCTGTCAACAGATCGCTGCTCAGGGAACGAGGCTGCTCCACACCGCCCGTACTCTTGCCCGCATTGATGTGGCGGCGGCGCTGGCGGAGGTAGCTGTGCGCAACCGCTATGTGCGCCCCGTCATCAGTGAGGACGACACACTCGAGATCATCGCCGGGCGCCATCCTGTTGTTGAGCAGACGTTGCAGGGCGAGCCCTTCGTGCCCAACGATCTGCGCCTGAACAAGGAGGAACGCATCCTCATTATCACCGGCCCGAACATGGCCGGGAAATCCGTGTTCATTAGACAGAACGCACTGATCGTGCTGATGGCTCAGACCGGTAGCTTTGTACCTGCCGACCGGGCGCATATCGGTATCGTGGATCGTATCTTTACCCGCATCGGGGCACAGGACGAGGTTGCCTCCGGCCAGTCCACCTTTATGGTCGAGATGGTGGAGACAGCCAACATCCTTAACCATGCCACGCCGCGCAGTTTGCTCATCCTTGACGAGATCGGGCGCGGCACCAGCACCTACGATGGCCTTTCCATTGCCTGGGCTGTGGTCGAATACCTGCACAACCATCCGGAGCGGCGAGCACGCACACTGTTTGCTACCCATTATCATGAGTTGATCGAGCTGGCCGACCGGCTTCCCGCCGTGCGCAACTACAATCTGGCCGTGGTCGAAGAGGGGAACCGTATCATTTTCCTGCACAAGGTAGTGCCCGGCGGCGCAGACCGCTCATACGGCATCCACGTGGCACAATTGGCAGGCGTACCGCGCCCGGTCATCAGCCGGGCGGAGGAGTTGCTAAAGCGGCTGGAAAGTGGAGAGTTTCGCCCTGGCACCCCGCCTCAACAGCCCTACCAGCCGTTGCTCTTTGTGCAGGAGCATCCGGTCATCGAGGAGCTGCGCGCGCTTGACCTCAACTCTATGACCCCGCTGGAGGCGCTGAACAAGCTTTACGAGTTCCAGCGGATGGTTAACCAGAGGACGGCCCCGGCGGCACGGCCCCGGCGGCGCGGTGGGTAAAGGTTTAGCACAGCTTGAAAACCGGGCTGTGGACTTGAGATATCAGACTCGCCGTTTGAACACCTGGACGTTGCAAGTCAAGTGATAATGTCACTGAACGGGATTCGTTCCTTAGAAAAAGTCACTGAAAGCCTTTCTTCCTCCAAAAGATCATGTCACGGAGCAGTCCGCCTCCTTATCTATCAGAATGAGATTTACCAGGGCTGCGGGGAGTCGCACCCTGGAGCATCCCAGCAGCCCAGGCGCGTCTAATCGCGTGTCGCGGTGCGTGGGAGGAGACCTCCTCATATAATATGTTCTGGTGGCAGGAGTGCCAGCCCACTCCCGACTTGACCATTTCCGCGATCCCTGGCATCCTGGGGGCTGGCCCAGGGAGGGCAGCGCTGCACCTCCCCCCTACCAGGTGCATTACAGGCTGGAACAGGTTGTATATAGAGCCACATCCGGTCATAGAGGTCTTTGAGGGCATTCATTTGGTCCGCCGTGTCCAGGCGCACGTAGCCCACATAGGCCCGCATCAGCGTATACTGCTTCTGCTTCACGCGGGGGCTGCCGTTCTTGTGGAAGGGGCGACTA
>JAOAAG010000003.1 GCA_026418995.1 Anaerolineae bacterium
AGATGTGTATAAGAGACAGCCTTAAAGGATAGTCGTCTGCCATTGTCCAATGGATCAAGTGCTACTTGATCCATTGGACAAATCTAGCAAGGAGGACGCAGGTGGCTGCTCAGCCTGCTGAACGGATTCGTGTCCTGATCGTGGACGACATCGCCGAAACACGGGAGAACCTGCGCAAACTGCTCTCCTTTGACCCGAACATTGAAGTGGTCGGAGCAGCGGCTTCAGGCCAGGAGGGGATCGCACTGGTCAGGGAATTCCGTCCCCATGTGGTTCTGATGGACATCAACATGCCGGGTATGGATGGCATCACCGCCACGGCGATCATTCAGAAAGACTTCCCCGCTACCCAGGTGGTGATGCTTTCCGTGCAGGGGGAGACGGATTACCTGCGTCGGGCGATGATGGCCGGGGCGAGGGATTTCCTCACCAAACCCCCCAGCGGCGATGAGCTAATGAGCACCATCCGCAGAGTCTACGAGATGGGCAAGGAAAGGATGGTGTTGCAGCAGGTCGCAGGCCCGGCAGTGGAAATGGCGGCTCCTGGCAAAGCCAAACCACTGGTGGGAGAGGTGATCGCCGTCTTCAGCCCGAAGGGGGGCGTGGGGTGTACCACCGTGGCGGTGAACCTGGCCATCGCCCTGCAGAAGAGGCTGGGCAGCGGACGTAAGGTTGGCCTGGTGGATGCCAGCGTCCAGTTTGGAGATGTAGGGGTGATGCTGAACCTGCAGCCCACCCGCAGCCTGGCGGATCTGGCGCCACACATTGACGATATGGACGCCGACTTTTTGAACAGCATTATGTTCGCCCATGGGTCGGGTATCAAGGTGCTGCTTGCGCCGCCCAACCCCGAAGCAGCCGAGGCTGTGCTGACCGGTGGCACCTCGGGTGATGGCGCCGCCGGCGGCGCGTCGGTGATGGGGGCGTTGTTGGAGCTGATGCGCCAGGAGTTCGACATCATTGTTGTGGACATGTGGAGCTGGATTGACGATGTGGCGCTGACGATCTTCGATGCGGCAGCGCTCATCGTGCTTGTTGTGACACCTAACATCCCCGCTATTAAGAGTGCCCGCCTCTTCCTCGAGGTCGCAGACCGACTGAATTATCCGCGAGATAAGATCGCTCTGGTCATCAATTGCGTGGATCGGCGTATGGGGATCAGGCCGGAGCAGATCGAGCAGGCTTTGATTCCGATTGCCGCACAAATCCCGCTGGATGAACAGGCTGTGTTACTCTCAGTCAATTATGGCGTGCCGTTCATCGTGCGCGATGAGAACCGTCCTGTCTCTCAAAGTATCATGTACCTCGCCGACTACGTGCGACGTACACTGGCCGAGAAGGACAAGGAGGCAGAGCAAAGCGCTGCGGAAAAGGGCCGTGCTCGCGTCCCTGGGTAGAGTGCAGGTGACAGTCACTAAGAGGGTGGCTGTTGTCTCGAAAAGGAGGTACGTATGTCACTGCTAAAGCGAATTGAAAAAGAGCGCCAGACGACAGGACAGGCCGGGCAAACAGGACAGGTAGGGCAGCAACCCCCTTCCGCTCCTTTGACCGAAATGCGTGTAAGACGCCAGCCAGCCTCTCCCGCCCGCGATGCTTACCTGGACATCAAAACACGTATCCAGAACAAGCTGATCTCGGAATTGGACCCGACGATGGATGTAACCAGGACGGATGAGGTGCGCCGGACTATCCAGGAGATGTATGATAACATCCTGGCCGAGGAAAACATCGTCCTCAGTCGGACGGAGCGGCAACGCCTGTTTGAGCAAATCGTCGCCGAAATCCTGGGCCTGGGGCCGCTGGAGCCGTTACTGGCTGATCCCACGATCACGGAGATCATGGTCAATGGGGCCAAGAACATCTACGTTGAGCGTGGAGGCAAAATTGTCCGTACCAATATCGTCTTCGAGTCTGACGAGCATCTGATGCGCATTATCGAGCGCATTGTGGCCCCGCTGGGCCGGCGTATTGACGAGAGCCAGCCCTATGTGGATGCCCGTCTGCAGGACGGTTCCCGTGTCAACGCGGTCATTCCCCCTATCTCTCTGGTCGGGCCGGTGCTGACCATCCGTAAGTTCTTCAAAATCCCGCTGACCGTCGAGAAACTGATCGAGCTGGGCAGCGTCACGCCTGAAGCGATGGAGTTCCTGCGGGCTGCCGTTATCGCCAAGCTGAATATCGTTGTCTCCGGGGGCACCGGCTCTGGTAAAACGACGTTTCTCAATATCCTGTCCGGCTACATCCCTTCTGATGAGCGTATTATCACTATCGAGAACGCTGCGGAGCTGCAATTACGCCAGGAGCATGTGGTCACCCTGGAATCGCGTCCACCCAACATTGAGGGGCGGGGTGAGATCACCATCCGAGACCTGGTGATTAACAGCCTGCGGATGAGGCCGGATCGCATTGTGGTGGGGGAGTGCCGTGGCGCTGAGGCGTTCGACATGCTCCAGGCGATGAACACCGGCCACGAAGGTAGTATGACCACCATCCACGCCAACAACCCGCGTGAGGCCACCGCCAGGCTGGAAAACATGGTCCTGATGGCAGGGATGGACCTGCCCCTCCGCGCTATCCGTGAGCAGATCGCTTCGGCTATTAACCTTATCTGCCAGTTGGAGCGTCTGCGGGATGGTTCGCGCAAGGTCGTCTCCATCACCGAGGTCCAGGGTATGGAAGGGGACGTAATCGTTATGTCGGATATCTTTAAGTTTGAGCAGGTGGGCTATGAAAACGGCCGGGTCATCGGTTCACTGCGGCCCACGGGCCTGCGTCCCAAGTGTATGGAGAAAATCGAGGCGGCCGGTATCCGCCTGCCGCCCAGTGTCTTCGGTGTGGGGATGCGGCGCTGAGCGCCGATTGGGCGCAGCCGTTGCGTAGAGGAGGGTGCACGATGGACTCCCTGTTAATTATCGTCTTGATGGGTGGTCTGGGCATACTGACCTTGGTAGGTGGGTTTGTGGCCACCCGTCGTGCGGATCAGGCGCTTATCGAAGAGCGTCTGGGTATAGAAAAGAAGGAACAAAAGCGACCTGCCGAGCGGAGAACTCCCATCGGTGATGCGCTGGAAAAGGCACTGGAAAGGCGTGGCATAGGTTCCAATCTGGCCACTCAACTGGCCCGCGCCGATCTCAAGTGGACCGTGGGGGAGTTCATGGCCGTCACGGTGATCGCCGTCGTCGCCTCTGGCGGCATCTTCTATTTCTTCAGGAGAGACCTGCTGGCTACCGTCATCGTCTGTATAGCGGCCTTTTTCGCCCCGCGTCTCTACGTGAAGATGCGGCAGAGAAAGCGTTTACGGGCCTTTACCGACCAGTTAGGTGATACAATCAACCTGATGGTGAATGGGATCCGCGCCGGCTACAGTGTGCTGCAGGCGATGGAAGCGGTGTCCAAGGAGATGGGCCCCCCGGTCTCTGAGGAATTTGCCCGTGTGGTGAAAGAGGTCCAGTTAGGGCTGAGCCTGGAGCAGGCGATGAATAATATGCTGCGCCGGGTGCCCAGTGATGATCTGGATATGATGATCACGGCGATCAACGTCCAGCGCGAGGTAGGCGGTAACCTGGCTGAAGTGCTCGATGCGATCAGCTACACCATCCGGGAGCGGGTGCGCATCAAAGGCGAGCTGATGGCAAAGACAGCCCAGAGCCGCCTCTCTGGCTACATGGTGGGAGCAGTGCCGGTGGGGCTGGCCGTGATCCTTTATCTGCTCAACCCCAGCTATATGGGGCAGCTTTTCAATCATGTATGCGGGTATATTATGCTCGGCTGCGCGGCCATCGGGGTAGCGCTGGGCTTTGCCGCGATGAGCAAGGTGATGCAGATTGACGTGTAAGCGTCGGTCCATTGCGCAATTGGTTAAGGAGGGCCTATGGCGTTCAGGAAGTTACCCAGCCTTGAAGACCGCCTGGCAGAGTTCGGGACACTGGACAGGCCGGTAAGTCTGGAGGAGATCGAATTATCCCTGCCTTTTACCGAGCGCGTGATACGGCCGATGATCAACAGCCTGGCCGAATTCGCTATGCGTTTCTCTCCGGCCAGGTCCAGGGAAGCGCTGCAACATAAACTTGATCTGGCCGGCAATCCCTATACGCTCACGAAGTTCATGGGCACACAGATACTGACGGCGATCTTGTTTGGAGCGCTGGGCATCGCGTTATTCTTTCTGCTGGCCAGGGCGCCATCGCCGATGCTGAAGCTGTTGAGGCCTCTGATGCCCTTTGTGGGGGCCGGGCTGGGATATTATTTTCCTGTGCTCTCGCTGAGTAGTAAGATAAGAAGACGGCAGCGCAACATCATCAGGGCTTTGCCTGATGCGCTTGACCTGCTGACTATCTGTGTGGAGGCCGGCCTGGGCTTTGACGCGGCTATGGCTAAGGTGGCCGAAAAGTGGAACAACGAGCTGAGCCAGGCATTCGCCCGGGTGATCTCTGAGATACAGTTGGGCAAGCTGCGCCGCGAGGCATTGCGCGATATGGCCGACCGGATGGAGGTACAGGACGTCTCCACTTTTGTCGCGGCCATCATCCAGGCCGATCAACTGGGCGTCAGTATTGCCAAAGTGCTGCGTATCCAGTCAGACCAGATGCGGTTGCGGCGGCGGCAGCGGGCTGAGGAACAGGCCAACCAGGCTGGTATTAAGATGTTGCCGGCCATTGCCTTTCTTATCTTCCCTGCCATCTTCATCATCCTGCTGGGACCGGCTGTTGTGCAGATCATCGTGATGTTTACCAGCGGACAACTGCGTATCTTCGGCTAGACAGGTATTCATCTCAGTGTTGGGTGTTGGGGCGATTAGCCTGCGCTGGTCGGCGCTGTGCAGACAATTTCTAAACCTTCTTTTCCCTCCCCGCTGCCTCGGCTGCCGACAGCCGGGGCTATGGTTGTGTCAGGCCTGTCTGGAGCGGGTTCCCCGGGTTGATCCTTCCTGTTGCTTCCTGTGTGGAGGAAAGGCCGTCAGCGATGGGTTGTGCCATCGTTGCCGAAGCGAGCCTTTGCGTATTGAGCGGATAAGCTCGGTGCTTTATTTCGAGGGCGTGGTGCGCGAGGCCATCCACCACCTCAAGTACCGGGGATGCGCTGAGCTGGCCGAACCGCTGGGACGCGTGATGGCCGATTATTTGAAGGAGCACTTGATGCCGGCTGACGTGGTGGTACCGGTGCCCCTACATATCACCCGCCTGCGTGAACGTGGCTATAACCAGGCAGCTCTGCTGGCTCATGCAATGGCCCGGTACAGTAGCCTGGCGGTGGAGGAGCGGGCCTTGATCCGGGAGCGTGCTACAGCCTCGCAGGTGGGGTTAAGCGCTGAGGAGCGTAGGCTGAACGTCAAAGGTGCTTTCCGCTGCATAGGCACTGGCGTGGGCGGCAAGCGAGTGCTGTTGATTGACGATGTGTGCACTACTGGTGCGACTCTGGAAGCCTGCGCAGTGGCCCTGTATGAAGCGGGAGCGCGGAGTGTCCAGGCCCTTACCCTGGCCCGCGCCCGCTAGACTATCATTGTGATGAGGAGGCAACTATGAATGTGTCTATCTTTACCCGCAATATGGAAATGACCCCCCATCTGAGCCGTTATGTGGATCAGAAGATCAGCAAGCTGGACCGCTATCTCCCCTCGATAGAGGAGGCGCGTATAGACCTTGCGGTAGAGAATACCCGTAATACAGCTCATAGCCAGGTAGCGCAGTTGACCGTGCGTGTCCGTGGCACCATCCTGCGTGCCGAGGAACGCACCAATGACATGTTTGCCTCTATTGACGCGGTACTGGACAAGATGTATCGTCAGATCGCGCGTTACAAGGGGAAGAGGCAGGATCGTTTCTCCCCCGCTGCCGAACCTCTGCCCATCGAAGAAGAAGCGGTACCTGAGCCAACGGGAGAGATCGTGCGGGTGAAGCGTTTCGAGGTACGCCCGATGACGCCGGAGGAAGCCATCGAGCAGATGGAGCTGCTGGGGCATAGTTTCTACATCTTCCTCAACGCGGAGGAGAACACCATCAACGTCGTGTACAAGCGCAGTGATGGTAACTACGGCTTGCTCCAGCCGGAAATCTAGCGTAGCAGCAGCTTAGTTTTTTTAAGGTGACGGTCACTTTCAAGTGACCGTCACTTTCTTTAAGATGGAAGCGATCACTCTGTTTTTATTCGTCGGTGGCTGGGAGAACAGCGATGTTGAGCAGGCCTTACGGAGTGCCCATCAGGCTGCCGCGCGCGATCTGCTGGAGCGGCTGCTGCCTACGGGCCTGATTGACCGGGTGGTGCTCGCGACCGATGATCCAGCCTGGGCCAGTACCATGGCTGAGCCACCGATGATAGTCGAACTTGACCGACCGGGCGAGCCTTTCCATTTCGGGCGGCGGCTGGCCGGGCTGATCGAGAAGTACGCTGCCCGGAAAGTGCTCTATGTCGGCGGCGCCTCGGCCCCGTTGATGAGCACTGCCCGCTGGAGGCAGGTGATGCACCGCCTTGTGGAGGCCAGGCGAACGGCGATCACCAATAACGTCCACTCCTGTGATTGGATCGCGCTCACCAACGCCGATGAGGTGATCGGACTGGTAGCCGGGGCGTCGAACGATAACGAGCTGGCGTGGGTACTGGCCAATGAGGGGAGGATGGCGGTCGAAGGCCTGCCGCCCTGCGCGGCCACCCGTTTTGACCTGGATACACCGGCCGATCTGCTGATTGCACGCTATCATTACGGGATAGGTCCCCATCTGCGCGACTGTCTGGCCGCTTTGGACTGGCGCTCGCCCCAGGTGGAGGGAGTGCTAAGGGCTATGGGGCGCGAGGGGAGTACGCTGGCGCTCGTCGGGCGGGTCTCCTCGGCGGCATGGGTCGCGCTGGAGCGGGCTACTCGTTGCTGGGTGCGGGTCTTCGCCGAGGAGCGCGGTATGCGGGCCAGCGGCCGCCAGGCACGGGGGGAGGTCCGCTCTCTGGTGTCTCAATATCTTGATCTGGTAGGCGTGGAGGCTTTTTTCGATGAACTGGCCGCGCTGGCCGACGGGGCATTGATTGACAGCCGGGTGATCCTGGCTGCCCACCGGGTATGGCCCGCCCCACGTGATCGCTTCAATGCCGACCTGGGCCGGTGGGAACTGGTGGAGGAACCGCTCCTGCGTCGCTTCGCGCGGGCGGCTGCCGAAGTAAGGATACCGGTGCTGCTGGGCGGGCATTCAGTAGTAGCGGGCGGGTTAATGGCACTGGTCGAGGTATTCCGCGAGCAGATAGCCGACAGCAAGGGCAACCGGCCGGCTCAAGCCGCTGCCTGGTGAGGCGCTCCGGGCGCCGGCACGATCACGCGCAGCCTTGCGGGCAGGATCCGGTAGTGGATATGCGTGGCCGAGAGCTCAAATAACTCGCCATCGGCCTGGATGGGCGTCGGCGGTTCACACTCGGCGGTCAGCCAGGTCGTGCGCGAGTAAATGACTTCTGGCCGCTCGATGTGGCTGCCGTTAAACGTGGTTGGCAGCAGGCGCAGTAACTTCAGGCGGCTCATAGCGCTGGCGAAGACAAAGTCCAGATGCCCATCGTCTGGAACAGCCCGGGGCGTCATCCAGAACGCGCCTCCGGTACGCGCCGTATTCCCCACCGAGACCAGCACAACCGGGCCGGCATACTCACCGCCCTCCCAGGCAAGCCGCATATACCATGGCCTGTGAGAGAAGATTGCCTTCACCGCAGCCAGTACGTAGCGTGGCGTTCCTTGGACACGTTTCATCGCGGCCTGGGTCATGGTCACCATTGGCTCCAGGCCGAGGGCGGAGTTGTTGTCAAAAAAGCGTCCATTGACAGACCCCACATCCACCACTCGCGTGTGGCCGGCCTGGATGATACGGCAGGCAGTTTCAATGTCCTTTTCTAGGCCGAGCATATCCGCGAAGTCGTCCGCCGAGCCCAGGGGGATAATGCCCAGTGGGCCAGCCACGCCCTCTCCCGCCGCCTGCATCAGGCCATTGAGCACCTCGTTGATACTTCCGTCGCCTCCGGCGGACACAATGGGAGAAAAGCCAGCCAACGCTGCTTCTCGCGCCAGTTCGATGCCATGGCCTGGCCCCTCGGTGATCACCAGCTCATAGTCCAGACCAATTTTGCGGCAGGCTTGTTCTACCGACGGTATGGCTGCCCTGGCCTTCCAACGGCCTGCGTAGGGATTGAGAATAATTTTGGCCGCCCCCATAGCCTGATCTTCCTGTAGACCTTGGCCCTATCCACCCAGCCATATCCATATTCCTATACCCACGAATGCGAGGCTCGACAGCCACAGCAGGATCCGCCTGGGAATCACTCGACGCAGCCCTTGCCCACCGATGACTCCCAGAGCTGTCACCAGGGCCAGTGCCGTTACCCCACCTGCGAAAACGGGTAAGCAACTGGTGCTTCTGCTGGCCAGCCCCAGGACAGTGAGCTGGGTTTTATCGCCCATCTCCGCAATGCACAGCAGCCAGAACGTGGAGAGGAAGGCACGCCACTTATGGCCATAGGCTGTGTCCTGCTGACACCATGAGTCGCCCTCTTCGTCCCCAGCTTTTCTGGCTTCCATAGCCATCAGCGCGCCCATGACAACAAACATGAGGGCAGCCGCGCCCTCTATAGCACGGGCTGGTACAATCCTGCCCACAAGCTGACCGCCGAGCGCGCCCAACGCTGTCACTACAGCCAGCGCCAGGGTCGCTCCCAGGAACACGGCCCATGAGCAGCGGTACTTACAGCTCTGGGTCAACACGGCCAGTTGGGTTTTGTCACCCAGCTCTGCCAGGAAGATCAATCCAAATGTAGTGAGTGCTGCGTTCCAATCCATAGCGCTGCATATTCTACAATGAAAGTTGAGAGCTGTACAGTGACCCTCAGCTCGCCCTCATTCTAGCGCAAACGACCTGGTGGTGGTATAATGTAATGTTGGCTGACGGTCACTTTCCAGGTGGTCGTTAGCTATGATGGAAACTCAAACAGCAAAGATACGGAGCAAGAAGTATGAGACAAAAGGTTGCGCGTTACCTCAACGTCATCGTGTTGCTGGTCACTATCATCGTAAGCGCAGGCTGTGCAGGAGGCCCTTCCCCTGAAGAGGAAGCTACCCCCACTCCGGTCCCCACCCCCATCGTGCCGGTCAAGCCCACCTACAGGGTTCAGCGGGGCGAGGTGGTGAAAATGCTCGAATTCACCGGCCGCATTGCTCCTGTGGTGGAGGAGGAGCTCTTCTTCCGTACTGCCGGTTACCTGGGGGCCGTTTACAAAAAGCGGGATGATGTTGTGAAGGCGGGTGAGATCATCGCTGAACTGGAGGTCACCGATCTGAAGAACCAACTGGCCCAGGCTGAAGCTTCCCTGGCAGCCGCGCAGAGCCGTAACGAGCAGCAGATTATTGAGGCGAAAGCCAGCCTGCGTGCCGCCGAGTTGCAGCTCGCCATTGCCAGAGCCGATAGCCCCCGTGCACGCATCGTGGAGGCCAGGATCAATTTGGAGCGGGCGGAGCGAGCGCTTAAAGACGCTCAGAAGGCTCACCAGGATGCTCTGAACAGTCCCTGGTGGCCGGATGAGGTGCGCGAAGGCACGGCCCGCTCTCTACGGGAAGCCGAGCTGAACCTGGAGATGGCCCAGGCATGGTATCAACAGGCTCTGCAGGCCAGCCTGATTTATAGCTATACCCTGGAACTGCGGCAGCAGGAGGTTGACCTGGCCCGCCTCAGACTGGAACAACTGCAGGCGGGTCTGGATGTTGAGGAAATCAGGCTGACTGTGGAGCGGCTGAAGGCTCAACTGGCTGATGCCCGTCTGATAGCGCCCTTCGATGGCAAACTCCTCTCCATCTCCCTGACCGAGGGACGCTGGGTGGAAGCTTACAAACCGGTGGCTATCCTGGCCGATCCCTCCGAACTGGAGGTGAGCGCGGAACTCACGAGTGAAAACCTGCAGGAGCTTACCGAGGGGATGCCGGTCACCGTCACGCTCAGCGGGCGGCCCGACGTAGGCATACCTGGTCAGATCAGGCTGCTGCCGTACCCTTATGGGGGTGGCGGCCGTAGCAAGGGGGTTGGGGAAGAGGATACCTCTACGCGCATTACGATCTACCCCAAGGATGCGGGCACTAAGTATGCCGTCGGGGATCTGGTGCGTGTAGTGGTGATCTTAGAGCGCAAGGATAACGTACTCTGGCTACCACCGCAGGCCATCCGTACCTTCGAGGGCCGCAGGTTTGTCGTCGTGCAGCAGGATGGAGGACAAGCCCGGGTAGATGTCAAGATCGGCATCGAAGGTAAAGATCGGGTGGAGATCACGGAGGGCCTGACTGAGGGGCAGATCGTAATAGGGCAGTAAGGGCAAGAATGGTATGAACCTGCTAGCACGTACCTGGGCGGTCTTTGTCGTCGCTGCCAAGCGCCTTTACTCGCAGAAGTGGCTGGCACTGGCTACCGCGGCGGGGCTGATCGCCTCCGTCGCCCTCATCGTCAGCATTCCCCTCTACGCCGACGGCATCTACTACCGTGTGCTGCGCAAGGCACTCGCCGGCGAACGGTTT
Organism: Anaerolineae bacterium; assembly: GCA_026418995.1. Classification (GTDB taxonomy): domain Bacteria; phylum Chloroflexota; class Anaerolineae; order B4-G1; family B4-G1; genus JAOAAG01. Next base: position 10,517 of record JAOAAG010000003.1, read on the forward strand.
GGCTCTCGCCCTCCTTTCGTCTTTATGTTCCGCTACATCGGTGCCTGGGCAGGCGCCGTGGAGTGGGAGCGGGTGGAACAGGCGGACAGTTATCTTTCTGGACCTGCCGGCAGGGCCCTGGGCCTGCCTCAGAAAATGGTCGTCCGCTATTTTGAAACTGACAACTTCCGCCTCTTCCCGATGGACGAAGTGGCTTATGCGGATGTCAAAGACCCGCTGGCATGGGTCAACTTTGGCTTCGCCAGCGAGATTGAGCAGCACATCAATATCGTGGAGGGGGGGTCCCCTGCGGTGGCTGAGACAGCGGAGGATAGCACGGTCGAGGTGCTGATCAGCGAGCCGTTCGCCACTGAGCTGGGACTCCAGGTCGGCGAGACGTATATGGCCTATTTCCGGGCCAAAACCGAGCGGGGCGAGAGCGTTACCCAGATACCCGTCCGCATCGCCGGGGTCTGGGCCCCCAGGGACCCCACTGAGGAATACTGGTTCTACGACCCCAAGGCGCTGAAGCAGACACTGCTTGTACCTGAGGCCACCTTTATGGGCCGTATCGCTCCGTATATGGAAAACGAGATCTACCTCGGCCTGTGGTATCTGGTGATGGACGGCTCGGAGGTACACGCCAGCGATGTGGACTCCCTGCTCATGCGCACTGCCTCCGTGCAGCAACGGGCGGCAGCCCTGCTCCCGGATACCAGGCTGGACATCTCGCCTGTGCCAGCGTTGCAAGATTACCGGCGTGCCACCGGCTTGCTGACCATCCTGCTGTACGCCTTCAGCGTGCCCATCATCGGTCTGCTGCTGGCTTTTATCGGGCTGGTGGTGGGGCTGGCGGTGGGGCGGCAGCGTAACGAGATCGCTGTCCTGCGCAGCCGGGGTGCGACGGCCATTCAGGTGCTGGGGATCGCAGCACTTGAGGGGATATTGCTGGGAGTACTGGCCCTGGCCTTGGGGCTGCCATCGGGTGGCTTTGTCGCACGCCTGATCGGCCATACTCGCAGTTTCCTCGATTTTTCACTGCCCTCCGACCTGCGTGTGGACATCACGATGACGACAGTGCGCTTCGGTATTGCCGCGATAGCCCTGGCGCTGGTTGCTCAGCTCGTGCCTACCATCGAGGCGGCCCGGCATACCATCGTCACCTACAAGCAGGAACGCGCCCGTACTCTGCGCCCCCCTTGGTGGCAACGTGCCTGGCTGGACGTGTTTTTGTTCATCCCGGCCGCGTATGGCACTTACCTGCTCCGCCGACAGGGCGGCCTGGTCCTCCCCGTCGGTAAGACGGCCATCGTTAACGATCCGTTCCAGAATCCGCTCCTCTTCCTGGTGCCGGCGCTGGGCATCTTCGCCCTTACCCTGTTTATGCTGCGCCTGTTGCCTAAGATCATGTCCATCATAGCCTGGCTATCCTCTCATCTGAGTGGTGTGGGGGTGCTTCTGGCTAGCCGCCACCTCTCCCGCACGCCAGGCTTCTATTCTGCGCCGCTGATCCTCCTGACGCTCACTCTGAGCCTCTCGGCCTTCACCGCCTCACTGGCCCAGACGCTGGATCACCATCTTTACGACCAGACGTACTACAAGATCGGCGCCGATATGCGTCTGGTGGAGCTGGGGGAGAACACGGAGTCAGCGGAAATGGCGGCGAGTTTCTTCGGTGGCGCCAGCACTACGGAGACTGAGACCGAGGAGGAGGAAGGCCCCCGCTGGCTCTTTCTGCCCGTCTCTGAGCACCTTAAGGCTCCGGGAGTACGGGCAGCGACCCGGATAGGGCGTTACAAGTTCACCACGCGTCTGAGCGGAGGGGTGCAAAGCGGCGTGTTCATAGGCATTGACCGGGTGGAATTTCCCCAGGTCGCCTTCTGGCGGCGTGACTTTTCCCCGGTCAGCCTGGGAGCGTTAATGAATGCACTGGCTGTGCGCCCTAACGGCGTCCTGGTGCCCCGTACCTTCCTCGCTCAATATGCGCTCAACATAGGGGATACCTTCAGAGCGACGGTCACCGGGCATGGGGAACGCGCCGATATAGATTTGGAGGTCGTGGGCGTCTTCGACATGTTCCCCACCTGGTATCCGGATGAGGAAGGGCCGCTACTGGTGGGGAACCTGGATTACCTCTTCGAGCAATTGGGGTGGCAGATTCCCTATGACGTGTGGTTGAAGACCGACGCCGGGGTGGATTACGAGCAGGTCGTCGAGGAAGTGCGCGCCCTGCGCTTTAACGTGCTAAACTGGTACGCTCCCCAGGAGGTTATCTATGAGGAACAGCGTCGGCCCGAACGTCAGGGGCTCTTTGGTTTCCTTTCCGTGGGCTTCCTGGCTGCCGCTTTTCTCACGGTGCTGGGGTTCCTGTTCTACGCGTTCTTTTCCTTCCGCCAGCGTTTTATCGAACTGGGGGTGCTGCGTGCCATCGGCCTCTCAGCAAGCCAGATGACGGCTTTCCTGGCCTGGGAACTGGCCTTGCTGATCGGTATCGGCGTACTGGCCGGCACGGGACTTGGGGTATGGGTCAGTAACCTCTTCATACCTTACCTGCAAATAGGCACTGGCCCCGAGGCCCGCACTCCGCCTTTCATCGTTGAGATCGCCTGGCCGGCCATCTTCCGCATCTACATCCTGTTTGGCCTGCTCTTCCTGGTTGCTCTGGGTGTGCTGGTCATCCTGCTCCTGCGCATGAAGATTTTCCAGGCCATCAAGCTAGGAGAGACAGTGTGATATGGCCCAAGAACCCTTTATTGTCTGCGACAATCTGGTGAAGATCTATAAGATCGCCGACCTGGAGACGATGGCTCTCCAAGGGCTGGACCTGGTCGTTGCCCCTGGGGAGCTGTTGGGTGTGGTGGGGCCTAGCGGCAGCGGCAAATCCACGCTGATGAATATCTTGGGTGGGCTCGACCGCCCTTCGGCCGGGCGGGTGTGGGTGGATGGGCAGGACCTGCTCAAAATGTCGGACGCGGCCCTGAACCGCTACCGCCGCTCCAAGGTGGGGTTTGTGTGGCAGCAGGGGGCACGCAATCTGGTCCCCTACCTGACCGCGCTGGAGAATATTGAGCTGCCGATGACGCTGGCAGGGCAGAGCGGGCGCAAGAAGCGACAACGGGCGGAGGAGCTGCTGGAAGCGGTCGGCCTGAGCGATAGGCGCAATCACCGCCTGGCACAACTCTCCGGCGGTGAGCAACAACGGGTGGCTATCGCCGTGGCGCTGGCTAACAACCCCCGTCTGCTCCTGGCAGACGAGCCGACCGGTGAGGTGGACTCGGCTACCGCGCTGACCATCTACGAGACTTTCCGCCGCCTTAACCGTGAGTATGGCCTGACCACGTTGATCGTCAGCCATGACCCGAATATCGCTCGCCATGTCCATCGCGTGGTGGCTATCCGCGACGGCAAGACGGCGATGGAGACGGTGCGCCAATCCGCTCTGAGCGATACCGCCGTTGAAACTACCGGGGGCGATGGGGAAGCTCACGAAGAGGAGATTTTTGAGGAACTCGTAGTGCTCGACTCCGCTGGGCGCTTGCAGATACCGAAGGAGTATCTGGAGGAGTTCGGTATCAAAGGCCGGGTGCGGCTCGAGTTGACCGAGGAGGGCATCCTCATCCGCCCGGCCCCTCAGGTCGCCCATTCCGCTGAGGCCGTCCTCAACGAGATGCTGAGCGCCCCTGGCGCGCGAAGAGGTGGAGCTTTGGGGCGGCTGGTCGCTCAATTGCGCCAGCGGGCTGGCCACATATTCCAGTCGGGTAAAGTACAGACTGGAGGTCAATGAGTATGACAGAAATAGCCGATCGCAACGGTTATGCCGTCCAGACACATGATTTATGGCGTATCTACAAGACCGGAGCCCAGGAGATACCCGCTTTGCGGGGCGTTAACCTGGCGATCAGGCCGGGACGCTTTGTCGCTGTGAAGGGACGCTCCGGTAGCGGCAAGACCACCCTGCTCAACTGCCTTGGCGGGCTCGATCACCCTACCTCTGGCAGTGTGTACATTTTCGGGCGCGACATCTCCAGGATGAGCGATCAGGAGCTGACCCGCTGGAGGCGCGAGGAGGTAGGATTCGTCTTCCAGTCCTTTGGCCTGTTGCCCACTCTTTCTGCTTATGAGAATGTCGAGTTGTTGCTGCGCATCGCCGGGGTGCCGGGCCGGGAGCGGCGCAAAAGGACGATGTATTGCCTGGAACTGGTGGGGCTTGCCCGCTGGGCTCACCATCGCCCCTTTGAGTTGTCCGGTGGTCAGCAACAGCGTGTTGGCATTGCCCGTGCCCTGGCCAACAACCCCCGCCTGATCCTCGCCGACGAGCCTACCGGCGAGCTGGACAGTACCACGGCCCGTGAGATATTAAAGCTCTTCCAGACCATTGTCAGGGAGGAGCACGTGACGTTAATAATGGTCTCACACGATATACTGGTGGATGAGTACGCTGATGAGGTGCTCCAACTGAGCGATGGTAAGATAGTGGCTTCACAATAGACGCGGGAGGTGGACCATGACTAATCAGATGGGACAGACTATAGGTAAAGTATCAGGCTGGGTAAGGGATTTGAAGGAATTCGCCCTGCGGGGTAACGTGGTGGATATGGCGGTAGGCATCATCATCGGCGCGGCCTTCGGAAGTATCGTCAGGTCGCTGGTGGACGATGTGCTGATGCCCCCCATAGGGTTGTTACTGGGTGGCTTCGACTTCTCCAACTTCTATATCCTGCTTAAGGCGGGTTCACCTCCAGGCCCCTACCTCTCCCTCGCCGACGCAAAAGCCGCCGGGGCGGTGACGATCAACTATGGTGTCTTCCTGAACACTGTGATCAGCTTCATCATTGTTGCTACGGTCGTCTTCTTCCTCGTGCGGGGCGTCAATCGGCTGAGGAAACAGGAGGCGCCGCCTCCTCCTTCTACGAAGGAATGCCCTTACTGCCTGTCTGCTATTCCCATTAAAGCCACGCGTTGTGCATATTGCACTTCTGAGCTGCTAACCGGCTCGTAATACGGCTCGCCTGTGGTGTGCAGGTCCAGTTCACAAAAAGGGGGCGCGACCGGGATGAACACGCGGTCAATCCTTGTGTTGTCTCTCCTCAGCTTGCTTGGTATCCTGTGCGGGTGTGCTTCACCACAGGGGGCCACACCTTCCTCACCTGCCGCATCATCTGTGGATTTCGCCTTGACCAGCGCGGCATTTGCACACGAGTCTTCCATCCCTGTTAAGTATACCTGTGACGGCGAGGATGTCTCGCCACCTCTGCAGTGGGACAATCCTCCCCCTGGGACCCGGAGTTTCGCGCTGCTTATGGAGGATCCCGACGCTCCGGTCGGTAATTGGGTGCACTGGGTGATCTATAATTTACCGGCCCGGAGCCGAGCGCTGCCTGAGGCTGTCCCAGCGGAAGCACAATTGCCTGATGGAGGCCGGCATGGGCAAAACAGTTGGGGACGGCTGGGCTACAGAGGTCCCTGTCCTCCCAGCGGCACACACCGTTACTTTTTCCGGCTCTACGCGCTGGACACTTCGCTTGCGCTGAGGGGAGAAGTGACCAGAGACCACCTGCTTCAGGCGATGGAGGGCCATATCCTGGCTCAGGCAGAACTGATGGGAACGTACAAGCGGCAGTAGCCGGGGTCGGCGCATATATCTTCCAGGAATCCAATTGCCATCGCGGAAGAGGGGGTGTTTTAGGACGCCCGCACTCTTTGTCTCTATTGGTCAGTACGTTCGCCCCGGCTCCCGTCAATAGGGGGTACAGGTGCTTGGGGATGTGCTCCGGAGCGGGGAGACGGGGGAGGGATGAGCAGGGCGAGTTGAGGGATCATCCGAGCGCAGGCGCGCGACTGGAGCGGCCCACATCATCCCCGAATCGGGGGATGGTTCAAATTCTGGGAGCAACGGGTTTACACTTCGGAGGCCGATGCGATTACGCAGGGGGATGGGAGCCCTTGTGACACACCGCATAGGCCGCGCCGAGCATGAACTATCTCAGTACCCTTGCGCCCTTTACGGTTTAAATTGAACCGCAAAGGACGCAGAGAACGCAAAGGTGTGTCCTTTTTTTCCTTTCCTTTGCGCTCTTTGCGTGCTTTGCGGTTTTTAAGTATAAACCCATCGTGAACCATCCCCGAAGCGGTCTTGATCGGTCTGTATCACCCTAACTGAACGACCCCATTTCTCCACGTTACATTCTCTTAGCCCCCGTCGGACCTAGGGGATGGCAACAGTGCCTGATACGCTGAGCTTCGTGCCGTCCCCCTCTCTCAGTATACTCTGTCGGATCGAGGGGATTGCAACAATTATCACCCCCACCCCCCTACCCCCCCCGCCCCCAGCTTTCAGTATACTCTGTCGGATCGAGGGGATTGCAACAAAGAGAACGAACAGGCAAGGTAAGGT
>JAOAAG010000062.1 GCA_026418995.1 Anaerolineae bacterium
TCGTCGGCAGCGTCAGATGTGTATAAGAGACAGGAGCACGCTGGACGGCAGCGGCACACAGGTCCTGCTTTTGGGACGTTATTTACCCCAGGGCGAGATACGCCTTGTGGATATTCTGTTCAACGACCACCAAGGTATTAAGGACTGTTTCAGTGCCATTGTAAACGATGAGATCCTGGATGAGATAATCGAGGGTTTCGAGAGCATCGAATTTGTGGACATCTCATTGGAACGAGCCCGTGAACGGGTGACCTGTGCCTATCAGGTGACGCTGGAAGCCCGCCGCCGCCCTCCCCCCCTGCTCCCAATCTGGCGTGGCTGGTTAGAAGGTCGCGAGGAGGAGCCACCGGAGGAAGTGCCTCTGCCAGCAGTAGACCCCGCGACGCGTGCTCAACTGCTGGCCGACTGCGCCGAACTTCTCACCCTGGAGGAGTTTGAATACTGGTTCTTCAATCCCGACGAGGTGCAGGCATTCCTCCCCGCCTATCGCAAGCTACTCCGCCGCAGAAAGGCGGAAGCAGGTGACCCTGATTTCGAGGCCCTGCTCGACAAGGCCGTGGAGACTGTGGTGGACGAGCGATACCGTCGGTTGCTCCCTGCCCGGCTACGCGACCAGGCATGGTTTTTGAGACAACTCTATGAGGATGATGAGGTAGAATTATCCCTGTGGGCACTGGTAGCAGCCGACGCAATAGAGGAAGGCATCATTGTCAAACACCCCCTGTTGCGCGAGATGATGGCCTATAGCCTGGCTAACGCTACAGGTCATGAACGAGGGTGATCCAGGTGACGGTCATTTTGCAAGTGACCGTCACCTTAGCCCTCGAAGGAGCAGCATGGTGGACCATCGCCAACGCACACGTGCCGTCCTCCACTACGAGCCATACGACCGCTTGCCCATTGTACACTTCGGATTCTGGAGGGAAACGCTGGACAAATGGGCCGCCGAAGGCCACATTACCCCTGATGAGGCGGCCACCTGGGCCGATGGCAATGCCACCGATGAGGCCCTCTCCCGGAAGCTGGGCTTCGACTTCAACTGGGCGCACACTTTCGGGCTGAACACCAGCCTGTTGCCCCCGTTCGAGGAAAGGGTACTGGAAGAGCTGCCCGACGGCTCGCGCAAGGTGCTCAACCGCAACGGCGTCGTGATCATCCAGAAGGAAGGCGCGAGCGGCATCCCCCCCGAAGTGGACCACCTGCTGAAGGGCAGAAAAGAATGGGAGGAGCATTTCCTGCCCCGCCTCCAGTTCACCGAGGAGCGCGCCTTCATTCCCGAGGAGACCATCGCCTATCTGCAACGAGGGGAATGGGAGAAGCCTCTGGGACTCTGGTGTGGCAGCCTCTACGGAGTGATCCGCGATTGGGTTGGACTGGTCAACCTAGCCTACTTGCAGGTAGATGACCCGCCCCTGTTCGATGAGATGATCGAGACCGTGGGCAACCTGTGCTACCGCTGCGTCGAACGGGTGCTCCAGACGGGCGCTCCATTCGATTTTGCCCACTTCTGGGAGGACATCTGCTTCAAAAGCGGGCCGCTGATCAATCCCAACGTCTTCCGTGCCAAGGTTGCTCCCCACTACAGACGCATCACAGAACTGCTCCGCAGGCATGGTATCACCATCGTCTCCGTGGACTGCGACGGCAAGATTGATCGGCTGGTGCCGATCTGGCTGGAGAGCGGCGTCAACACCATGTTCCCCATCGAGGTGGGCACCTGGAACGGCAACCTCGCTCCGTGGCGCCAGCAGTACGGGCGGGAGCTGCGCGGCGTCGGCGGGATGGACAAGCGAGTCTTCGCCCGCGACTACGCCGCCGTAGACGCCGAGATCGAGCGGCTCAGACCACTGGTGGAGCTGGGAGGCTACATCCCGTGCCCGGATCACCGTATTCCACCCGATGCGAAGTGGGAGAACGTCCAGTATTACTGCGAGCGGATGAGAACAATCTTCGGGTAAATGTCCATGGCACTGTTTGAACGCTTCGCCCCTCAAGTTGAAACCTTCGTCAAAGTCTGTCACCGCCTGGCGCACAATTTATACGTCACCGGCCACGGGGGAAACCTGGCCTGGAAGCTGGATGCTGACGTCCTGCTCATCACCCCTACCAGGATGTACAAAGGCGACATCACCCCCGAGGATGTGGTCTTCGTTGATACAAGCGGAGAGGTGATCGAGGGGATACGCAGGCCGACTGGAGAACTTCCTATGTACCTCAAATTCTTCGCCGAGAGGCCGGATGTCGCCTCGGTGATCCATTGCCATCCGCCCCACGCTTGCGCACTGGCTATCGCCAGGGGCAAGAACTGGTTGATGCGCCCTCTTTACCCCGAAACGATCACCGAGGTCGGCCCGGTGCCCGTTGTCCCCTACGCCGAGCCGCTGACGGAGGAGCTGGCCCGCAATTTCTCCCCCTTTCTCCAGAAGTACAACAGCTTTATCATGGAAAACCACGGCCTGGTGACGATGAGCCGGGGGGACATCCGCTGGACGCTGATGAACGTCGAGTTGCTGGAAGTGACCGCGCAGTCCGTTCTGCTGGCTCTGCAGGCCGGGTATGAAATCAAAGAGCTGGACCGCGAGGCCGTCCGGCGCCTGGGCAACGTGATGCGCACACGCTCCCTTCCACTCGTCGGTGCGCCGGGAGTGAATCAGTCCCTGGAGGAGTTGTACTTCAATGTCGAATCATGAGCCGACTATCCGCGCTGCACGCCTTTATGCCATCCGTGACCTGCGCCTGGACTCGGTGCCAATGCCTGTGCCAGGCCCTGGTGAGGTGCTCCTGAAAGTAGCCTCCGTCGGGGTATGCGGTTCCGATGTACACTACTACCTGGAGGGCCGCATCGGCCCGCAGGTGGTTGCATCGCCTATTATCCCCGGCCATGAGTTCTCGGCCTGGGTGGCACAGCCGGGTCCCGGGGTGGAGGGCCTCTCGCCCGGTCAACTGGTGGCCGTCGAGCCAGCGGTAAGCTGTGGCGAGTGCGAATCCTGCCTTGAGGGCCACCCCAACCTCTGCCCGAAGGTGCGCTTTTGTGGGACTCCGCCGGTTGACGGTGCCTACGTCGAGTACAAGGTTATGCCAGCCGCGAACTGCTTCCCCCTGCCCGACGGCTTCAGCCCGGACGAAGGGGCGCTGCTCGAGCCGCTGGGCATAGCTATCCACGCTGTGGACCTGGCTCACCTGCGGCCTGGCTATACCGTCGCTGTGCTGGGAGCCGGCCCCATCGGCCTGCTGACCGCAGCGGTGGCGAAAATCTCCGGCGCCGCTGCCATCTACGTGAGCGAGCCGCTCGCCTACCGTCGGGAGTTCGCGCTGCGCTACGCCGCCGACGCCGTGTTCAATCCTGAGACGGAGGACATTGTGGCCGGCATCATGCGGGCCACGAATGGGCGCGGGGTGGACGTGGCCTTCGAGGCAGCCGGCGCCCCCCAGACTCCCGACCAGGCCGCTGCCGTAACCAGGCCGGGGGGCAAGGTCATCGTGGCCGGCATCCCCGCCGACGATACGATGACTATGAACGCCTCCACCGTCCGGCGCAAGGGGCTGACCATCAAGCTGGTACGTCGTATGAAACACACCTATCCCCGCGCCATTAGCCTGGTGCAGAAGGGCTTGCTTGATGTCAAGCCCCTGGCCACCCACACATTTCCTCTGGAACGTATTGTTGAGGCATTCGAGATCGTCGCCGGCTACCGGGACGGTGTGCTCAGGGCGATCATCCGGGTTGCGGAGGCCTGCGCGTGAGTGACGTCGCTGCACTAGAGGCTCGCCTGAACGATTTCGACCCCCAGGTGCGCCTTACGGCCCTGCAGGAACTGGCCACGCTGGCCAGGACCGGAGCGATCTCCCTCCCGCCGGAGGCTGAGGTAGCCAATATGCATTGCCACACGTTTTACTCCTACAATGCGTACGGGTACTCGCCCTCGGCGTTAGCCTGGCTGGCACGAAAGCGCGGTTTCAAATTAATGGGCATCGTGGACTTCGACGTGCTGGACGGGGTGGATGAGTTCCTGCACGCCTGTGAGCTGCTGGGCGTGCGGGGCAGCGCGGGGCTGGAGACCCGCGTGTATATCCCCGAATTCTCCACCCGCGAGATTAACTCGCCCGGGGAGCCGGGTATCTTCTACTATATGGGGATCGGTTTCACCTCCGGCCAGGTACCGCCCCGGGTGGCGCATATTCTGGCTGCCCTCAGGCAACGCGCCAGGAGACGCAACCTGGACATCGTCGAGCGGGTCAACGATTACCTCGATCCGGTCGTGATTGATTACGAGCGCGATGTGCTACCCCTCACGCCGGCAGGGAACCCTACCGAGCGTCACATCGTGGCGGCCTACGCTACGGCTGCCGCGCGCACTATGCCCGCTCCCGCCGACTTCTGGGCGGACAGGCTGCGCCTGCCGGTGGAGCAGGTGAGGGAGCTGATGAGCGACACCTCCGCCTTTCACAACCTGATCCGCGCCCGGCTGATGAAGCGGGGGGGTGTCGGCTATGTGCCGCCCACGCCAGAGATGTTCCCCACCGTCGAGGAGGTCAACGAGCTGATCCTGGCCTGTGAGGCACTTCCGTGCGCGACCTGGCTCGACGGCACCTCCGAAGGCGAGCAGGCGATCGAGGAACTGCTGGAGTTGCTCATCGGCAAGGGGGTTGTAGCGCTCAACATTATCCCCGACCGTAATTGGAATATCGCCGATGAGCGTGTCAAGCAGGTTAAGTTGGCGCATCTGTACCACGTGGTGCGCCTGGCCGGCACACTGGACCTGCCCCTGATCGTGGGGACGGAGATGAACAGCCCTGGGCAGAAGCTCGTGGACGACTTTGACGCGCCGGAATTGCAGCCGGTGAGGGCAGCTTTTCTCGATGGTGCCTATTTCATCTATGGTCACACCCTGCTGCAGCGCAGAGAGGGGCGCGGGTATCAGAGCCTGTGGGCCAGAGCGCATTTTCCCTCTCGCCGCCAGCGCAACGAGTTCTATATCCGGGCAGGACGCGGCGCCGCCTGAAGGAGGGAGAGAAAGTATGTCAGACTTGACTTGGCTGAACCTGGGATTGAGTGGCCTGCCCCTACTCTCCGCCGCTGAGACCCGCTCCATCTCCGCCGAGAATCCCGACGGCGCGAAGGGGGGAGGGGCGAAGGCCTCACCGGAGGAGGTGCCAGTGCCGCCTGAGCTGGGCGGTCACCCGGCCTCGATGCTGGGAAAGGGATGGAAAGTGCTGCCCTGCATCATTCTGGGCGCAGAAAGCACCACCACGCTGGCGGACATCGTCGGCCCCGGCATCATCCAGCACATCTGGATGACGGTGGACACGAAAGCCTATCGGGATACCATCCTGCGCTTCTACTGGGATGATGAGGAGACACCCTCAATCGAAGTACCGCTGGGCGACTTTTTCTGCAACGGCCACGGCCTGCGCTACAACGTCAATTCCCTGCCTGTGGTCGTAAATCCGAGCGGCGGGTTCAACTGCTACTGGCCGATGCCTTTCCGCCAGCGTGCCCGCATCACGGTAGAGAGCCAGCATCCCGAACCGATTCTGGGATTTTTCTACCAGATTACCTACGCACTCACCGAAGTACCAGAGAACGCGGCGTATCTACACGCCCAGTGGCGCCGCTCTATGACCACGCGCGAGCGCCCAGAGCACACCATCCTCGAGGGCGTCCGGGGACAGGGCCACTACGTGGGCACCTTCCTGGCCTGGACGCAGCTTTCCAATGGCTGGTGGGGCGAAGGGGAGATCAAATTTTTCATAGATGGGGATACCGAATACCCCACCATCTGCGGCACCGGGACCGAGGACTACTTTGGCGGAGCCTGGGGCTTTGAAGGGCAGACCTACTCGACGCCCTTCCTGGGCTATCCGCTCTACCGCAAGGAGCCGGGCGAGGTGCCACGCCACGGGCTCTACCGCTGGCACATCCTCGATCCCATCCGGTTTAAGCGCGATCTGCGGGTCACCATCCAGGCCCTGGGATGGTGGCCGAACCGCAAGTTCCAGCCACTGACGGACGACATCGCCTCAGTGGCCTGGTGGTATCAGAGCGAACCGCACGCTCCCTTCCCGGCGCTGCCGCCGGTGCACGAGCGGTGGTCACGATAACTCATCTGCGGAGGTAGGCAATTGGTTGGCTCTGAGTCTTTGCCCAACTGTCGGGCCACTGGCATCGGGAGTACGCCTCATCAGGACGTACTTGCCGCCGTCGAGTTTGTGCTGAAGACGTTCCCGGACGTCCCTTTCTGGCCCCAACTGCCGAAGCGCACTTTTCTTGAGAACATGTACGTGCAGTTCTCGGAGCACCTGCCTGGTGTACGGCTGGACTTCGAGAACGAGCGCATCTTCGTGCAACTGGATGAGGAGTGGGCCGAGCCGGCTGAGCGCTTTTACGCAGCATTTCTGGAGGAGAATGCGGAACTTTTCGCTATCGGCGCGGAGCACGCTGCCGGACTGCACGCGCTGCTTGAGCGGGGGCCCCTGACCGGGGCCTGGGCGGTCAAAGGGCATGTGACCGGGCCGGTCAGCTTCGGCCTCCAGGTAACCGATCAGCACCGCCGTCCCTCCTTTTATGACGAGATGATGCGCGATGTGCTGGTCAAGAACGTATTGCGTCAGGCCCAATGGCAGGAGTCACGCCTGCGCACGCTGTGCCCCCGCACGATTATCTCTATTGACGAGCCCTTCCTGTCCGCGTTTGGAAGCGCCTACACCGCGCTCTCTCGCGAAGACGTGATCGGGGCGCTGGAGGAAGTATTTTCCGGGCTTTCTGGCTGGAAGGCGACACACTGTTGTGCCAACACCGACTGGAGTTTGCTGCTGGAGACCTCGGTGGACATCATCCTGTTCGATGCGTGGGAGTATGCCGAGTACCTGGCGCTCTACCCCGCCGAGTTACAGCGCTTTCTGGCCCGTGGGGGAATGCTGGGCTGGGGGATCGTGCCCAGCTCCGGCGAGGCGGCACAGAGCATTACTCTGGAGGGAGCATGGGAAGCGCTGGAGCGGGCACTGACACTCTTTGAGCGCAAAGGCTTCGACCGCCGGGACCTGCTACCACGCTCACTCCTCACCCCAAGCTGCGGCACAGGCCCCGCCACCATTCCTGTGGCCGAGCAGGTGATGCGGGTGACGCAGGAGCTGTCGGCTAAGGTGCGGGAGGAGTACGGGCTGGGATAGTCGTTGCCATTTCTCTGGAGCACACGGTGGCTAAAAAGCGCATTCAAAATCTCTACTATATCGCCCCGGTGGAGAATCTCCCTTCAATCCTGGAGAAGGGCATCCTGTCCCACGCCGAAGTGGAGAGGAGACATATTGCCTCCACCTCGATTTACGACGCGCATATCGTAGCCAGCCGTAAGCAGAGGACGACACCCGACGGGAAAAGCCTGTGGGAATTTGCTAACCTCTATTTTCAGGCCAGAAATCCAATGCTTTACCGCGTGGTCCGCGAGGGAAAGAGCAGGGACATTGTTGTCCTGGCAGTTAGGCCTCAGGTCCTGGAGCTGCCCTGCTATATCTCCATCGGCAACGCGGCCAGTCCAACCTCCGAGGTATTGCCCAAGGAGGAGGGCCTGCAGAAGTTGTGTTCCAGGGAGATATGGTCAGTCATCCAAAGCGAATGGTGGCGACCGGAAGATGGCTCCAAACGCATCATCATGTCTGAATGCCTGGTCTACGGAGCTGTGCCGCCGGATTTTATTCACACCGTTTATGTAGCTAGCCACCAAACTGCCGAGCAGGTCCGCAAGCTGTTGGGGTCGCGTACCGGACAGGTCGAGGTGGTTCCTGACC
>JAOAAG010000136.1 GCA_026418995.1 Anaerolineae bacterium
CCCGCCGCGGCGTCCGTCAATAGTGGGGCGGATGCCGATCTTAGGCATGGGGCCGATGAGCCGATTGACCGGGGGATTCATCTTGAGCGTTGTCATTGTTCCTCCTGTTGACGAGATAAGGTTTCAGCCCAGGGCTGCCAGTTCATCAAAGATAGGCTTCAAAGCTATATAGGCCTGCCGAAACAGCTTATACAAAGCAGCGTACTCCCGGCATCGCTCAGGAGCGGGGCGCTCGCCCTCTTCCACCTGTACCAAGCGATGCACAACCCCGAAATCAGGAAAGAGGCCCACGCCGACCCCTCCGGCTATGGCAGCTCCCAATGAGGTAGCCTCAGTCAGCAGGGCCGGCATGAGGATCGGGAGCTCGTAAGCATCGGCCAGCATCTGCCGCCAAAGCGCGTTGCGTGCCCCGCCGCCGATGAGGCGCATAGCCTGGAACGAGACACCCTGTTCCAGGAAAGCATTGAGTATCATCTTCAGATTTAAGGCCACTCCTTCCAGCACAGCGCGGGCCATCTCAGCTCGACCATGGGCCATCGTCAGGCCCACAAAGGCGCCTCGCGCCAGCGGATTCCAGTGTGGGCTGCGCTCGCCGATGAGATAGGGAAGGAAAAGCAATCCTCTGGCGCCTGGAGGAACGCGCTCCGCCGCAGCGCTCAGATCGTCATACAGAGTGGGGTCGCCGTTTCCGAGCAGCCGCACCAGCCAGTCCAGGGACCCGCCGGCGCATTGCATCGTGCCGGTAGGGAAATAGAGTCCCGGGACCAGATGGGCGAAGGTAAAGGTGCGCATTTGTTGGTCATAGAGGGGCCGTTCGGCGGTGACAGCGATCCAGGATGAGGAGCCCACATAGGTGTAGGCCTCTCCCGGCTGCACCGAGCCGGCTCCCACCGTAGCGCATGCGCCATCTCCGCCACCGATGACCACGGGCGTCCCACTCAACAGGCCGGTCTCGGCCGCAGCGGACGGCGTCACCTGGCCAATGACGGCTGTGGAGGGGTATACCGGAGGCAATTTTTGAAGATCCAATCCTGCCGCTTTGACGATCTCCTCTGCCCAAACATGGTGTTCCAGGTCAAAGAGGTTAGTGCTGGAGGCATCTGAATAGTCGGTAGCAAAGACACCGCTCAGTTTATAGGCAGCGTAATCCTTGGCCTGAAGGATCTGAGCGGTACGGGCGTACAGGTCTGGCCGATGGCGCTTCAGCCACAATGCTTTGGCTGCCGTGTAGGAAGCGCCAGGACGATGGCCGGTGCGGCGATACACCTCCTCAAAGCCGCAGCGTTCGGCCAGCAACTGGGCCTCGGCAGTGGCCCGCTGGTCAGCCCAGATAATGGCCGGGTGCAACGGCTCCCCGCGGGCATCTACCGGCAAGGCTCCGTTCATCATGCCGCTGAAACTGATGACGGCCACGTCGCCGGCGGCAATACCGCTGCCGGAGAGCAACGTCCGGGTGGAGTCGCGCACTGCGCGCCACCAGTCGGTGGCATCCTGCTCAGCCCAGCCTGGACGGGGATAGGCTGTCGTATAAGGCGCAAAGGTAGAGGCAGCGATGGCGCCTTCCTCGTCAAAAAGGGTGGCCTTATCTCCGGTAGTACCCAGGTCGTGAGCCAGGATGTACATGGACTATCCTTTGATCGCTCCCACCAGCAGTCCGCGCGCGATATACCGCTCCAGAGCAATCGCCATCCCGATGACCGGAACGATCATAATCAGGATCAACACCGACATATACCACCACTGTGGCCCACGGGTGGCGTTCTGGGCCGCCACGGTAAGCGGCATTGTCTGAGACCTGGCGCCGGAGAGGAAGAGCGCCAGCAGATACTCGTTCCAGGCGAAGACCAGCACCAGGAGGAAGGTAGCCACTAGTCCAGGACCTGCCAGGGGCAGCACGATGGAGATAAAGGTTCGGTAGCGTGAAGCGCCGTCAATGGCCGCACATTCCTCCAGCTCCAACGGAATGGTCAGAAAGTAATCGCGCATCAACCAGACCACGATGGGCAGGTTGGTGGCCAGGTAGGTAATGATCAGCGCGATATGTGTATCCAGCAGGCCCAGTCGCTGAAACAGCACATAGATGGGAATGACAACGGCCACCGGGGGCAACATACGCTGAGAGATCAACCAGAAGGCGATATCTTTGTTGGCTAGAGCTCGCTTGAAGCGCTTGCCGATCGTCTGGAGCAGCACGAGGAAGAGTAGCAACGCGCCACCTACAGCGGCCTGCCAGGGCGCTCCAAGAGTGATGGCAAAAATAGCCAGGATCAGGCAGATAATGAAGGAGAGGATTGCCCCCAGGCGAGGACGGTACTGAAACCTGGTCAGGCCGTAGGCCGCTCCTGTTCCCAGGAGGAGTGCCAGCGAGGCGCTGGTCGGGGCAACGATCAGCGTATTCATAAAGTTGCGCTTCGTATCATTGCTCAGGTCGCCCACCAGGATGTAGTGCCAGGCGTGCAACGAGGGTTGGTAGTCAATGCCCGGCAGGTAGAACGGGCCGGTGTTCACGTCAATGGGCAGCTTGAACGAAGTGGTTACCACCCAGTAAAGCGGGAACAACACCACCAGGGCCCATAGCCCCAGCACCAGGTAAATGATGATCATTTCCGCATAGGATGGGGTCATTAGGGAGCGCCGCCGGAACAGATATTTGATCATTCGTCACACCTCCACCACACGCTGGCGGATCAGACTGACGTAGGCCATCCCGATGCAGGTGACCAGAAAGAGCAACATGTAAGCGATGGCCGCCGAACCACCCAGGTCAAGGGCGCGCCAGGTGATGAAGGCCTGTAAGGTCATAGATTCGGTCGCCGTACCTGGCCCGCCATTAGTTAAAACATTGGGCAGGTCTATAATCTTGAAAGCCTCGATGAGCCTGATCAGGATCACAGTGGTGCTGACCGGCAGGATTTGGGGCAGGGTGACATGCCAGAAGGTCTGCCACCGGTTGGCTCCGTCCACTAAAGCCGCTTCAATGAGCTCCACTGACTGGCTCTCCAGAGCGGCCAGCAGGACAATGAACATAAAGGGGGTCCACTGCCAGATGTCGCCGATCATCACCGCCGCCCGTGCTCCCCAGGGGTCGTTAACCCACGAGGTCAATCCCAGCCCCAGGGCCTGCCAGATGGGGCGGAAGGGGCCTTTGTCGGTGTCGGTCAGCATACGGAACATATATGCCACCCCTACCGGGGTAATCATCATTGGCAGCAGGAAAACGACGCGAAAGAAACGACGGCCGGGGAGATGTTGTGAGGTCAGTAGCGCCAGGCCCAGCCCCAGGAGATACTGCACGGTGATTCCCACGAACACGTAGAGAATAGTAACAACCACCGTGCCGGGACGGCCATCAGAGCTGAGCGTGGAGACGATGAGCCATGTGAGCAGCCCGATCACCATAGTGAGCAAAATCCGCCCGATCGCCCCACCAGCAGATCGCCGCGGACTGCGCAGGTAACGGATCAGGG
>JAOAAG010000151.1 GCA_026418995.1 Anaerolineae bacterium
GGTGCGGGCGCCCCGCCAGATCGCTCGGTACATCGCTGGCATCCGTGTGCAGGAGGTGCAGGCTGTGCAGCCGCTGGATGTGTACGTCGAGCGTGTGGAGGACGACGAGGTGGTTTGCCGCTGCGAGCGGGTGATGGCGGGTGAGATCCGCTCCCTCATCCGGGCTGGCATTACGGATATGAACCACATTAAGGGGGTGACCAGGGCCGGGATGGGTGCGTGCGGGGGTAAGACCTGTACCGGGCTGATCAGGCGCTTGTTTCGTGAGGAGGGCATCCCCCCAGAGTGGGTGACGGAGAGCACTAAGCGCCCGTTGTTTATGGAGGTGCCCCTGGGGGTGTTCGCGGGTGTCGTTACCGGCGAACGGCCAGGTGAGGAGATCACGCGGGCGCATGCCACGGACGCTCACGAGGGGGGCTTGTGAGTGGGCAACGGGCCCAATGTGCTCCAAGGTGGCTGTCACCTGCACGCTTTCAGGAGTGTCTCTCCTATCTCCAATACTTGCTCGGGGCGGGTGGCGTGTTCCAGCAGGACCACTACTGCGTAGCGGGCTCCGCCGGCCAGGGTGAGGCCCATAAACCAGGCGTGTGGAGGCCGGCCCTTGCCCGATAACGCGATTCCCCAGTGAGCTATACCGTTTTCACGGTACTCCCAGTTTCTCACAATCGCCCGTGCGATGTCGGGTGTGATGATCCGGCGCTCCTCTCCGGCAGTATGGTGCTCCAGCCACTCACCTCGCGGCTCCTTCTGCACGCGCGCGACCAGGTGGGGAGAGGGCATTATCCCTTCGTTGGCCAGTGTGGCGGCCACGAGCGCCACGTGTAGCGGCGAGACGAGCAGACTGCCCTGGCCTATCGCTTCCGCGCGCGGGTTTGCGATCTCCAGTGAGGCGGCCGCGGTCGGGAGCTCCAGCACGGGTGGGACGGTGAGTCCCCACCGGTCGAATGCCTCCCTCAGGCCGGTCGTGCCCGCGGCCTCGCCCAGCGCGGCAAATGGCGCCGGGCAGGCGGCTGTGTAGGCGGTTGCCAGGGTATACGGCTCTTTGGGCTGGGCAGCACAGCGCAGCGGGACTCCATCCACGTAAACCGGAACGTCGGCATAGGGGAAAGACGTGGAGAGGATGGCCGGTTGCTTCTCCAGCGCCGTCGCCAGAATCACCGTCTGCAGGGCAGCTCCCGGCTGGTACAGTCCCTGCGTGGCGCGGTTGATCAGCGGAGCAGCCGGGTCTACACGCAATCTTTCCCATTCCTCGTCCAGGCGCTGTGGATCGAAAGTGGGGGCAGAGGCCAGGGCCAGCACCTCGCCGGTGCGGACATCGAGGATCACCGCAGTGCCGGGCCGGCCTTTCAGTGAGCGCTGCGCCAGGGCCTGCAGCGCTGCGTCGAGCGTGAGCTGGATGTCGCTCCCCTGAGGTGGACGGTGGAGCAGCTCGTCCAGCGCTGCCTGCCAGGCCGGGCGTCTCGCCTCGCCCCGCAGCGCGGCGTCAAGCGCCGCTTCGATACCGCCTGTGCCGTGGCGCAGGCTGGCATAACCGACGACGGGCGCGGCCTCCGGCACCGGGTAGCGTCGTACCAGACGACCGTGCGCGTCTGCTTCCATGTAGGCCAGCACGCTCCCGTTCCGGTCCAGGATGCGCCCGCGGATGATACGCTGCTCGTACAGGACGCGGCGCGGGTTATCGGCACGGGCACGCAGCGCCTCGGCACGTACCACAGCCCAGTACCCACAAACCAGGGCCAGGAGCGCCAGTGCCGCTGCCAGCACTCCTCCCACCAGCGGGAGGGGGATGTTGACCGGCCGGTTTCCCGTTAGGACGGGCGTTTCCGCAGTGGCGCTGATACGGAGCAGCAGAGCCAGGGTAACGAAACTCATCAGCAGCGAGCTGCCTCCGTAAGAGACGAACGGAAGCGTTACGCCAGCGATAGGGGCCAGCCTGGCGTTGCCGGCCATGATGACCCATGCCTGGATAACCAGTCCGCTCGTCAGGCCAGCGGCCAGGAAGCGCTCGAACAGACGGGGAGCACGGGCGGCGATGCGGAAACCGCGCAACAGGAGCACACCGTACAGCGCCACAATCGCCAGCACGCCTGTCAGTCCGAACTCCTCTCCAATGGCCGCGAAGACGAAATCGGTGTGTACGGCGGGGATAAAGGTCGGGCTGCCCAGCCCCAATCCCTGTCCGAAAATCCCCCCCACGCCGAAAGCCAGCAGGCTCTGCACGATCTGGAAGGTGCGGTCGGCTGCGTCTGGCCAGGGGTTCAGCCAGCCATCAATGCGCAGCGCCACCCGCTCCGAGAGGTGGTAGGCGGGAATGCCCATGGCGATGAAGAGCGCCAGGCCGGCAGCGATATACCCCCACTGTCTTGTGGTCAGGAACAGCATCACCAGAAACGTGAAGAAGAACAGCATCGCCGCCCCCAGGTCCTGCTGCCAGGCCAGCAGGATCAGCGCCAGTCCCAGCATAGCTACCAGGGGGCCGATGTAAGCCGGAGGCGGCAGATGCCATCTTCCCACTTTCCACTTTTCCGAGAGCAAGAGCTCCCGCCGTTCGGCCAGGTAGGAGGCAAGATAAGCGATCAGCAATAGCTTCAATAGCTCGGCGGGCTGGAAATAGAGACCCCATCCCCCCAGCCACAGACGCGGGCCGTAGCCGGAGGGATTGACGCCGAAGATGAGCGTGGCCGCCAGGAGCAGCAGTCCCCCAAAAAGCCAGGTGTAGCGGAAGCGCCGTAGCGAGCGCAACACATCCTCCCGCCGGGCGATCAGAAGGAGCGCACCGGTGGACACCACAACCCACGCGGTCTGGCGCAGCAGGAAATTGACGGCCAGCCGTCTGATCATCAGCAGTCCCCAGCCGGTCAGCAGGCTAGCTACGGGTAGCAGAAAGGGGTCACGGCGCGGAAGGTAGCGATTCAAAGAGCAATGCGCACCGACAAAACAGGAGATAAACGCGGCGATAGTGAGTAGGGAATAGAGGGGAGCACCCGGAGGGCGGGCGACTTCAAGCGTGATGGAGCCGGCTATTAAGAAGCACGTAGCGATAAGGAGCAGTGTGCGCTCGCGTTGCATATGGACGAACGAATCGTCCGGGGACGGTGCACAGGATTCAGACATTGAGTAACCTGAAGAATTCTTCTCTCGTTTCCTGGTCCTCCAACAATCTCTCTACACTGAACCAATGATTCACAGCATTTCGGTTGGTTCGGAGGTCATCTATCGCCCGCTGAGTCACGGAGACGCCTTGAAGGATAAGGACAGTCACTGATTCAGGGTTGGCTTCCTTAGCTCGACTCAAACTTTTGATCGCTGCTCCAACCCGTTCTAAAACACCGGCTGTGTCTATACCCCCCTTGATCTCGACAGCGGCTACGACTTTTGCTCCGCTGTAAATCCCAATATCTGGCTCGTTGGCAAAGATGACCTCTCGTCCATCTCTCAAGCGCATCCGCTGCCCATCGGCTGTCTCCTCTAACACTATCCTCTTCTCACGAAGCCTCCGTTGTAAAATACCTTTGACAACAATCTCCGTCTGGTGTCCCTTGGCGTTCTGCCATGATCCCTGGGCCTGGGACCCTGCCGCCATTCCTCGCCACAAATCGAATTCACGTGCGTTTATTTGTTCGTCAGCCTCGACCAGATGACTGATGAGTCTGTTCAAATGCCGAGCAATCATCAGGGCGACCTGGAGATCAGGAAAAACGTTCTCCCGCTCATAGCGAGTACCAGGTAATCCAACCCGGCTCATAGATTTCTGGGAAACGAGGGCAAGCATTCTGTAATAGCCAACAGCGCGCGGCACACTCATCAAAACCTGGGGGTGAGCAAAGGTGACCACAGGTTTGATCCCCCGGTGGATTATCTTGTCCCAGGCTTTTAGGGAGATTCCCAACTTCTCCAGATCCCAGTCCAACGTTTCTCCCCTTACCTCCTCGATCTGGTAAGCGGTCTCCAGCATTCCCCACTCATGGAGCTTCTGGTGAAAGAACTCGCTTTTAGTGAGCTGATCGAATGACCAGGTTTCTTGTTCACCAGACGGTATCGCGATTATCTCTGCCATACGACAACACTCTCTCGCACAGGGACACGTCCATACTTGCCCATCTGCTGGGAACTGTTACCTTTATAGCGTGCGATGAGCACCTGCTCGACACGAAAGCCAACGTCCTCCGCCATCTCAGAGAGCACAAGGTCCACCGGAATCAACTCGCCTGCAAAACGGACGTTATCCACTACCATCGCCACCTTGGCCCCAGGGGCCAGTACCCTGGCCCACTCACCAATGACTTTGCGCATATCTACAAAGTAGGCGGTCAACATATCGGGGATGCGGGGGTTGTTCAGGGCCTTGCTCTGTTCCCGGAGTATCTCCACAACTTCTCGAACTACCGGATGGGGTGGCTGATCGGTGTCATCTACTTTGGATTCGATATGCGAGCGGAGGATACCGAATCGTATACCTTTTAACTCCTCAAAGTTTCTGACAAAGTGGAAGCAGAGCTCCAGAGCATAGGTTCGGGTGTAATCGTAACGATTAACATAAGGTGGGGAAGTGATCAGAGCTGTGGGTGGCCTCTCGAAGCGAACATTGCTCAAGTCACGGGCGTCTGCCAGTTGGACGGTCGGAAGTGAGGAGATCATTTTCTCCCCTCGCAAGCGACGCATAGAAAGGATGTCCTTTTCGGCCTCAGCGACTTTTTGCTGAAGCATTGCAGTGGGATCGGCAGGACGCTTATCACACTTCAGGCGCAGAAACTGTCCATCCTTGGCTGTATAACTGCAAGGTTCCAGGATAGCGAAAAGGAGCAACAGGAAGATATCCCGCATAGGATAGGACAGCGTATCTATTAGCCTTTTCCAGCGCCGCAGCGTCAAGAGCGTGTCTTCTGGGAAAGCAACTTTCATGATTCGCACATCCAGAGCCACTTCAGCGGGCTCGGCTTCGGCGACCTTTGCCTTGAGTGCTTCAAAGGTCTCTCGCAAGGCTCGTGGCTCTGTTGAAAGGAAGAGAGGTAACGTCTGTGCGACAAAAGTTGCTACTGGAAGCTTATCT
Source organism: Anaerolineae bacterium (assembly GCA_026418995.1). Classification (GTDB taxonomy): domain Bacteria; phylum Chloroflexota; class Anaerolineae; order B4-G1; family B4-G1; genus JAOAAG01. The sequence goes on from JAOAAG010000151.1 coordinate 5,051, forward strand.
ATACCAATAGCGGGGATTCCATACTGCATAGCTGTGAAAAGGGTCGTCCCCATTCCGCAGAAAGGGTCAAACAGGTAATCCTCTACGGTCAGAGCGAAACGGTCAATGAATTCTTTGACGAAGCTAAGAGCAAACGCTTCCTTGTAACGATAGAGACGGAGGAGTGGTACGTTTTTGTTGCCCACATAGGAGACGAGTGGCCCCAGTCTTAG
>JAOAAG010000169.1 GCA_026418995.1 Anaerolineae bacterium
GTCCCAACCCATCTGGGCGGGGGCAAGCCCCTGGGCGGGGGCAAGCCCCTGGGCGGGGGCAAGCCCCTGGGCGGGGGCAAGCCCCGCCCCTACGAATCCCCATTTGCCCGCTCCGAAGAACTATGATACACTGATACTCGATGCGTCCCCTGGTACAGTGTCTACTGGATGCCGGGCCGCTCCGGCTGCAGGCTATAGCCAGTTTCTGGGACGTCGAGCTGACGACTAACCGCCCCAGAGACATCGCTGCCCAACTGGCTGTAGTTCTCTCTGCCCCGGAAGCGATCGGGAAGGCGTGGGATAAACTACCCCAGGAGCAGCGCCAGGCCCTTGCCGACCTGCTTGCCCATGAGGGGCGCATGCCAGCACGTATATTCACCAGGCGCTGGGGGGAGATCCGCCCGATGGGCCCGGCCAGGATGGAACGCGAACGCCCCTGGCTAAACCCTACCTCTCCAGCGGAGGGCCTCTGGTACGCAGGTTTCATCTCCCGCGTCTTCAGCCAGGAGAGCGAAGGCGCTTACGAATTCATTTTCATCCCCCCTGAATTGAAAGCCCATCTTCCCGCTGTCACCTCCCCTGCAGAGCTTACCATCAGACTGGAACCGGCCCTGCCTCCGGTGGTTGCCTATATGCATGGCGAGGCCCTGCTCGACGATGCCTGCACCCTGCTGGCCTATTTGCAGAACGGGCAGGTACGGCCCACCGCTGAGGGGGACTGGCCCGCCCAGCACCGGGCCTCGCTGGCTACCCAGTTGCGCGATGCCACTCCCGAGCGGCAGGATTTCCTCCACCACCTGGTGCGACGCGTCGGATGGCTGCGCACAGTTATGGCCGGGAAAGACCACGCTACACCCATATTGCGCCCCGATCCCGACCCGGTGACGGCCTGGCTGCATACCCCGACAGAGGAACAACGTCGTGTGCTTATCGAAGCCTGGCGCGATGACCTCGAGTGGAACGATCTGTTTCACGTGCCGACTCTGCGTCCTGAGCAAACCGGTACCTGGCGCAACGATCCCCGTCTGGCGCGGCGGGCCGTGCTGCGCCATCTGAAGGCCTGCCTTCCCAATACCTGGTACGCCATCGAGGATTTCGTCGCGGCTGTTAAACAGGCCGATGCGGACTTCCAGAGGCCCGATGGAGACTACGAAAGCTGGTACATCCGCGATCTTACTAGCGATACCTACCTTTCCGGCTTCGACAGTTGGGAACGGGTCGAGGGCGCGCTCTTGCGCTACCTGCTCACCGGCCCGCTGACCTGGCTGGGACTGGTGGACGTGGGTGCTAACCCGCTGCCGGGCTTTCATCCCCTGCTTTTCGTTCCGCAGTGCTTCCGTCTGACCCAGGCCGGGGCATCATTTCTCGGCCTGGTCGCCCCGTCGCCCGCGCCTGAGACGCCGCCATTGGTGCTGCACCCGGACTTTACGGTGTGGGCAGCGCCTGGCAGGCGTTATGAACGGTTCCAGCTCTCACGCATCGCTGACTGGGTAAGCTCTCCTCCCGTCTCCCCGATGGGGAGAGATTATCCAGAGATGGAGGCGAGGGGTAGGAGCACAGCTTACGTTTACCGGCTGACTCCCTCCTCGTTGGAGCGAGCCAAACGGCAGGGCATCCCTGTCTCGCGGGTAAAGGAATTCCTCGCCCAGGCCACGGGCTCGGGTGAGCAGGTTACGCGGCTCCTGGAGCCGGCCCTGAGACGATGGGAGCAGAAGGGTAGCGAAGTGAGGCTGAAACGCGCGCTGTGTCTGCTTATCTCCGATGATGAGGTGATGAACCGGGTCCTTTCCTCTCCCAGGATGCGCCGCTACATCAGTGAGCAGCTCAGCACGCGCACTGCGTTGGTACGGGAACAGGAATGCCGTGAACTCCTGATAGCGTTGGGTGAACTGGGCATTCTGACCGATGTGCACCTCTCTTGATCCACCAATTTTAGCGCACACTGTTTAAGGAGGCTGCCATGTTCGTGAAAGATAGAATGACCGCTAATCCCATTACCGTAACCGAGGATACCTCCATTGATACAGCCCTGTACCTGATGCGCGAGAAGCGGGTGAGGCGCTTGCCCGTGACCGATAAGCATGGGCGTCTGATAGGCATTGTCTCGGAGAAGGACCTGTTGTATGCCTCGCCTTCGCCGGCCACCTCACTGAGCGTCTATGAAATCCCCTATCTGCTCTCCAAAATCAAAGTCCACGACGTGATGACCAGGAATCCGATTACCGTGACCAGTGATACGCCGCTGGAGGAGGCCGCTCGCATCATGGCCGACAATAAAATCGGCGGGCTGCCGGTAGTCCAGGACGGCAAGTTGGTGGGGATCATCACCGAGACGGATATCTTCAAGATTTTTCTGGAACTGCTCGGTGCGCGGGACGAGGGAGTACGTCTAACGCTGATCGTCCCGGCGGTCAAGGGGGTGCTGGCCAAGATCACCGGGAGGATTGCCGAGATGGGGGGCAATATTATGGCGCTGGGGAGTATCGCAGCCAGCGACCCGGCCTATGCCGAGCTTATGCTCAAGGTCGCTGATATACCCCACGATCAACTGGTCGCGGCTATGGAGGAGCTGGGGATGAAGGTGGTGGACGCCCGCTATTGCGCCACCACGAACACAGCCTGAAAGAGGTAACGGGATGCCTCCCGCTATATTTCCAGCCTCAGCATCTCAACGGTATTTCCTTCCATATCCATCACCAGCAAGCGGTGGCGGAGCAGGTCACCGCGGCCGGTGAGGATTTTGATGACCTCCTGGACCTCCCAGGCAGCCACGGCCATCGGCGTGGCTGCCGGGGTGCCCAGGTGTGCCTCTAACCCCCGCTCCGGTAGGTTTTCCTGATGTCCGTACAATCCTCGCAAGCCGGTATCCCCGGGCAGGATGGTCATCACCTGGCCCAGAAAACCGGCGATGCTTCCGTGAACCATAGGGATGCCCAGCGCCTGAGCGCCATCCTGAAGCATCAGGCGCGTCGGTAGCCGATCGAGCGCGTCCACCACGACATCGGCACCTCTCAGCAGCGTATCCACGTTCTGGCGGGTCAGGGTGGCCACATGGGCGATCACCTCCACCGCCTGGTTGACTTCGGTGACGCGCTGCCGTGCAACCAGAGCCTTGGGCTGCCCCAGGACGGCCTCGGTGCCGAACAGTTGTCTGTTAAGATTATGCTCCTCGAACACGTCCCCGTCTATCAGGATCAGCCGCCCGACGCCCATCCGGGCCAGCGCCTCGGCCACATAGCCGCCCAGGCCTCCCAATCCCACTACTGCTACGGTGGAGCGCAGCAGTTTCGCCTGCCCCTCCGGCCCGAGCGTGCCCATATTGCGCACATAACGGTGAGGCACGATACCCGCCTCCAGCGCCGCGAGTTCCACTTCCCGGACAGGGCACTCGAACCTGGCAGCCAGCTCAAGCGTTGCCCGGAGGGAGATGATCTGTCTCCCGTCAATCATGGTCGCTGACTGCTCTATCGCGCTGCGCAGCGTTACTCTGTCAACCACTCTGCTTACCTACTGAATCTGGATGGTCACCACATCCGAGCTAATGGCCCTTACCTCGCTGGTGCCGCTGATTTTCGCCGTCACGTTGGCCCTGAGGGTGACCGTCCCGGCCTCCCTGGCCTCCAGCGTAAATATAGCCTCGGCACTCTGCCCCGGTTCGAGTTGTCCCCCCGGGGCGATGAGCTGTGGACGCACATCCAGGACGTTACCCCATTCGCCGAACAATTGATAGCGCAGCTCACTCAGCGGCACTCCGCCAGTATTGGATATGGTGACGGTCACGTTCGAGGTACTGCCAAGGCTTATGGTAGGTGGCAGGCTGACCGTTACCTGAGCCCCAAAGCTGGCGACATCTACGGGTGCAGGAACGGGCGTCTCCGTGGGCTGTGGCGCCTCTTGCGTCACCGCAGCGGGGGTCTCTGTAGCTGCGGGCGTAGCCGTTGGCGCACCCTGCGCGGGCAGAGGTAGGCCAAGTTTGGGCCCCAGATAGAACACCCCCACCGCGAGGAGGGCAATACACAGCACCAGCACAACCCCCCCCAGCACCCAGACCACCGCAGGGACACGGCGAGACGGGTACGCTGCAGCCGCTGGCGGAGGGGGTTGCTGAAACGGGGGTGTCCCGAACTCGGGGGGATATGAAGGCGGCGGGGGCATAGAGGGCTGGGTCGGGGGTTGGGGAGGGGGCATGGCGCCGGTAGTCAGCGGATTGCCACAGCGCGAGCAAAAACGCGCCCCCGGCTTGTACGAAGCCCCGCACGCTGGGCACAGCATCTCCTCGACTGGAGGAGGAGCCGGCTGCACCGCCAGCGGCTGGCCACACTGCTTACAAAAGCGTGCATCGGGGCGATTCTCGAAACCACACCTGGTGCATTTCATCTGAACCTCTCCTTTCAGATGACGGTCACTTCTGGTGACGGTCACTTCTGGGAGTGACCGTCACCTTCATCATTTCAATACCGCTCCGCTCCCCGCCGAGGTGACCATAGCCGCATAGCGGGTCAGGTAGCCGCTGGTGATCCTGGGGGGCAGGGGCTGCCACCTCTCCCTCCGCCGGGCCAACTCCTCCTCCGGGACATGGAGGTGCAGACGTTTGCCGGGGATATCCACTTCGATCTCATCTCCCTCCTGGACCAGGGCGATCGGCCCGCCCGCGGCCGCTTCCGGCGAGATGTGGCCCACCGCCGAGCCTCGCGTGGCACCGGAGAACCGCCCGTCCGTCAGGAGGGCGACGCTGTCATCCAGCCCCATGCCCGCCAGCGCCGAGGTAGGCATCAACATCTCGCGCATCCCTGGCCCACCGCGCGGCCCTTCGTAGCGGATGACGACGACATCACCGGGGCGGATGCGCCCGCCCAGAATGGCCTCCAGCGCCGTCTCCTCGCTATCGAAGACACGGGCCGGCCCCCGGTGGTGCATCATCTCCGGCCGTACCGCTCCGGCCTTGACCACCGCCCCCTCCGGTGCCAGATTACCCCACAGGATAGCGATACCCCCGTCGGACCGATAGGGGGCCTCGATCGGACGGATAGTGTCGTTGGCACGGCGCACTCCCTCCAGGTTCTCGGCGATCGTCTTGCCCGTTACCGTGAGGGCGTCGCCATGCACCAGGCCGGCGCGCAGTAGCTCCGCCATCACCGCCGGTATGCCGCCGGCCTCGTCCAGGTCCTGGATGTGGTGAGGGCCGGAGGGGCTGAGCTTCACTATGTAAGGTGTGCGGGCACTGATGGTGTCGAATTTCTCCAGCGGAAGCGAGACCCCTGCCTCGTGAGCAATGGCGGTCAGGTGGAGCACGGTGTTGGTAGAGCCGCCGATGGCCATATCTACGGCGATGCCGTTCTCGAAGGCCGCCTCAGTCATGATCTGGCGGGGAAGCGTACCACTCTCTACCAGCTTCACAATGCGCATCCCCGCCTGTTTAGCCAGCCGCAGACGCGCCGCAGTGACGGCCGGTATAGTGCCGTTGCCCGGCAGCGCCATACCGATCGCTTCGGTCAGGCAATTCATCGAGTTGGCAGTGAACAGGCCAGCGCAGGAGCCGCAGCCCGGGCAGGCAACCAGCTCCAGCCTGGCCAACTCCTCATCGTCCAGCTTCCCGGCCTGATATTCGCCCACCGCTTCAAAGAGCGTTTTCAGGTCTATATCCTGACCCCGGTAGCGGCCGGCCAGCATCGGCCCGCCGCTGACGAAGATGGCCGGGATATTGAGCCGTGCCGCAGCCATCAGCATACCCGGAATGATCTTGTCGCAATTGGGAATGAAGACGAGGCCATCGAATTGGTGGGCCAGCACCATGATCTCGACCGAATCGGCGATCAGCTCCCGGCTGGGGAGGGAGTAGCACATTCCAACGTGGCCCATCGCGATCCCGTCGCACACACCGATGGTATTGAACTCCAGCGGTGTACCGCCTGCCATGCGCACGCCAGCCTTCACCGCCTCGGCCACCCGGTCCAGATGGACATGGCCTGGCACAATCTCGTTGAAGGAATTGACGATCCCGATGAGCGGCCGTTCCAGCTCTTCGGGTGTCAATCCGGTAGCATAGAAGAGGCTCCGATGGGGAGCACGTTCAAACCCGCGTTTCACTGCATCGCTACGCATAAGGCTCCTTTCCGAAAAGCTCAGTATCGGAACTCTATGACCTCCGTATTCTCGATCAGGGCAGGGATAAGCCGTCTGTGACAACGTTTCCTGCCCACGGTGCGCAAGGTATAAACGATCCTATCGCCCTGTTTGTGGACGGATTGCGTGTACACACGTATGCCACAATTGCGGAAAATCTGCTCCAGCTTGGCCAGATGGGAGGAGCCGAGCGGCAGGACAATCTCGTAGGTGTGGGTATCATGCAGGTTGTCTAACCACCTCTCAAAAAGGGGAAATACCCAGAGCACAATCAGAACCGTCAATGTGCTGACGCCTACCAGAAGGTAGAGACCGCCCCCGATGCCCATCCCCAGTGCGGCGGCCAGCCAGATAGTCGAGGCGGTAGTCAACCCTGTTACCTTGCCTCCGTTGCCATGCAGAATAGCACCTGCCCCCAAAAAGCCGATGCCGGTAACAATGTTGGCCGCGACACGTGCGCTGTCATTCCAGAGGTGGAATGATAGCATAGTAAACAGCGTGGCCCCAAGCGTGATGAAGATGATGGTACGGAAGCCAGCGGATTTATCACGAAACTCGCGCTCAGCGCCGATGACTCCGCCAACAAGTAGCGCCACGGCCAGCTTGAGCATATCTTCGGTAGAGATGGTCACAGCAATATCCCTGGACTAAGGTGAGAACCTCTGAGGGCCTGCGATGTTTCAGCCGATAGTGTGCCTTCCTGTGCTGCAACGTTGGCTGAGATCCGTTGGTCTCCCATTGAACAGATTGCTCCTCAGGCAGCAGGACGACCCTTTTACCCGGCCAGGATAAGCAAACGCCCCGCCCACGAGCGGGGCGGGGCTTCTCTTCTGCGTGGGCCGGCCGGATCAGCCAGGGGCTCAACCCCATCGGCGGGCTGATGCAGCCCCCGGCAGGAAGGCGGTGATACTAGCTGGCGGGAGCGACGGGATTCGAACCCGCGATCTCCGGCTTGACAGGCCGGCATGTTAACCGCTACACTACGCCCCCAGCACGGACGTATCATACCACACTCCCCCCGATTCGTCAAGAGTCACCGCCTGCGCGGCCCCCACAGCAGTTGCTCACGAATGGCCAGGTCGGTGCCACGGATCTTGAATGCCAGATCGGCGGCGATGTTACGCATCAGGCGGTAGCCGAGGTGGGGATCGGCATCACACAGCTTGAGCAGCTCCGCGCGCGGAATGACAAGGAGCAGCGTCTTCTTCGCGGCACAGCGCGCCGACGCCGAGCGCAACCCCTGATCTACCAGCGCTACCTCACCGAAAGTCTGGCCCCGCCTGATGGTCGCAATGGTCATCGGCCCAGGTAGCTGGCCTGCCAGGGCGGACTGGATGATGGCCGGACTGACGAGAATGTCTACGACGCCGTTAGCGACCACGTACAGCTCGTCGCCACTGCTGTTTTCCTCGAAGATCATCTCGCCCTCGTCAGGAGTGACCTCCGAGCAGATCGCGGCGATGCGCTCCAGTTGCGCTTCCGTCAGATCGTAAAAGATATCCGCTTGCCGCAGGATGTTAACATAGTCCGAGGTCCTGTCCTTCTTGTCGCCCATGATACTCCCCTTTCCTGGCGCTCCATTAGACTCTAGCGGACGTTCCCGCCCAGGGTCTGTTGTAGAATCTCCCGCGCTTCTCTGGCCCCCATCGTCAGCAATTCAAAACCGAATCGGCCCCGGGTGGTCTCGATGTTCATCGTGGCATAGTGACTGGTGTTACCATAATCCTCTGGTCTAACAGCAGGTGGGTCTTTCAGACGGATGGAACGGATCTCCTGGTTCCCGAAAACAATGCTACCTGGTTTCTGGGCCAGTTTCGCCACAGGCGTAGCCCGGTATTCCTCGTAGATTACCTGTATCCAGGCCAACTGAGCCCTCCACTGGCCAAAGAACCCCTTGCCGGCAGCACGGGCCTGTGCCTGGGCCGTTTGGATCGCCTGCTGCATGTCCTGTTTGGTGATGGGTACCAGCACCAGCCGTTGGGGAGTCACCACCGTGTTGAAGAACTCCACTGACAGTCCCATGAAACCCCGGCGTCGCTGCACAGGGATGATATTGACGATCGGCTCGCTTGGGGAGGAAGCAGGCTCCCGGGACTGCTGCGCAACGGCCTGGGTGGCCTGCGGAGAAGCTACCGGGGCACCACAGTTGCTGCAGAACCGGGCGCCGCGAGGGAGGGGACTCCCGCATTGACTACAAAACTTTGCGTCTATGGTCATTGGTCTCCTTGGTATCGGTCCTGGGGCGGTCAGGTGGCTTGTGAGACACAAGGCCGGGAAAGTGTGCTGAAATTCTACCACCCTTTCTCTGGATGAGCAACCTGGCGTAAACGCTGGAGTTGGTGTGCTGTACTCGAACCTCTCGCACATCTGCCGCAAACAGAGGGTAACGGCCGGTTGGGCGATGGCAGCGCCGTCGCCCAACCACCGCAGCGTCTCCCGATCCACCAATACCTGGAAGCAGCTTACCCTGAGTTTCTGCCAGGCCGTTACGCCAGGAGTTCAGGATGCTAAAGCGCAGGATAAAAAGCTGGACCTAGGACAGGCTGAAAAGGCCGTCTCCAATACCTTGGGGTTTGTGCGGTATCCTTGCTATCATTTGACCTGCGACGCAGGTCGTGTGCCGTCTATCCGGCAATGCACCGCCGTTGCAAGTCCATGGTAGCAGGCCCACTGCTGGGTCATCAGCCGCCTGGAGGATACTCCGGAATACGGGGAGTGGTCACTATCCGATGCGCTCAGCGCACGGGACCGGGCGCGTCTGGACAGCGGGGTGGTCTCTGATCCAGTTCCCGGCTGAGGTATGGGCAGAGCACGACTAATGAAAACCGAGGAGCGGCTTACCCTGGGTCAGGTGCGACAATGCATCTGCAAAGCCGCCAGCAGGGGTAGTGAACTGGGTTGTTGAGCGGATTCAGGCTGGCCTCACGCATGCAGGAGCCACCACGCCTATGCGCCTGCTGCGCAGGTGTAAAACCTGCAGCACTACTGGACTGAGCAAGTCCGTAGAATCTCCTCTAGCAGGTCAGGTGGAACGCCCCCGCGGTGCGCTTGCGTTCTTGCAGTTCGTTATAAAGTTGCCAGGCTTCGCCGGTGCGAGCGATATGGACCTCGATGCCCGCTCTCTGCAGCGCTTCTCTGGTCTCCTGGGGCACTCTCACCATCCCATATGCACCAGTCCCTATAACAAGCACCTCCGGGGCGGTTGTCACCACCTCCTGGAGGTCCGCGGTGCTCAACCGGTGGCCCTCCTCCCGCCACCAGTTCGCCACCACCCGGTCGGGCAGGAGAATCAGATCGCGCGTATAGACCTCTCCGTCCACGACCATGTGCCCAAAGCGGTAGCTCTGAATACGTGCCATGGCCCCACCACCTCTGGGATAAGCACGCAGAACGGCTTTCCGGCTTGCCTGGACAACTTCAATTATGCCACTGACGGGCACACTTGTCCAGCCTACCCCCCAGGGCCGAATCCCTAACCCCGCCCCTCGACCTCAGCCAGGGCAGCGGCGAAAATCTCGCAGGCCCTGTCCGCCTCGGCCTCGGTGATAATCAGCGGCGGCGAGAAGCGGATACTGTTGGGCCCACAGGGCAACAGCAACAGTCCGCGTCTGAAGCAAGCCTGCACCACCTCCTGCGCTTCCTCTGAGGCCATCTCTTTGGTCTCCTTATCCCTGACCAGCTCCACGCCGATCATCAGCCCCATCCCGCGCACATCACCAATCAACCTGCTTTGTTCAGCCAGCGCACGCAGCCTGCTCAGGAGGTACTCTCCCATCCGGGCGGCGTTTTCCATCAAATGTTCCTCTTCGAGCACGTCAAGGGTGGCCTGGGCTGCCGCGCAGCACACCGGATTTCCCCCGTAGGTGCTTCCGTGGGCTCCGTACGGCCAGCTCATCACCTCGTCGCGCGCGATCATCGCGGAGAGGGGCATGCCGGAGGCCAGTGCCTTAGCCGCGCACAGTATATCTGGTGCCACGTTCCAGTGCTCAATGGCAAACATCTTACCCGTGCGTCCGATGCCCGCCTGTACCTCGTCGTCTACCAGGAGAATGCCGTGACGGTCGCACAGAGCGCGCAGTTTGGGGAACCAGCCAGCGGGCGGAACGATGTACCCGCCCTCGCCCTGAATCGGCTCGACAAACACGGCAGCCACCTCATCGGGGGGGATAGAGCGCGCGAATAGCGCCTCCTCGATGTAGTCCACACAGGCCAGCTCGCAGGAAGGGTAGGACAGGTTGTAGGCGCAACGGTAGCAGTAGGCGTAAGGGACGTGCACGATGCCCGGTACCAGTGGCCCGAAACCACGCCGATACGTTGGTTTGCTTGCTGTCAGCGAAATGGCACCCATAGTCCGGCCGTGGAAAGCCCCCAGAAACGCGATCACGTAGGGACGCCTGGTGTGGTAACGGGCCAGTTTGAGGGCAGCCTCGACTGCTTCAGCACCCGAGTTCAACAGAAGTACCCGGTGTGGCCCCTTGCCCGGCGCCAGCCTGCTCAACCGATGTGCCAGCTCGATGTACATCGGTTCATAGAAGTCGGCGCCGCAGATGTGGAGCAGCCGGGTGGCCTGTTCCTGAATGGCCTGCACTACTCTGGGGTGGCAATGACCCGTGGAGCAAACGCCAATGCCGGCGGCAAAATCAAGGAAGTGATGGCCATCCACGTCCTCGACAACGCATCCGGCTGCACGTCTGACGACCAGCGGGTAGACATGCGGCAACGAAGGGCTGGTGACCAGATCGGATTGGGCAATCACCGCACGAGCTTCGGGCCCAGGGAGGGTCGTGATGATGGAAGGCTGTTCTTGCATTGCTCAACCTCACTTCGGATGGTGGTCACTTGTGAGGTGACCGTCCGCTAACTATCCAGCGAGGGCGACCACCGATAACTCAGTTTATAGCTCTGGGTGATGACGAAGGTTTGTGTGGAGCGAACCCCCGGCAGGCGGTGAATGCGCTGCGTCAACAGGCTGTTGATGTGGGCCAGATCACGGCAGAAGACCTCGGCGATCAGATCGAATGAGCCGAGCGTCATCACCAGGTAGCTGACCTCCGGGTAGGTGACCAGTGTCCTGGCCACCTGCTCGAGCTGGCTCACCTCGACGGAGATACCGATAATCGCCGGCGCCTCAAAGTCGAGCGCGTGCGGGTCCACTACTCCTACGGTACGGACGACGCCCAGCTTGACCAGTTGGTGGTAGCGGTTGCGGACGGTCGCCTCTGAGACATTGGCCTGCCTGGCGATTTTCGTGAAGGGTGTGCGCCCGTTCTCTTGCAGGGTTCGCAGGATCAGTTTGTCCAGATCGTCTAATGCGTTCACCATCCTCCTTCTCCGTCCTCATCGCGATGATGCGTGGCTATGGATACGAATTAAAAACCTCTAGCTGCATTTTATCACGATAATCGAAATTTTGCAACTGTTTTTCTTCGTTTTTCGCATCCAGATGAGACGCCGGTTGGCTCAACAGTATCGGGGCGCGCTGGGCGTGTGGCTCAGGCGACAGGCGTTCCCTGGTGACGTCCGTTTCGTCGCGCAGTGTACGCCCGATGGTCCTGGGGGCAGCCGATGTGCTTCTCTTGTGGTGGTTTACATGCGCAGCGTTGGATATTCAAACTGTTCGTGGTATAATTTGGCTGTTCTTAACTACACTCTGGAGGAGAGGATGAGACCGCCTGTTGACCCCATTTTAATCCACATCACTCCCAACTTCGGTATCCACTGGTACGGCGTGCTGATCGTGATCGGTGTGATGCTGGGGGCTGTTTACGCCTCCAGGCGGGCGAGGGAAGATGGCGAGAACCCTGACCATGTCTGGAATGCGCTGGTCATCGCCATCATTCTGGCGATCATCGGGGCCCGTCTTTACCATGTCTTCTCCGAGCCAGCCGGGGGGATGGTGGGCTGGAGCTATTACCGCAAGCATCCCGGCGAGATCTTCAAAATCTGGCGTGGGGGCTTAGGCATTTATGGCGCGATCGCCGGTGGCATCCTGGGGGTAGTGATCTATGCCTGGCGTGCCCGGCTGCGCCCGCTCCAATGGCTCGACTACGGAGCGCCAGGCCTGGCCCTGGGCCAGTTTATTGGCCGATGGGGCAACTTTATCAACCAGGAGCTGTACGGCCCGCCGACCACTCTGCCCTGGGGATTGATTATTGACCCGCCGCATCGTATCGCCCCGTACAATGATCTGACCCTCTACCCACCTGAGACACGCTTTCATCCCACCTTCCTGTATGAGTCGCTGTGGTGTTTGCTTGTGTTCGTTGTCCTGGCGACGATAGCACGCAAGCTCAAGGGGCGGCTGCTGGAGGGTGATATCCTGCTGGGCTATATTATTGGTTACCCGTTGGGTCGCTTCTTCATTGAGTATTTGCGCCCCGATGCCTGGATGATCGGCCCCATCGCGGCGGCCCAGTTGTTCGCCATCTTCTGCGTGGTGGGTGGCACCGCTTTGCTGGTCGTCAGGCACCTCAGAGCACGCCGCCTGCAGACCGTCACGGTAACAGTGGAAGCACCCGAGTCAACCGCGGGTGCGGAAGAGTGAGGGCTATGGTGTACCCTGCCGCGGGTTTGCTAACCTGCGGCAGGGTGAGTAGTGACAATGATGAGCAGAGGGGAGTACCTCTACCGCCTTCAGTGTCTCGATAGCGAGGACGATGCCCGAAGGCGCCGTCTGACAGAGGTGGAGGCTGCCCTGCGTGAGAGCGAGGCTCTCAAGGAAGCGCGGCGTTCGGTCGAGCATGCGCAGGCGCAGGTCAGGAAGTTGGCCGCACGCCAGCAGAGTCTGGAGTTGGAGCTTAAGGGGCTGGTGGACAAGCTGTCTGCCTCCGAGCAGCGCTTGTACAGCGGCGTGCTTAAAAATCCCAAGGAGATGGCGGACCTGGAGGCAGAAGTGGCCGCTCTCAACCGGCGCAGGCAAAAGCTGGAAGATGACCTTTTAGAGGCAATGATCGCGCGGGAAGAAGCGGAGGAAACGCTGAATAAGGCGCGGAAACACCTGGATCATCTCGAGGCAGACTGGTCAGCCAGGCAAGCGGAGCTAACGGCGGAGCAGCAAGCACTGCGACACCGCTTAGAAGAGCTCAGAGAGGCGCGCGAGGTGCTGCTTTCTGATATCTCACCGGGTGACCTGCAAGTATACCAGAATCTGAGGCGTAGAAAGGGAGGACTTGCTGTAGTGACCCTGCAAGGCGATGTCTGTGGCGGGTGTGGCATCGCCGTGTCGCCCAGTTTGAAGTGGCAATTGCGTCAGGAGGGGATCGGTTACTGCAGCCATTGTGAACGTATCATTGTGATGCAATAAAAGTCGCAACCTCCCTGGGGCGGGGAGGTTGCGACTCTGCGAAAGGAGGGTAACCACTTTTGGGGGGTTAGGGCGGGTTCCAACCCCACTGTCCGCTACCCATTCTAGCGCACTCATATGCTCATGTCAATAGTACTTGTGTACCACTTGGGGGCTGGGGGCTCGTCTGAGCGCTCATACCCTTTCGATTCCAGCGGTTTTCACCCCATAAAGTGCGCTACCCCTCCACCTGGCCCTATGTCACGGGCTACGCCACCTCGAGCGTGGAGATCCGCCAGAACGACACACCAGCGCGATCAGGTAGGGAGGCGAGCACTGCTCATCGTTCTGGGGGGCGAGACCTTCTCCGATGGACAGACGTATGTTAAGGTGCGCGGTAATGGCCAGCGGATCACCCAAAATTGGTGCTGCGCAGTGTCTGGCGCTGGCGGCGTAGTGGCTGCTGGGTGTACTGGTGCGGGTCGTCCAGATGGTAGGGCAGTACCTCTGGGCGGGAGCTTGCTGTGGCTGGCGGGGCGTCGTATAATCAGATGTTGTGCCGGGAAGTTGCCCCGGAATCGGGCCACTGGGTGCGTGCATTGGACATGAGCTCGACGAGGCATCGTTGGTTCGCCGTTGCGGCGTTCTTTGCTTTTATGCTCATTCACCAGGCCGACCGGAATATGATCGGCCCGCTGACCACGCCCATCATGGAGACGTTTCACATCAACGAAGCGCAAATGGGCGCCGTTTCGACCGCTGCGCTGTTGGTGGGCGCGATGCTCTACCCGCTCTGGGGTTACCTGTATGATCGCTACGCGCGAGCCAGGCTGCTCGCGCTGGCCTCGTTCATCTGGGGTGCGACGACGATGCTCAACGCCAGTGCCCCAAGTTACCTGGCCTTCTTGGGCACGCGTGCCTCGACCGGTATTGACGATTCGAGTTATCCCGGTCTCTACAGTATGGTCGCCGACTATTTTAAGCCCGGAGTGCGTGGCAAGGTCTACGGTCTGCTGGAACTGACCGGGCCGCTGGGCTACCTGCTGGCGATGGTGCTGGCGCTGACATTGGGCGAGATGATCGGCTGGCGCAAGGTGTACTACATCACAGGCCTGCTGGGCATCCTGCTGGCGGCCGTAATCTTTTTCGGCGTCAGGGAACCGTTGCGTGGCAGCAGCGAGCCGGAGCTGGCTGAGCTGGAGCACGTCGGCTCCTACCGCTTCGACTGGCAGACGGCCAAAGGGTTGTTCCGTAAGCCCACCATGTTTCTGCTGTTCGCCCAGGGTTTCTTCGGTGTCTTCCCCTGGCAGGTGCTTGTCTTCTGGGTCTTCCGCTACCTGGAAACGGAGCGTGGCTACAGCGCGTCCGGGATCCTGATTACGATGTCTATTGTCATATTGGTCCTTGCCTGCGGTTACGTCCTGGGTGGTGCGGCGGGCGACGTGGCTTTCAAACGCACACCGCGTGGCCGGATGCTTGTCTCGATGGTCGCGGTGCTGTTGAGCGCGCTCTTTTTGACCGTGGCGGTCAGGATACCCGTTGAAAGCCGGGGGCTGTTCTTCGTATTCCTGGTGTTGACGGCAATCTTTATGCCGTTTGCCTCGCCCAACGTCGCCTCGGCTGTGAACGATATTATTCTGCCCGAGGTGCGCAGCACGGCGATTGCAGTTCAATATTTCATTGAGAATGCCGGAGCCGCTAGTGCTCCCTTGCTGGCAGGTTTGATTGCGATGCATACTAACCTAGGCACCGCGATGCTGGCGATCTGCACACCTGCATGGCTGCTTTCCGCTCTCTCTTTTGGCATTGCGGCTCGCCTGATCCCGCACGACATGGCTGTGCTACGGGCTCAACTGCGCGAGCGTGCTGCCCTGGAGCGAGCCTATCAGGCCTTGCAGGCCAATGATTTGGCTCAGTAGCCTGGCATAAAGTCTGATGGAGAAGCTATGGCGATATTTTCATCTACCGTTTTCCTCTCTGCATTTCTGCTCTTTCTCGTGCAGCCACTGATCAGCAAGTATATTCTGCCATGGTTTGGTGGGGCACCAGCAGTCTGGTCGAGCGCGATGCTCTTTTTCCAGACACTGCTGCTGGCTGGCTATAGTTACAGCCATGGCCTCGCGGCACGTCTCCCGTTGCGGGTTCAGGGCCGTGTCCACCTGGGGTTGCTGGGGCTCTCGCTGGTCGTGTTCCTGCTGTGCTCCTTCATCTGGCAGACGCCCATCACACCGGGGGCGGAGTGGCAGCCGCGCCCTGAGGACGATCCTATTGTGCGTATCCTGACTGTCCTGGCAGTCAGTGTCGGCCTCCCCTATCTGACCCTGACGACGACTGGGCCGCTGCTGCAGGCATGGTTTAGCCGGGTGTGGCCGGGGCGCTCTCCGTATCGGCTATACGCGCTGTCGAACGTTGGCTCGTTACTGGCCCTCGTCTGTTACCCGGTGCTTATCGAGCCGCTGTTCACGGTACGGGTGCAGGCGATGCTCTGGTCGGCGGGCTACCTGCTCTTTGTGTTGAACTGTGGGTATCTCGCCCGACGGCTTATGCGTCTGCCACGCCAGGTGGACCATCCCTCGCTCCAGAGCATTGAGCGGCCTGCCGCAGAGGGCGGCGGGAGCCTGAAACACTGGCCGCTGTGGTTGGGCCTTTCGGCATGCGCCTCGCTGCTGTTGCTGGCCACTACTAACCAGATGACGCAGGACATCGCTGCGATACCTTTCCTGTGGGTGTTGCCATTAACGCTTTACCTGCTCTCGTTTATCCTCTGCTTCGCCGGCTCTCGCTGGTACTCACGCGGGTATGTCTACGGGCTGCTGGTGCTGAGCCTGCTCTACTGCTGGGTGCTGATCGCGCGGGCCACGCTGCATATCATTGTGCAACTGGCCGTCCATGCCCTGCTGCTCTTCTGTGTGTGCATGGTCTGTCATGGCGAGATGGTGCGCCTGCGGCCGCCTCCTGAGCATCTCACGGCCTTCTACCTGATCATCTCCCTGGGAGGCGCGCTGGGAAGTGTTTTCGTTAATCTGATCGCCCCGCTCATCTTCAACAATTTCTGGGAGTTGCCGCTCGGCCTGGTGCTCTGCTGGCTGCTCCTGCTGGCTGTGCTGGGGGTGGATCGCAGCCTGTTCCGACGCCGTCGAAGAGGACTTCCTCCTAATTGGGCTATGGCAGCCACGTTGGCCGCCGTGATCACGGTATCGCTCCTGTACGTGCAGACTTACAACCGGCGGACGCTCTATACCCACCGCAATTTCTACGGAGTGTTGTGGGTGGCCGAGAGGCCAATAGCGGGGACAGGGGACTCGGTCTATGAGCTGGCGCATGGCGCGATTATGCACGGGGCACAGTACACTTCCGGCACCCATCGGCGCGAGCCCATCAGCTACTACAGGGCAGAAAGCGGCGGCGGATTGGCGTTGCGCCATTCCAGGCGCGATGCTGATGGCCTGCGCGTTGGGGTGCTCGGACTGGGCATTGGCACCCTGGCCGCCTACGGGCAACCCGGCGATATCTTTCGCTTCTACGAGATCAACCCCGCTGTCATCCGCCTGGCCGAGGGGGAGGGCGGTTATTTCAGCTACCTGGCCGATTCTCCGGCGCATGTGGAGATTGTGTCCGGCGACGGCCGGCTTGCCATGGCACGTGAGCTGGAGACAGAGGGCCCGCAGCACTACGATGTGCTGGTGCTGGATGCCTTCAGCGGCGACGCAGTCCCTGTGCATCTGTTGACCCGCGAAAGTTTCGCGCTCTATCTAAACCACCTGGCCCCGGACGGGGTGCTGGTGGTGAACATCAGTAACCGCCATCTTGACCTCCGGCCGGTCGTGGCGCGGCTGGCGGCTCACTTTGGCCTGCACGCGGCCCTGGTGGAGTCGCCCGGCGATGGGCGGGTATTTGTGAACTCGACGTGGGTACTGGCTACCCGCAATAAGGCTTTCCTGGAGCAACCGGAGGTCGCGCGCTACTGTCTCCCCCTTGTGGAAGATACGCGCATTCGGCTGTGGACGGATGACTACAGCAACCTGTTTCAGATATTATACTGGTGAGCATCGGATGCGTGCATCATTTGTGCGGCAGCGCTGGAACAACTGTGTACTTCAGTTGATAGTCGGCGAGAACAGAGCTGGCCATTTGCAGCTCCTTCTGCCTGTGCGGCACTCTGAACAACGGAGGCTGGCTTATGTCTGCTGAAAGAAGTTTTCACATGACACCTGACGAATTCCGCCGCTACGGGTATGCCGTTGTGGACTGGATTGCCGATTACTACAAGCGCATCGAATCGTTCCCCGTGCTCTCTAGAGTCGAGCCGGGGCAGATCCGCGCCGCGTTGCCACCGCAGCCCCCGACCTATGGCGAGCCTTTTGAGGCGATGCTTAAGGATGTGGAAGAGCTCATCCTCCCTGGCCTGACCCACTGGCAGTCGCCCAACTTCTTTGCCTTCTTCCCGGCGAACGCCTCGGCTCCCGCCATCCTGGGCGAACTGCTCTCCGCGGGGCTGGGAGTACAGGGGATGCTATGGGCCACCAGCCCTGCCTGTACCGAGCTGGAGACGCATGTGCTGGACTGGCTGGTGGATATGCTGGCCCTGCCGGACAAATTCAAGTCCACTGGCAGCGGCGGCGGCGTGATCCAGGACTCTGCCTCCAGCGCCTCGCTATGTGCTCTCCTGGCCGCCCGTGAGCGGGCGACTGGATACCGTACCAACGCGCACGGGTGTGACGGGCGGTTGGTGGCCTACGCCTCGTCCCAGACCCATTCTTCGATCGAGAAAGCGGTCAAGATAGCAGGGCTGGGGCGTGAGAACCTGCGCATAATCGAAGTAGACGAGAAATATGCGATGCGCCCGGAGGCCCTGGCCCGCCAGATCGCTGAGGATAAGAGGGCCGGGCTGGTGCCGTGCTTTGTGTGTGCCACTGTCGGTACCACCTCGTCGAACGCACTGGACCCCCTGCCAGAGATAGGGCAAATATGCCAGCAGGAAGGGGTATGGCTGCACGTGGACGCAGCGATGTGTGGGACTGCCGCGCTCTGCCCGGAGTTTCGCTATATTCACAACGGCCTGGAGCTGGCCGATAGTTACTGCTTTAATCCCCACAAATGGATGTTCACCAACTTCGATTGCGACTGTTTCTATGTGGCCGATCGAGCAACGCTCATCAACACGCTCAGTGTTCTGCCGGAGTACCTGCGTAACAAGGCCACCGAGTCCGGTGCGGTGATTGATTACCGGGATTGGCAGATTCCCCTGGGGCGGCGTTTCCGGGCGCTCAAGCTCTGGTTCGTCATCCGCCACTACGGCGTGGAGGGGCTACGCTATCACATCCGCCGCCACGTGGAACTGGCGCACGCGTTCGCCTCCTGGGTGGAGGCAGACGACCGGTTTGAGCTGGCGGCTCCTGTACCGCTGAACCTGGTCTGCTTTCGCCACAAGGGAGGGGACGAGGCCAATCTGAAACTGATGGAACGCCTGAATCGGAGCGGCGAGCTTTACCTGACCCACACCAGGCTGGGTGAGCGGATCGTACTGCGTTTCTGCGTCGGCCAGACCAATACCGAGCGCCGCCACGTGGAGAGGGCCTGGAGCATGATCCAGAGCATGGCCGATGAGTGGTGAGGCGTCAGGTGACAGTCACTTATAGAAGTGACCGTCACCTGAATTTGATTTGTAGACAGTTCTGACATATAATGAATACACCTGCTCCCACATCTGAAAGCGAGGTGTGCTGGCGTGCCAATCCTGAGAGATGCGCTGATTATACTGCTTGTGACGGTTGGAGGTGCTGCAGCGGTTGCCGCCTACATCAAACTGGCTATGTTCCCCGGGTACGATGCCTTCACAGTGGTATTGACCTGGTTGATAGCAGGAATGCTGAGCGGCGTGATATGTCTGCCCATCCTGGTGCTCAAATCCCTCGGCTCCTGGTTCATTTTCCTTACTGCAGCTTTCATAGGATTCCCTATCTTCCTCTTTTTAATCAGGTTCCAGGAGCCAACTAACCCACAATTCCGCTGGTGGCTCCTCTATCTCGTCTGGCTCTACGTATGGTGGGCAGCATTAGTGGGCTGGCGCGCGGGATGGGTCGGGTTGCTGCTTGTTACATTGCCCGCGCTGCTCCTGGCCGGGGGTGGGCTGTTCTTCGTTGCCGGCTTCCTGCTCCCATTTCCCGCCCAGGAGCTTTACCGGGGGAAACGTACCGGCCGCAAGCTGGGGGAGATACCTACCCTGGCGGACGAACTGAAGGATTTCATCGCCCTGCTCCGTTATCCCCAAAACCGAGCGGTGCTTAAAGAGCGTATTTACCAGCACCGTATGGCCCTGCGCTCATTGGTGAGTTTCGCCCTGGGCACGAACTTCCCCTACTACGTGGTCATAGACGAGAAGATCACCGAGCGCACCGAGGACTCGCGCACCTGGCTCCCGGAGAAAGACAAGCTGATCAAAAGACTGGAAGGAGACCTGTTTGGCAACTTCATGGCCGGTCCGGGTATCATATTGACTGGCTGCGACCACGCGGTGGCCATTTCCACTGGCTTCAGATCCAAAGGGGCGAAGGGACCGGGCATTGTCTTCACCACCCACACTGCTGAAAGCCCCACTCATGTGCTTGATCTGCGGACACAACTGCGCGCCTTTCCCGTGGAAGCCCTGACTAAAGATGGGATTGCTGTCCAGGTCACCACCTTTCTGCCGTTCAGGATCGGGGCAGGTAATGAGCGGCCGGAGCTGAGCAAGGGCTTCCCCTACCGCACCAGCGACGCATTCAAAGCCATCCATGCGAATCAGATCTACCATGTCAGTCTATCCCAGACGCCCGATAGCGTGAAAGAGCTGAGGTGGTACGATCTGCCGGAGCTGTTCGGCGAGCGCATCATACGCGACATCATCTCCCGTTACAGCTTCGATGAGCTGTATGCCCCGTTCGAGGTGCAGGATGACTCTTTCCCGGTACCTCGCGTGAAGATCGCCGCGGAACTGCGCGAGCGTTTGGACACCATTCTGCCCCAGTACGGGATTCAACGTATGGGCGGTGGTATCGGTAACCTGCTGCCGAAGGATCCGGCCGTTATTGAGCGGCGCATTGAAACCTGGCAGAGCGGCTGGACGCGCAAGATCATGCTGCAACTGGCTGAAGGTCAGTCCAGACGCCTGCGCTATGTGGAGCAGGCCCGCGCCCAGGCACAGATTGACCTGGTCCTGGCGATCGGTAAACGGCTCGGGCAGTTGCGGGACATGGGGATGAACGGCATTGCCAATTACTTCATTATGGTCCTGGAGGAGCTGGCGAACAGGCCCACGCTGCGTCATCTCCTCCCACAGGATGTGGCTCAGGTGCTGAGAAGTGCTCGCCGACAAACGAACCAGGCTGAGCATAGCTCCACCCAGCCCACTCAGGGCTGAAATTTCTCCAGGGGTTCGTATGATGCGACTAAGGCTTCTGAATCAGAATTTCTACCGTCAGCTTTTGTTTCTGGCAATCATCCTGCTGCTGGTGGCGTGTAGCGGCATAGCAGAGCTCCATCGCATACGCGCTACAACGCCGGAACGCCCTATAGCAACGCCCGCGCTTATCCTGACGGAGGGCTTGAAGTGGCTTCCGGGCACCGTCTGGAATCTGCTGCCGGCCTTCGTAGCGTTAGCCGTGGTTCCCTGGGTAGCGTCCCACTTCATCCGCTTCCTCTACGACACGAAGGACCTCAGAGAGGCCCACAAGTTCCTGCAAAACAACCTGTTCGGCATGGACTCGTTGAGGCCGCTCATGGTTGTGCGAGGCGGGCAGATTATCACAGCAGGAGGCACACTCTGCGACCGGGTGGGCGGGCGCGGAGCCCTCATTGTTTACAACGACAGCGCCGTCGTGACGGAAAAAGGAGGACGCCTGTGCCGCGTTATCGGTGGACCTTACTTTGGTTTCCTCGAAGCCTTCGAACGTGTCTGGGAGGTAGTAGACCTGCGGCCACAGCGCTGGGTGTACACCGTAGAGGCGATGACCAGGGATGGCATCCCCGTCGCCTGTGAGGCGGATATCACCTTCAAGATTGACGACCGCTATATTGACGAGGCTGGTCATGTGCGTATCAAAGCTCCCTCCGACGCCGAAGTGGAGCTACCCGATGACGTGGCGATCGCTGCTAAGCTGGAGAGTACCGGTATAGGCAAGCCGCTCCCTTACACCGAGGAGGCAGTGTTCAGGGCTGCAACCGGCCTCTGGGTGCGCATCAAACAGCCAGACCATCCAGAGCAGATCAGGAAGTGGACGGGCCGGGTCGTGATTGGCGATGTCGAGGGCATCCTGCGTAACATCATCGCCGGCTATCGCCTTGACTGGCTGATCCAGTCCTCCAGCCCGGGCCGGAAACTTCCCCGTGAAGAGATCCGTGATCAGTTGAGGCAAAGATTGGAGGAAGCGTATCCGGTCGGCAACCCGATAGGGGTACGCATCCTCGACGTTGACCTGGGTAAGATTGACCTGAAAGACAAGAAGATCTACACCCAGTGGATCGAGGCCTGGAATGCCGAATGGGAGCGCAGGAAACTGGAGGGAGAGGCGGAGGGGGAGGCAGAACTGGCCCGTCTGAACGCCGCCCAGGTTCAGGCACAGGCGGAAATGGTGCTCACGCTGGTGGAGGCCATCCGTCCCCTGGTGGCTACCAAACAGGATGTATCGCCCTATCTGATCGCTATGCAATTCGTCGAGACTCTGCGCTGGATGGCTTACGACCCGTTCAAGCGTATGTTCCTTCCACCGGAAGTGATGCGCACCATCAGGGAACTGGAGAGAGTGGTTTACAGAGGGGAACAGCCTTCTGAGGATGCCGTAGCGGGATTTGGCCGCCTTCTGGTTGAGACCAAGCGATGATCGCCGTATCCATGGCATCTGCACCCACGGCGTTGTTGTACACCGAACAGGCCTCGCCGCTTGTCCAGCGGCTGCTCAGCTACTGCCGCTCTGCACTGCGAGAGCAGAGATGGGAGCACGCTCAACTCTGTGCCCAGGACGCGATCGCCTTCTGCCAGGAGAGCGGCGACCATACAGGAGAAGCATTGGCCCTGCTCCATCTGGCCGACTTCTACGGCGACGTGGGGGAGCTGGGAGAGGCATTGGAGCATTGCGCAAGAGCGTATCAGCTCTTGCGCCGGCAGGCCGCACCGTTACAGCGGCACAACGAAGCTGTGGTTGCCTATGCCCTGGGGCTGCTCACCGAGCTACAGCCGGTGGGCTTCATCGCTGCTCTGAGCTGGTATCAGGACGCCATAACACTTTTCGGGACGGCGCGGGAATCTTGGGCCACTTTAAACGATGGCTCTAAGGTCAAATTGTGCGATGAACTCCGCATTGAAATCGAGAAACGCATCGAACACATGCTCCAGAGCCGCTTGAAGCACCCCTGGCGGGCGGCTTTTGATATCTGGACATGGGACAGCCCTGAGTCCCCGTTCCATAGAGACAGAGAGTCGCGCGGCTACGTACAGGATGACGGAAGCGTTCTCATCGGCGGCGATGTGTACTATTCCGATAAAAAGCTTGAGTTTGACAAAGCCTATTACTATTTTGCCCTTCCGGCGGGGGAACTTGCCCCGGTCTTAAAGGTATCGGCCAGCAGCTTTCTGCTCTTTCGCCAGCAATGGAAAGCTCAGCAGGAAGGGGCAGGGATCGTATGGCAGCGTGGGAGTGGGTGGGTGGCAGTTGAGTTCAGGCGTGAGCGAGATGGGTTCAGATTTTATCCCCGGCGGCCGGTGATCCTCGGAGACGAGAAGCCCATCCCAGGCGACGCTGGGGCTATGCTTAAGGGGTATGCCGTCGCCCTGCTGAAAAAGCCGGGGGAATGAGATGGCCGATTGGCTTGCTATTGCTGTCTCGTTCCTGTACGTGTTCCTCGCCCTCGGAGTAGCCGAAGCGTTGCGTAAGTGGCGCGGCTACTCGGTGGACTTCACACGCAAGTTCATCCACATCGCGGTAGGGATGTGGGCCTATGGGACGGTGCTGCTGTTCAAAGAGCGCAGCGCCGCGATCGTGCCACCGCTGGCATTCGTGGCTATCAACGCCCTCTCCTATCGGGCAGGGATGTTCAAAGCGATGGAAACCGGGGAGAAGGGCCGCTTTGGGACCATCTATTTCCCTATCTCCTTCGCTGCGGTAATCTGGCTGCTGTGGGATCGTCCGCACCTGGTGGTAGCCAGCCTGATGCCGATGACATGGGGCGATGCTCTGGCCGCGATAGTGGGGCGCCGCGCGGGCAAACATCACTACACCATTGGTGGGAACAGGCGCTCTGTAGAAGGCTCGGTAGCCATGTTTCTGGCCGGCTGGCTGGCTACCTTCCCACCGCTCCTGTTACTGGCTCATCCCCCGCTCAGCACAGGCCTGGCTGTCGGAGTCTCGGCACTCACTGCCCTGGGCGCAGCCGTAGTCGAAGCGCTCTCCCCCTGGGGTATAGATAATCTGACTGTGCCGGCGGCCTCGGCACTGGTGCTGGTACTGAGCCTCAGGTGACGGTTACTTTCGGAAGTGACTGTCAATTCCAGTTGTGTTCCATACCGTCTGTAGTGACAGTGTTGCCGGGACACTAAAAACTTACGGTGTAATCCTGTAACTGTCTCCATTTCATTCAGAAGTGCCGTCCGCTCCCTGCGTGTCGTCTTTTTAAGCGGCAGTGCATCACCGTCAGATACTTACGACGTTCTAAAATACCATTAGGGATGGTTCAAATTCGGGAAAAAAGAGAGGAGGTGATGGAGTAGGGGCGGGACAGAAAGGAACACGCAAATCGGGACAAAACGTAAATTGCGTACCAAGGAGGTCAAATCATGGTGAAGCAAGTCTTCTCAAATAAAAGTTTTCTTTACGCTGCCTTCGTCGTCGTATTGACTCTTCTCATTACATCACCGGTCCTCTCTGCCCCAGACGCGCCCCCTCCGCCTGGTTACCGCAAGGTGCGAGACTGGTACGTCTTCAAAGATACCCTGCCCGGCACATGGTCGTGCCATCTCGATATATGCGACCTCAATGCTCCCAACAACCTGGTGCCCATTGACACCTCGCCGGAGGGGATGTATAACGGTCTGCCATCTCTGAAACTCGAGATCAGCGGACCTAACAAGTGGTGGTGGCTGGTGATCCTGGCCGGCAAGGGCTGGACCTCCTACAGCCTGGAGAACTATGCCGAGAACGGGTTTCTCGAATTCAACGTCAAGAGCGCCAGCGGTGGTGAGCACTTCAACATCACCTTGACGGACGTTGTACCTGGCCGGGCCTCTGGCGTAGAACATAACCTCACGGTCAACACTGCCAATTACGTAACCATCAGCACTGAATGGCAGCATGTCAAAATCCCCCTGCGGGATTTCAATTTCGGTAGCGATCCCGAGTTCAACCTGCGCCAGGTGCGGGACGTGCGGTTCAGCGAGGACTATTGGGGCCCGTACGCCAAGACAATCTGGATCAACGATCTGAAGTTCACCTCCCCCGACGATGAAGCTGGCTTCCCGGCTATCAAGGTCAACCAGCTCGGTTACAATACGCAGGCGGAGAAGTATGCGCTGGTAACTGGCTTCTACGAAGAGTTGCCGCTTGATGAGGGCGCACAATTTGTCGTCCGCCGTGCGGACGATCACGAGCCGGTCTACACTGGCACCCTCTCGCTGGTGACCGACTTCGACCGCTACGTATCGGGTGAGAAGATCCTCAAGGCCGACTTCACGCCCCTGACGGCGCCCGGCCGGTACTACATAGACGTGACGGTACCGGCGACCGGCACTCTCATTGGCGGAAACAGCTCGCTGGAGTTTGAGATCGGTAAGGACATCTACCACCCACTCGTTGTGGATGCCGCGCGGTACTTCTACTACCAGCGTCAGGGCATCACACTCACCGCTGAGCATGCCGGCGCCTGGGCGCGCGGCCTCGGCCATCCCCAGGACTCGGCCGTGCATCTCCGCTCCTATCTCGAGGGTTACGCGAATACCATCACCACTACCTTCGACGTCTCCCAAGGTTGGTACGATGCTGGAGACTATGGGAAGTACGTGCCCTATGCGGCCACCGCGGTCAACGACCTGCTGAGCGCCTACGAGATGTTCCCGGAGGTGTTCACTGATGGCCAGCTCAACATCCCTGAAAGCGGCAACGGCATACCCGACCTGCTGGACGAGGTAAAGTGGGAACTGGATTGGGTACTGAAGATGCAAGACCCATCGGACGGCGGGTTCTACGAGCGCGTCTACCCGAATAACCCGCAATCAGGCAAAGAGATGCCTGATGAGGACGATCAGGTGCGCTACATTGAGGACCTGCTGGGCGGTACGGTTCCCAACACCAAGCCAACACAGGGTACAGCCAAAGGTGTCGCTTACCTGGCACATGCCTCGGTCGTTTACCGTCCGTTTGATGAAGACTACGCCGACCGCTTGCTAGCTGCAGCGGAAGCTGGCTGGCGCTACCTGGAGGCCCACCCCGAGTGCTATCCTGACTACTGGCAGGGCTGCCATCTTTCCTGGGATCCTGAGCCACCGGCGCGCTTCTGGGCTGCTGCGGAGCTATTCAAGGCCACTGGTGCCATTACCTACAACAACTACTTCCTCGACCACTACCAGGCCTATGCCTCCGACTGGCTGACGACGACAGAGAATGCCGGCGGCCTGTTCCTGCGCGCCTTCATGGCCTACAACGAGTCGCCCAATGCCGACCCGACCGAGAAGGAGTGGTTCATCCAGCACTTCAACCAGTGGCGCGAAATGCAGCTCCAGCGTTCCGAAACCTATCCCTGGCGCAATTTCCTGAAAGAGGGTGGTGAGGATGAAGACTCGGACTACTACTGGGGCAGCAATGGGGTCACGCTGGAGACCATCATCATCCTGGCGCGTGGAAGCAAGATCGCGGGTAACTACGACGCCCGCCTCATCCGCGCTGCGCGCGCCCAGTTGAACTATATCCTGGGCATCAACCCCATCCGCCACAGCTACGTGGCCGGGTATGGGCAGGATAGCGTACAGACGCTCTTCTCGCATATCTACAGCAACGACGAGAAGCCTGGTATCCCGCCAGGTTACATGGCGGAGGGGCCAAACCAGTTCGATGGCGGCGGCCTCTCGTACTCCCAGTTCTACGGCAAGTGCTACGTGGACAACAACTCTGACTGGACGGTGAGCGAGCACTCCCTATCCTACAATGCCCGCCTGGTGTTCGTGGCGGCTATGGTGGCTAAGGAGGCGGTGTCCGACTTCACGGTGACAAAGACCGTCGCACCCACCGGCAACGTGCGGCACGGTGACCTGCTGACCTATACGATTGACATCGCGGGCGTTCCCGGCACGGGCGGGGTGCTCCACGACCCGCTGACGAATCTCCACTTTGTGCGCTTCGTGGAAGCGCCGGCGGGCATCACCTATGCCGAGGGCGCCGTCGGGGGCGCGCTGACCATCCCGGAGACCGGCCACGCCATCGTCAGCTTCGTGGTTGCGGTGGACCTGCCGACTCCCGGACAGGCAACAGTGAGCAACCAGGCGTGCATTGTGCCGGAGGGTGGGACGCTGGGCGATGCGATCTGCTCGAACATTGTCCAGAACACCGCCTCCAGGCCCTATGTGATCTACATGCCACTGGTGATGCGCAACCGCAGAGGCTAGTGCTCCGCCGCGTTCGGCAGTGCCCACAACGACAGGGGCAGGCGTGGTAGCCTGCCCCTTTTGTAATTCCCAAACTTCACCTGCGAAGCTTTTATGGTATAATCCACGGCGCAGGTCTGAGCATGAGCAACGAGCGGCTTTACCGAACCGAGGGTATCGTCATCCGCCGGCGTGACCAGGGCGAGGCTGACCGGGTGCTCACGCTCTGCACGCCGCAGGGCAAAATCGAAGTTGTCGCTAAGGGAGTGCGCAAGATACGCAGCCGTAAGGCTGGTCACGTCGAGCTGTTCTCGCGCTCCAATTTCGTCGTCTCGCGCGTCCCCTATTCCTGGGACATTGTCAGCCAGGTTGAGACGGTCGAGCCGCACGCGGTTTTGCGCGAGGACCTCACGCGCGGCGCCTACGCCCGCTACGTCGTCGAGCTGCTCGACTGTTTCTTTGCCCAGGACGAAGGAGGGCCGGCCCTTTTCGACCTGCTCGACCGTACACTCACCTGGCTGTGCCAGGAGCGCGACCTCGACCTGGTCGTCCGCTTTTACGAGCAACACCTGCTGGGGCTGGCTGGCTTTCGCCCTGAACTGTTCCGCTGCGTCGGTGAGCATGCGGCCTTAGTCTTGCTGTCACCCAGGGGAGCACAGGGGGAACGGCGGCCTTATGGGCTTGACCCGGCGCGGGGTGGGGCGCTCTGCCCGAAGTGCTATGATGGCTGCAAGGGTGTGCAAACCGTCGTGCCCCTCTCGCCTGCCGCTTTGGGGTTTCTGCAAGAGTGCCAGCGCGGCCCGTACACCCGGCTGCGCGGGCAGAGTGTGGCGCCAGCGCTGTACGCCGAGGCCGAGCGAGTCATGCAGCACTACATCACCTATCACCTGGAGCACTCTGTGCGCAGCGGCGTATTCCTGCGGCAGTTGAGGTGGGAGAAGGGAACGAGGGGCAGTGAGACTACCCTCTGATCCGCTCAGGCCTTTGTGCCAAACCTGGACAGTACACTGGTGGTCACCCAGGGCGAAACCGGGCTGCCGACGATTACTGCCAGCTATGATTGTAGCGACACTGATCATGTCGTCCTCGGTCAACTGCAGCACTCGTGCGACTCCCTCCATGTCCGGGGGCCAGACGCTGGCATTTACGCCAGAACTATCGGTAAAGAGCCCCACCCCTACAGTGCACATCATGCGCTACAGTGACCCGTATCTGGGCTTCGCTGTCGAATATCCGTTTGATTGGGAAGTCACAGAGTACCGGGAACTCCCCAACCCGGCAGGGCAACCTTTGACAGGAGTCGAATTCAGAAGCCACCTATGTATGGGTGAGGAGCAGGTCTTTGGCAGGTATACTGTTAACGTTTCTGTGGGAGAGGCCGGGGGCACGGTCACCGATACGGTGGAGCACAGGCTCAGTCCCATCGTACCTCAATTCCGTGCTCAGATCGAGACTCATTGTTGCCTGACGGTGGGTGGGGAGCTGGCTATGGAGTTAACGGGCTTCCCTGGCGCACGTTGGGGCAGCCGTTGGATCGTGATTGTCCACGATGAGCGGGCCTACTGGCTAACTTTCTATCCTTATAACGTGCAATTCAATACCCCATCAGACATTGTGGCGCGGGCGGCGTTCGACGCCTTTTTGCGTAGCTTCACGTTCATCCCGGTTACCGTACTCCCTACGCCCACGATCTCACCGGTCCCTACTCCGACTTCCCGGCCCTCGCCGTGAACCGATAAGAGCAAGCTGTACACCTGGTACAAGGAGGCCGAAGTGCGCTACGGTTATTTTGACGACGAACATTACGAGTACGTGGTTGAACGTCCCGACACGCCACGGCCATGGAGTAACTACTCTGGCTCTCCTCTGTATGGAATGATCATCACCAACAACGCCGGGGGCTATTCGTTCTATCGCTCCGCCGAGGTGGGGCGCTTTCTGCGCTGCCATCCAAACACCATTCCTCTGGATCAGCCAGGGCGCTACTTTTACCTGCGTGACCGGGAGAGCGGCGACTACTGGAGCGCTTCCTGGCAGCCGGTGGGCAAGCCGCTCGACGTGTACAGGAGCATCTGCCGCTTCGGCACCGCCTACACAGTGATCGAAAGCGAATACGCAGGCATCCGTACCGTGGCGACCTACTTCGTGCCGCTGGGGCAACGCTTCGAGTATTGGCGACTGGCGGTGCACAACGCAAGCGGCCGCCCCCGCTCTCTCAGTGTCTTCACCTACTGTGAATTCGCCAGCGAGTGGAATATCCACCAGGATTCTTTCAACCGTCAGTACAGCGCGTATCTGGCCCGCAGTGACCTGCGTGCCGGGATGGTGCATTATGCCAGCCGGGAAAATGCCCCAGCGATGATCGGCGATCTCCCCAGCATGTGCTGGCTGGCCTTGGTGGGTGCGGAGGTGGTGGGCTATGAACTAGACCGCGAAGTGTTCCTCGGCCCCTACCGGGGTTACCACAATCCGCTCACCGTGGAACGGGGCGCCTGTTCCGGCTCGAAGGCCTACGGCGATAACGGCTGCGGCTGCGTCCAGGTGGACCTCGAGCTGGGTCCCGGTGAGACGAGAGAACTGCTGGTATTGCTCGGCGTGGGCCGGGCGGAGGTCGAAGGGGTGCAGACACGCGCCGCGTTCGGGAGTCTGGAGCGGGCCTCCGCCGAGTTCGAGCGCCTCAAGGCTGAATGGCATGGGCGGCTGGCGAGATTCCAGGTCCAATCGCCCGACCCGGATTTCGACCACATGGTGAACGTCTGGAACGCCTACAACGCGCTGGTGACCTTTGAGTGGAGCCGCGCAGCAAGCTTGATCTATGCCGGCGGGCGCGACGGCTTCGGCTATCGGGATACAGTGCAGGACATCCTGGGCGTCGTTCCTCTGATTCCTCAGCAGGCCCGCGAGCGGCTGGCACTGATGATCACGGGCCAGGAGTCCACTGGTGGCGCGCGTCCGCTGGTCAAGCCCTTTGACCATCGGCCCGGTCAGATGGAGCCGACGCCGCCGGACGAGTATCGCTCCGACGATTGTCTGTGGCTCTTTAATACGGTGCCTGCCTACGTGGCGGAGACCGGGGATATCGCCTTTTACGAGCAGGTGCTTCCCTACTCCGATAGAGGGGAGGATACGGTATTCGGCCATCTGCGGCGGGCGCTTGAATTCAACCTCACGCGGTGTGGCCCGCATGGCCTGCCTAGCGCCCTGCGTGCCGATTGGAATGACTGCCTGGGGCCGGGCGGAGAAAGCCTCTTCGTCGCCTTTCAGGTGCGCTATGGCCTGGGGGTCTATGCCGACATCGCCCGCCTGCTGAAGCAGCCGGAAGAGGCGGCCTGGGCCATCGCAGCGATGGCGAAACTGGACAAGGCTATTCAGCGGTATGGCTGGGATGGCGCGTGGTTCGTGCGCAAATACCGCGAGGACGGCATGGTATTGGGTTCGCGCCAGAACGAGGAAGGGCGCATCTTCCTGAACTCACAGAGCTGGGCCGTTATCAGCGGGGCCGCCACCCCGGAGCAGGCCCGCATGGCGATGGACGCCGTCGAGGAGCACCTGGCGAGCGAATATGGCCTGGCGCTCTTTGCGCCGCCCTTCAGAAGGTGGAGTCCTCTTTACGGCGGTTCGCTCTACAACCCTGGCCAGAAGGAGAATGCGGCTATCTTCAACCATACGCAGGCCTGGGCGGTGATCGCCGACTGTATTCTAGGCAACGGCGACCGCGCGTATCGGCATTACCGCGCCTACATGCCTTCCCGCTTCAATGACATCGCCGAAGTGCGCCTGATTGAGCCTTACGTCCATTGCCAGGGCACCAACAGCCAGTTCAGCCCGCGCTTTGGGGCAGGTGGGCTACCGTGGCTTACCGGTACAGCCCCCTGGTCGTACTATGCCGCCACCCAGTACATTCTGGGCATCCGACCTGAAGTCGAGGGGCTGCGCATTGACCCCTGTATCCCTGCGAACTGGGAGGGGTTCACCGTGCGACGCCTCTTTCGCGGCAGATGGTTGAACATCCGGGTGGAGAATCCTGATGGAGCGCAGAAGGGGGTGGCGCGTCTCCTCCTCAACGGCGCGGAGCTGGCAGGTAACCTGATCCCCGTGGACCGGATGCGGGAGGAGAACGACGTGCTGGCCGTGATGGGATAGGCCGACGCCTAGCACGGAGCAGGGCCCTTCAGGGCACGAGCACAATCTTGCCGAACTGTTCGCCTCGCTCCAGCACCTCGAACGCCCTTTTGCCCTCGGCCAGGGGAAGCACCCGGTCTATCACCGGCTTCAACTTGCCGGCCCAGACCAGCCCCATCACGTCGCGGAAGTCCTGATGGGAGCCCATCGTCGAGCCGATGAGGCTGACCTGTTTGCCGAAGATGAAACGCAGGTCCACCTCACACAGGGGGCCGGAGGTGTTGCCGACGATGACGATGCGTCCGCCCCGCCTGACGGCACGCAGGCTCTGTGACAGCGTGGCCTGTCCCACGTTATCAACCACCACATCCACCCCGCGCCGCTCGGTGAGCCTGTAGAGCGTTTTACTCCACTGGGGGTCCTCACGGTAGTTGAGCACGACGTCGGCGCCGAGCTGGCGGGCCTTCTCCATCTTCTCCTCGCTGCTGGTGAGCGCGTAGACGGTGGCACCGGCCAGTTTGGCGATCTGGATGGCCATCGAGTTGACACCCCCGCCGGCCCCGATGATCAGCACAGACTCGCCGGCGCGCAGGGCAGCGCGGTGAATGAGCATACGCCAGGCGGTCAGCCCGACCAGCAGTGGGGCAGCAGCCTGGGGAAAATCCCAGCCGTCGGGGATAGCCATAAGATTAGCCGCCGGGACGACCACGTATTCGGCCTGTCCGCCGCGCACCTGCTCTCCCAGAATGACGTAATCAGGGCTGAGGGAGTCCTCACCCCGGCGCGTGAACTCGTCCGCTGTCAGATTGATGCCCGGGTCCACGACCACCCGCTGGCCGATCTCCCAACCCGTCACCCCCTCGCCCAGGGCAGCGATCTCGCCGGCCACGTCCGCGCCGCACCAGTGGGGCAGCTCCAGCTTCAGGCCAGGCCATCCCCGCCTTACCCACACGTCCAGATGATTGAGGGCACAGGCGCGCACCTTCACCAGCACCTGATGCGGCCCCGGCTCAGGAGCAGGGACATCGGCATAACGCAAAACGTCCAGGTCTCCGTGTTCATAGAAGCACAGCGCTTTCATGTGTTACCTCTTCGCTTCGAGCTGTGGTAGAGGAGGGATGTTTCGCAACAGCCCGGACACTTCACTCCCAGCGAAAAGTCTTCGCAGCGACAACTCCCCCCACCAGCAGGCATCCCGTGAGCACGGCCACCTCTGTCCAGTGCTGGCTCCACGATTCACCGAACCAGAGGCCTTTTATCAGCCTTACCACGTGGGTCAACGGGATGTACTGGGCAACGGCCTTGACCCCCTTCGGTAGCATTTCCCAGGGGAGGGTGGCCCCGGAGAGAAACATCATTGGGTAGGCCAACACCATCCCCACCGTTTGAGCGATGCGGGCTGTGGGGGCCAGACTGGCGACCAGGTATCCAAGGGCGAAGAAAGCCAGCGTCCCCAACAGAAATCCTGCCAGCACGCTCAGGAAGTTGCCCTCAAAACGGACGTTGAAAACCAGTTTTCCAGTGAGGAACAGGATCAATACTCCTGCCACGGTCATCAGAAGATAACTGGCGATATCACTGAGCATATAGGCCAGGGGATGGAGGGGGGTGGCCCGGAAGCGCCGCAGGCTACCGCTCTCGCGGGCCGCTGCCGTCCCGATGGGCAGGCCGATGAGCGCCACGGTGACAATAATCAGCCCGATGTACGAGGGGACCGAAACGTCCATCGAACCCCGACCGCCGAACAGGGGGCTGGGCTTGTTACCGTAGATAGCGCCGAAAAGCAACAGCATCAATGGTGCGAAGAATATAGTGAAGAAGGTCGCAACAGGCTCTCGCAGGTAGAGTTTAGCTTGCGTCAGGAACAGTTTCCCAATGCCGCGCATAGTTCGCCTCCCATGCATTTCACGCCTCACGCCTCACTCCCTCATCTCCTTCCCCGTCAGGGCCAGGAAAACATCCTCCAGCGACGGCTGCTCCGTGTGCAGGTCACGGAAGGGCACTCTGTTCTGCTCCAGCAGCCCCACTACTCCACCAACCAGCCCCTCCCCCTTTCCGTAGACGACCACCCGCTCCCCGATGCGCTCCACACGGGTCACGCCAGGCGCCTGGCGGAGTATGTCTACGTTCAGCCGCGCGTCAGCGCTGAAGACGACCCGATGCTCGGCCCCCAGGGAACGAATAAGGTTCTCCGGCGTGTCCAGGGCAACGATTTTCCCGTGGTCTATAATCGCTACGCGGTCACAGAGCCGCTCTGCTTCCTCCATGTAGTGAGTGGTAAGGAAAACGGTCTTACCCCGGTTCCGGATATCCTGTACCAGGTCCCACATCGCCCGGCGGGCCTGCGGGTCCAGGCCAGTGGTCAACTCATCCAGAAAGACCAGGTCCGGGTCATTGATCAGCGCCAGGGCGATGAAAAGGCGTTGTTTCTGACCACCGGAGAGTTTGTCGAAGTAAGCGGTACGCTTATCGGCCAGTCCCAGTTGTTCCAGCAAAGCCTCTCCATCTATACGGCGGGGGTAGAAAGAGCCGAAGAGGTCCAGCGCCTCCCAGACCTTCAGCCGGGGATGAAGCGCGGCCTGCTGTAACTGGACACCGATGCGGCGGCGGAGTTCGTAGCCGTCTCGCTGCGGGTCCAGTCCCAGCACCCGGACGATGCCTCGATCGGGGCGGCGCAGTCCCTCTATCTGTCTCTTAT